>JBAZDX010000016.1:0-50668 GCA_041654255.1 Sulfurimonas sp.
TATGTTTGTTCTCAAACTTTGTTAAATACATTTAAAAAGACAGCCTTTAATAAAATTATGTATAATCCCAATAAACAAACAATTTAAAGGTTTATTATGTATTATCAAACTATTTTAGATATGACAATAGAGCAGAGAAAAAGATAAATTTTAAGGCTGCATGATGAAACTATACTACTACGTACACACGGGACACCGCATCGGGCTTGACAGATTTAGACGCGCATGTACTATTATTAGAGCTTTGGGAGATGTTGACGTCACTCTTCTCTGCTCTGATTTTCGCATTGCAAACGAGGCAAGGCATTTTGGAGTTTCTAAAGCCGTAGGCATAGATGTGGTAAGAAATATCCCTAAAATTGCAAATCACGGTGACAAGATTATCTTTGATTCGGATGAAGCAAACCCAATAATGCTTGAGGATATGCGAAACTACTTCTCAACTTTTATCCGTGTAAGCGATGACAAAGATGACTCTAAAGCAGATGGCGAGTTCCTAATCTCACCTTATCTCAGTGGTAATGGCATTTGCAACGCTATTGCGGTGGATGATAAATATTTTGCCAAAGAGGAGAAAACAATCAACCTTTCTTACTTTTTCGGCGATGATGATTACGAAAAAGATTTGGAGAAAAATTTATCGTTTGTAGAAGAGTTAAACCCTGATCTGTTGCTCGGATTTTACTATTTTTTAGATTATGAGGATTTTTTAAGAAATAAGTTTAAAAATCATCATGAGTTTGAAGAGTATGATGAGGTGATTAAAAAATCTAAAATTCTCATCACGGCATCACCTCAAGCCGTTTTTGAAAATCTTGCAGCTGGAGCAAAGCCTATATATCTGCAAAGAGATGACTCTGCGACAGATTTTTTAGAGCTGTTTGAGACTCTAAATGTGCCTATTGTTAAAAATTATGATAAAGCACATCTTATTGATATTATAAGCTCAGTAAATAACCATAACTATTCCAAAATGGAACACTCTACTAAAAAAATTGTAGATTTTATAAAAGAAAACTTAACTTTATGATTGCTTAAATATATTTTAGTATATAATCAGCGTCTAATTTTATAAGAAAGAGAGCAAACATGCATAACAGTAGCCGTAGAGGTTTTATGGGTAAAGCATTTGGCGCCGTTGCAGGTGTTGGTGTTGTTGGTTCATTGGTTGCAATGAAAAAAACTTGGGATCCGCTTCCAAGTGTCAAAGCTGCCGGTTTTACCACTCTTGATATGTCAATATATCCAGAGGGTGAACTAATAACAGAAAAATGGAGAGGCAAGCCAATATTTGTTTTGAAAAAAACAGCGGAGATGATTGCTAGCCAAACGGAGAGCCAAAAGAAAAGAGATGTCGTTGTCGGCGATTCTCATTTTATGATTGCTATCGGTTTATGTACACACTTAGGCTGTATTCCAGGATATAACGCTGCAGAAAAATCATTTTTATGCGCATGTCACGGCGGTATGTTTAACTGGGCCGGTGAGGTAACAAAAGTTCCGCCACCACGTGGATTTGATATTCCTCCATTTAAAATTGAGGGCAATAAAATGATTCTTGGTGAAGCAGGACCTGAATATCAAGCTATGAAAGATAGCGGCATAACGCTGTAAAGGAGGGAAAAATATGGCACATTTTACAAAAGCAACAAGTGTTAAAGATTGGTTAAACCAACGTTTAGCAATTGAAAAAGTTGAAAAAGTTATGGCATCTGAGTATTGGATTCCAAAAAACATTAACTTCTTGTGGGCAATGGGTATGGTTTTAGCAATCACATTCGCACTACTTTTAGTTTCAGGTATATTCTTGTTGATGTATTATCAACCGGATGTTAAAGATGCATTTTACAGTGTAAACTACACTATTATGAGAGATGTTGACTTTGGTTGGTTATGGAGACATGTACACGGTGTAGCCGCGTCTGTTGTTTTCTTAATTATCTATATTCACATGTTTACGGGTATCTACTACGGTTCTTACAAAAAGGGACGTGAGATGATTTGGATCTCAGGTATGCTTCTGTTTGTTACGTTTTCTGCTGAAGCGTTTAGTGGATATATGCTTCCTTGGGGACAGATGAGCTACTGGGCTGGTATGGTTATTACTAACATCTTTAGTCTTGGCGGATTACATATGGACGGTTTAGTTGAGTGGATTCGTGGGGATTATGTTCCTGCACAGGCATTCTTAACTCGTTTCTTTATGCTTCACGTACTTCTTTTGCCACTTGCTATTATGGGACTTATCGGGCTTCACTTTGCAGCTCTTCGTATTCCCCATGTTAACAATCAAGACGGTGAAGAGATTGATTTTGATGCAGAGAGCAAAAAATATTTAGCTGGTAACAAAGCCGGTTCAAAAGTTATGCGTTTTGCTAATGACTTTATGTCTAAAGATATAATGGTTGTAGGTATCTACCTGATTTTCTTCTTCTATCTTGTATTTTTCCAATATGGATTTGCACTTGACCCTGTAAACTTTGACCCTGCTGATGGACTTAAAACTCCGGCACACATCTACCCTGAGTGGTATTTCCTATGGTCGTATGAGATTCTTCGTCCGTTTTCTGTAAACATCGGTCTAATGGCATTTGGTTTTGCACAGGTAATCTTTATGTTATTGCCATGGTTAGACAGAAGTCCAAACGCTGTTCCTGCAAGCCGCCGTGGTGCATTTAGCATCTGGTTCTGGTTGTTACTAATCGATATGATTGTTTTAACAGCTATGGGTAAACTACCTCCAGAGGGTATTTTCAGCACTATAGGTTTAGTTGCTGCATTAGCATTTATAGTTTTATGGGTAGCACTTCCGTTTATAACTATGAATGAAAAAAAAGCGTAAGGAGAATAGGATGAAAAATAAAGAACCTTTAATATTGGTTATTGTTGTTGCTTTTACTCTCCTAACTTATTGGTTAGTTGAGCCATTTGCACACTCTCAAATGCATAAACACGTAGAGAGCCAAAATTTTGCTTATGCAGATTTGCCGGCTCTTACAAAAACAGGTGATGCTGCAAACGGTAAAGCATTAGTTACAGGTGCTGCTGCTTGTATAGGATGTCACGCTATCTCTAAAGATGGTGTTCCTGCTGGAATGGACGCTGTAACTGCTGCTGGAAGCTACGGTGTAAATCCACCTGACTTAAGTAATGCAGGCGTTATTTATGATGCTAAATTTTTGGCAGATTTGATCAAAAACCCTGCGCATGCTCTAAATGTTGCACACAAATTTGATGCTGCTAAAGGTCAAATGCACCCGATGATTGCTTTTGCCGGAGCTGGCGGAGATATTGACCAAGAAATTGCTGATATGGTTGCATACTTACAGTCAATAGCTGTAAAAGCTGATGAACTTACTCCTAAAATGGCATTTGAAGAAGCTTGCGGAAGATGCCATACTATGAAGTATGAAAACTGGACGCAACTCGGAACTAAACCTGAGTTTAAGTTTGAAAAAGAGTCTTTGGCGTACGATATAAAAGTGTTAGAGTATCAAGAGGCTCTTACAAAATATATGGGTAAACTGCCTCCGGATTTAAGTATGTATTTCCGTTCTCGTAATGAGCACTTCTTAAGTACTTTTATTGAGAATCCTCAAAGCCAGTTAGCTGGTACGGCAATGCCTAGAGTAGGTGTTACTGCTGAAGCTGCTCATAAAGTTATAGAGCATATGGCTGATGCCGGCGATACAAAAAGACATGAGAGAGAGTCAGTTGGTAAAAATGTGATGATTTTCATTATAATCTTTGCTATCTTTGCTCTTCTTTGGAAAAAACAGGTGTGGAGAGATCTACACTAATCTTCAGAGATTTTGCTTCTAAATCTTTGCTCTCTTTCTGGACTCCTTGGGTTTTTCCAAGGAGTATCCTTACCCCTCAACAACAATCACTAAAAATATAAAATATTTCATTATCTCTTAAGATATATAACGATAAACTTTTCAAATATTTCGTTATATTTATTTATATATAACGCAACACAAAAGGGCAAGAGTGGATATTTTAAAAAAGATAGTTTTTGTATTTTTGATATTGGGAGCCACAAATCACATCTCTGCCGAGATCATAACGCTGTTTGGGGCGTCTGATTTGAGATTTGCGCTTGATGAAGCAAAAGAGCCTTGGGTAAAAAAAATCGCCATTGCCAACCCAGCACACACACCTTACGGCGAAAATATCTCACAAACTGCACAGTTTATTGAGAGTGGAGCGGCTGATATCGGCGTAATTGCTCTCTCTCTTGCACTCGCGCCAACTATCTCAAAAGGAGACAACCCAGACTACTATTTGATAGATAACAAGCTTCACAAACCGCTGCTTCAGGGTTACTCAATAACAAAATATGCAAAAGATAGCCTCTTGGCCAGAGAGTTTTATGATTTTATGGGCTCAAGCGGGGCAAAAGAGATTTTAAAAAAATATGGATTTGAAGTAAAATGAATATCTTAGAGGGCAAAATAGTATCCATAAAAAAAGTTGATGAGTTTGTCTCCCTGAATATAGAAGTAAAAGATAAAATTTTTTCTGCCGTAGTTTTAGATAGCGACACTCTCTCATGGATGCAAACAGGGCAAAGCGCAAATATTATCTTTAAAGAGATGGAGGTTATGATAGCCACCGTTTCTTCAAGAGTTAGTGCCAGAAACGCCTTTGTTTCAAAGATAAAAGAGGTTGAGACGGGTGCGCTCTTTGCAAATGTTGTTTTTGATTTTGATGGTGAAGAGATTAGCTCCATAATTACAAAACAGTCATGCCAAGAGCTTGGATGTGTAGAGGACGGCGAATTTATCTGGTTTGTTAAATCAAATGAGGTAACCATTCAAAAGGGAGGCAAAAGTGGAAGATAGTTTTTTTCAAACTATGAAGCTGACATTTGAGTTGGCTGCATTTACAACTTTAACACTCCTTTTTATAGGCATACCTATCGCCTACTTCTTATCCCAGACAAAGTCTGCCCTTAAGCCTGCAGTAGAGGCATTAGTCTCCCTGCCGCTGGTTCTTCCCCCATCTGTTTTGGGATTTTATCTTCTGCTTGCATTTAGTCCAAAAAACAGCCTCGGAGAGTGGCTTGAGAGAAATTTTGATTTGAGGCTTGTCTTTAGTTTTGAGGGGCTTGTTGTGGCTTCGGTTATCTTCAGTCTTCCGTTTATGGTTCACCCAATTCAGAGCGGTTTAAGCGCACTGCCAAAAAACTTGTCACATGCCGCTTATACTCTTGGCAAAAGCAGAGTAAATGCACTATTTTTTGTTATGCTTCCAAATATCCGCTCTTCGCTCTTGACGGGTATTGTCATCTCGTTTGCTCACACTATTGGAGAGTTCGGTGTAGTTCTGATGATGGGCGGAAACATAGCGGGAGAGACAAGAGTGGCAAGCATAGCTATCTATGACGAGGTTGAAGCCCTTAATTACGCTACTGCAAATCAATACGCGCTTACACTTTTCATTATCTCGTTTGCTATCTTGCTTTTCGTTTATGCCATAAACAGACACTTTATGCGCTCGGATATCAGATGATAAAACTAAATTTCAGCAAAAAGCTTCTTGGTGCAGAGGGTACATTTAATTTAACCATAAACGAAGAGATACCAAAGGAGAAGCTATCCATCCTATTTGGAAAGAGCGGGGCGGGGAAAAGCACAATTTTGAGGATTTTAGCAGGTCTTACAAAACCCGACAGCGGAGAGATAACGGTTGATAGCGAAGTGTGGTTTAGCAGTGCAAAAAAGATAGATTTGCCTCCGCAAAAAAGAAGCATAGGATTTGTTTTTCAGGATTATGCGCTATTTCCAAATATGAGCGTTTTAGGAAATCTTCTATATGCGTTAAACGACAAAAAAGATATAAAACTCGTTGATGAGATTTTGGAACTTACCGAACTGGCTTCTCTAAAAGATTTAAAGCCGCAGCTTCTCTCAGGGGGACAGCAACAACGCGTGGCGGTCGCAAGAGCGTTAGTGCGAAAACCTAAGATTTTGCTTCTTGATGAGCCCCTCTCCGCACTTGATTTTTCTATGCGTGCAAAACTACAAGATGAATTTTTAAATATTCAACACAAACTAAAAACCACCACTCTGCTAGTCACTCACGATATATCCGAGGTTTATAAGCTGGGAGATTTTGTTTATGAGCTGCATGACGGCAAAGTTTTAAACAGAGGAACGCCAAGCGAAATTTTTGGCGGAGTAGGAATAAGCGGGAAGTTCAAATTTAACGGCGAAATAGTTGCTATTGCAAAAAGCGACATTTTGTACATAGTAAGCGTTTTGGTTGATAACGAGGTTGTAAAAGCGGTAGCAGGCAAAAAAGAGGTGCAAAATCTAAAAGTAGGCTCAAGAGTTGTTCTCTCAAGCAAGGCGTTCAATCCGCTGATTATTTCAGTGCAACTATAAACTTAACTCTTCTTGGTCACAACAAGAGTGCCGCATATCAAATCATGCAAAGCTTTTTTATCTTTTCTGTAAAATGGGAGAAAAAGCCCCAAAAGCGTTGTCGCCGTAAATAAAAATGCAAAAAATCTCCAAAGTGCTCTAAAAAATCCAATAAACTCACCGCTTTTGTCATCTACAACTTTAATCTCATAAGCTTTTTTTCCTGGGGTTTGTCCAAACTTGCTTAAAAGTATTGCGTAAATAAGACCATAAAGAGTTACCCCAATAAATGGTGCCAGCTGTGATGACTGAAAATCATCTTTGCCGCTCATCGCTACATAGGCGATGATATAAAGTATTGGAGCATATATCATAAACATATCTGTAATAAAGGCTTTTACTCTTTTGGCATAAGGTGCGTAGATATATTTAGGATGGGCTTTTGTCTCTGCTGCTTTGGTATTTTTTTTAACATTTCTAAATCTCATAGTATGATTATAGCAGATAAAAAAAGCATTTTAAACACTCCTCCATTTAAAGTATGGCTTAATTTGTGCAATTAACAACAATAAGTAAATAAATTAACAATAAAAGCCAAAATTTAAACTAAATTTAAAAATTAGGGGTGTAGAATATGACAAGTCCTAATGAATCGCATAATTAGAAGTGATATATAAGTGATAATTTAATCACTTATATATCACTTCATTGCAGGTGATTAAGAGACAAAACAGGAGAGATAAATGAGAAAAATGATTAAAATGTCAATGGCAGCGGTTATGATGATGGGTGTTGGTGCAGTTTCTGCACAAGCTGAGGGAACAGACATCCTAACTAACATTAAGGCAAACGGGCAAGTTAGAGCTCGTTATGAGATGGTAGATACTGATAATGCAACTAAAAATGCAAACGCGTTTACAAACCGCTTGACTTTAGGGGTGGGTGCTGATTTACTTGGAACTAATTGGCTATCTGCTTATGCAGAGATGACTGATGTTCGTAATCTTAACGATAACTATAATAGCGGCGTAAATGGAGAAACTGCACACAACCTTGTTGCAGACTCAGAGCAGACTCGTGTGACTCAAGCATATGTTGATATGAAAATGGGTAAAACAAAGCTTCGTGTTGGTCGCCAAGGCTTCAATCTTGACAATATGAGATTTGTTGGTACTGTTGACTGGAGACAAATGCCTCAAACTTTTGATGCATACACTCTTACAGACAATACAATTGAAAACCTAAACCTTTTTGCTTCGTATGTTACTCAAGTAAACAGAGTATTCCATGAATCTCTTGCTACCGGTAACTGGGATACAAGAACATTGCTTTTAAATGCTTCATATAAAGTTATGCCAGAACTTAAAGTTACTGCTTATGACTATATGATTGGAGCTGGAACTGGTGTAACTACAACTGCAGGTGGAAGCGATACTTATGGTATAGCACTTACTGGAGATGTAGCAGTTTCTGATGCACTTAAGTTAAACTACCGTGCGGAGTACGCTAAACAGTCGGATGCAAGTATGGAAAATTCTGGCGTAAGCACAAGTGCAAATGTAGATGCTGATTATATGAACTTTGAACTTGGTGCAAATATGTCAGGTTTCTTAGTTGGTGCTCAGTATGAAGTGTTAAGTGGTACAAACGGAACAGATGGAAACACTGCATTTGCTACTCCTTTAGCTACACTGCATGCGCATAACGGTTGGGCAGATATGTTCTTAGCAACTCCGGCTGGAGGTCTTGAAGATATGAGCGTTAGCCTTGGATATACTTCAAAAGATTTAGGTCTTTTAAAAGCTATCTATCATGATTATCAAGCTGATACTGGAACAGCTGGTGATTATGGTACTGAACTTGATGTAATCTACACAAGAGCTATCCCTGGTGTTAACAACCTAACAGGTATGCTAAAAGTTGCCGATTTTAATACAGATTCAACTAGCTATGTTGATACAACTAAATTCTGGGCAATGTTAGATTTAAAATTCGCTACAAAATAGTTAAAACATTCAAGCCGCCTTTGGTGGCTTGAAGCAAATAAAAATTAAACGCCAACAGAGCAAAGCCCTGCTTGGCTACGCTTGCCGCTATGGCACTAAAGCTTGTCTCTTGCGAGACAGAAGATTCCAAAGAATATTTAACCTACTTTTTACCTCCAAAAGATATAATACAACTGAACTTATATATATTATTAGAATTCCAATTTTTATTGGAGTGTCAGGAAAGACAATTATGCTAATAGACAGCTACGATAGAGTTGTTGACTACATCCGTATCTCTGTGACGGAGCGCTGCAACTTTAGATGTCAATACTGTATGCCTGAGAAACCTTTTTCGTGGGTTCCAAAAGAGAATCTTCTCACATTTGAAGAGCTCTTTTTATTTATAAAGGTAGCAATTGATGAGGGTGTTAAAAAGATTCGCATAACTGGAGGTGAACCGCTTTTACGCGAAGATCTGGATAAATTCATAAAGATGATATACGACTACGCACCGGATATCGACCTTGCTATGACTACAAATGCCTTTTTATTAAAATCAACCGCACAAAAATTAAAAGATGCAGGGCTAAAACGCCTAAATGTAAGTATAGATACGCTTAAACCTGAAGTCGCTCTTGCAATAGCGGGCAAAGATGTTTTAAAAAATGTTTTAGAGGGTGTTGATGAAGCAAGGGCGGTTGGTTTAAAAGTAAAAGTAAATATGGTTCCTATGAAAAATATGAATGCAGATGAGATAATTGATGTTCTAGAGTACTGCAAAGAGCGTGACATGTCTATAAGATTTATAGAGTATATGGAGAACCGCTTTGCAGCAAAAGAGATAAGTGGACTTAAATCTGACGAGCTTTTAGAGATATTAAGAGAGCGTTATGAGTTTATTGATGAGGGATTTGACGGCTCATCACCGTCTCACTACTATAAAATGAAAGACGGTTATAGATTTGGGATTATCGAGCCTTACGGGGATGATTTTTGCAAGCAGTGCAACCGTATCCGTCTGACGGCAGAGGGTCAGCTTATACCTTGCCTCTATTTTGATGAGGCGCTTAGCATTGGCAAAGCCATAAAAGAGGGCGATATCGCAGCTGCCGCAGAAGTGCTTAGAGAAGTTGTGAAAAATAAACCTGAAAAAAATCGCTGGGGCGGTGAAGATGGCGAAGTTTCAACAAGAGCTTTTTATGAGACGGGCGGTTGATGATATATTTAGTTGAGCATTTTTACTCTATTCAAGGCGAAGGGCGCTACACTGGCACGCCGTCACTCTTTTTCCGCTTTGGCGGTTGCAATATGAAGTGTGAGGGGTTTGCTTGCGTTGATAGTGCGCCAGATGGCACAAAAGTTTTGGGATGCGATACCGTCTATGCAGTAAACAGAGAGCATTTCTTGCAAAACTGGATACCCATAAATCACTCAAATGAGCTTCTGAATGTTTTAAATCTTTATGACCTGCCTCTTGGAGTAGACATAGTAATGACCGGTGGAGAGCCGTTAATATATGCAAACGAGCCTATTTTTGTAGAGTTTTTGGAGGCACTCTATGCAGATGGGCATAGGATTACCTTTGAGACCAACGGCTCTTTAGGGGTGGATTTTGAGCAATACCCTATCTATAAAGAGTGCATTTTCGCCCTCTCTGTAAAGCTTTCAAACTCAAACGAGCCTTTTAGCAAAAGAGTAAAGGGAGAGATAATAAGCTCAATTGCCCTAAATGCAAAAGAGGCTTTTTTTAAGTTTAGTATCAATGCCGATTCCATAACGGCGGGGCTTGAAGATGAGATTTTAGAGATAATTTCATATGCGCCAAAAACTGGGGTTTACTGTATGCCTCTAGGCGGGACAAAAGAGGAAGTAGAAGCAAATACAGAGCCGCTTATAGAGTTTTGCAAAGCAAAAGGGTACAATTTTAGTGATAGACTTCATATCAGAATATGGAATCAAAACAGAGGTGTCTGATGATAATAAGAAAACTTTTTAAATTTGAAAACGCACATGTTGTAAGAGGATGCTCTAGCACAAAATGCAGAAGTTCCATTCACGGGCACTCATACAAGGTGGAGCTCCTCTTCTCTTCTAATTTTTTAGATAACGGACAGATGGTTTATGATTTTGGGCTTATGAAGCAGAATATGAAAGATATAATTGAGTGTTTTGACCACGCTATTGCTATCTGGAGCGGTGATGAGGCAGAGTATATAGAAGATATGAAAAAACACTCTTCAAGATGGGTACTTCTTCCCGTCTCTCCCTCCGCAGAGCAGTTTTCACGCATGTTTTTTGTGTTTATTGATAAGCTTTTATCGCTTACTACGACCATAAACGGAGAGAAAGAGGTAAAGCTTCACAGCGTAATAGTTCATGAAACAGATACGGGCTACGCACAAGCTTTTGAAGAAGATGCCTACTCTAAAAATATGGGCATTATAAATTTAGATGAGATTATTTTTAGTGATGAGATACAGAATAGCTGGCAAGATAGCAAACTGTTTGATAAGATAAAAAGTAGCGAAAACTTTGTAAATCCAAAGAGTGTTTAAACTTTTATCTGGTAATTAGGTCACTCTTCTCTTTTGAGTTAAAACTAAATCTTGTCGCTATTATCTTAACGCTGCTTCCTTTTTTTAGCAGCTCGTAGCTCTCATCAACTATTATATATGCGTTTGAAACAGCTAAGGGCGATATCATTCCTGGGGAGAATTTCTCATATGGTGTAAACGAAGCTCCATCAAAAAAACCGGGAATCAATGTTCTTCTGCCCCCTTTTATAACATAATCACTTGCCATTTTTGTCTCTATCGGTGTTATGTACTTTGCCTCGTCCCCGCTAAGAGCTAGAATGATACTTTGGGCAAATAGTTCAAAATTGAGTGCCGCGGCAAGCGGATTTCCAGGCAGATTTAAAACTAAAGTATCTTTTATGCGTCCAAATGTTGTCGGTTTTCCCGGTTTAATCTCTACATGATCAAAAAACACATCACATCCAAAAGCTCCAAATGCCTCTTTTGTAAAGTCAGCATCGCCGACACTTACTCCGCCGGATGTTATTATCAAGTCACTCTCAAGTGCACTTTTGATATACTCCTGTATCTCCTCAAGCGAATCGCCTGCCGTTCCGATAAAATCAACATCACAGCCAAGCTCCTGTGCCCTTGCAAAAAAAGTCGGAGAGTTTGTGTTGTAGAGCTGGTGTGGTTCAACACTCTCGAAGTGCATCTTAAGCTCATTTCCAGAGGCAAAAATAGCCACCTTTGGTTTTTTGTAAACTTTGATGTGGCTAACACCTTGTGAAGCTAAAAGTGTAATGTGGTGCGCATAAATCTTTTGACCTCTATTTAGCAACATTGCCCCACTCTGAATATCCTCTCCACGTAGTCGGATATGTCTAAATAATTTTAAATTTGAAGGAAGTCTTGCCCATTCATGGTCCGTTGTTACATCTTCTATGGGAACAATGCACTCGCACCCTTTTGGTACCCTTGCCCCAGTCATTATTTTTATGGCAAACCCGTCTTTTAACTCTTCGTTTGAGTTATCTCCGGCAAAAATGGTATGTTCAACTCTCACCTCTTTGTCAGCGTCTTTCATCTTTACAGCGTATCCGTCCATGGCAGAGTTGTCAAACGGAGGGAGATTGTGCGTTGCTATAATCTCCTCTGCTATAACATACCCCACAGCTTGTTCCAGCGGTAATATTTTGAGCGATTTTGGAGCACTGTTTTGGTAAATATATTCAAGCGCTTCTTCTATGGTAACAGCCATACAATGCCTTTTGTTAAAAAATTATAATAATTATAGTAAAATTTCATCATGAATGAAATGTATGATATTAGTATTGTAACACACAACTGGGGTGTTATGTCAGTTTTAGGTGTGATTTTTATAAATATTTTTATGCTTTTTGGTATAAAAAATTTAGCAAAATACACAAGAGCGGTCTCTTTATTTACACCAATTGTTGGAACGACTATAGGCATAGTTATTTTTACGGGCGTGGTAATGATGGCGGCTAAACATCTGGAGTTCAGTGTGCAAAATATTGTAATGATAATTTTTGCAATAATCCTGATTTATTTAGAGGTTAAACGCTCTTTGAGGTTAAAACATCTCAACAAAAAAGAGGACACCGCATTTGATAGCTATAAATCCTACGCGCTAAAAATTTTTGTTTTAGAGATTTTGGTAATTCTCAGTATCTCTTTATGGATGTGGTTTTGATATATATACTTGATGATGAGGCAGGCGCAGAGACTCTGCATATAAGAGGCGATTTGCACAAATACCTGATTAAAGTCCGCCGTCATAAAGAGGGCGATGAACTGAGTTTTAGAGCAAGAAAAAATATAGAAGTTTTGCACAGGTACAAGCTTGAGAGCGTTGAGCCAAGAAACGCAGAGCTCTCTTTGATATCTTCAAAAGTTGAAGAGGTTAAGAGCAAAAAAAATCTACATGTAGGCTGGTGCGTTATAGATGCAAACTCCATAGAAAAAGTTCTTCCATCACTTTGCGAAGTGGGTGTGCAGAAGATATCTTTTATTTCATGTGAGCGAAGCCAGAAAAACTTTAAACTAGATTTTAAAAGGTTTGATAGAATATTGGAAGCTTCAATGCAGCAGTGTGGAAGAAGCACATATATAGAATTTGATACATGTAAAAATGTAAAAGAGTTTGTGGAGAAATATCCCGATACAAAAGTGTTTGATTTTTGTGAGCAAACTTTGAGTGATTATAGTGATATAAAAACTATTTTAGTCGGATGCGAGGGCGGCTTCTCATCCAAAGAGAAGGAGTTGCTATCGCAATTTGAGAGATTTAGACTAGATACGCCGATGGTTTTACGCTCAGAGAGCGCCGTTTTGGCAGTTGCAAGTAAAATAGTCCTTTAAGATAATTTTAGATAAAATCCGTTTCGTAAAAAATCCGCCCCCATACGGATTTAAAAAATATATAGATATTCGCACACTACCGAGTATCAAAAGGCAAAAAAATGAAAAAAGACATCCACCCGAAATTAGTAGCTTGTACAGTAACTTGTGCATGCGGAAACACTTTTGTGACAGAGAGCCAAAAAGATGAGATGAGAATCGACATATGTAATGAGTGTCATCCATTTTTCACAGGTTCTGAGAGAATGGTAGATACTGCAGGAAGAATTGATAAATTCAACAAACGTTACGCTAAAAACTAGGCAAGATACTAATATGATGTTTCTCGCCAAAGGCGAAGCTTCAGTGACTGAACACAATTTGGACTTGTTCAGATTGTGTGAGAAATGTTAGTATTAGTCCCGACTCCCATTGGAAACATAGGCGATATCTCACTTAGAGCAATTGAAGCTCTAAGTGGAGCCGATGTCCTTCTATGCGAAGACACTCGCGTTACCAAAAAGCTTATCCATATTCTAAAAGAACGATATAGCACTATCTTCAAATCCGAACAAAATTTTATTTCGCTTCATTCTCACAATGAAAAAGAGTTTATAGAAAAACTTACTCCCTCTTTTTTTGAGCAAAACATCATCTATGTAAGCGACGCCGGAATGCCCGGTATCAGCGACCCTGGAGCGGCTTTAGTTAAATACTGCCAAGATAACGGAGTTAAATATGATGTCATGCCGGGTGCAAATGCTCTTTTGACAGCCTTCGTGGCAAGCGGGTTTGCTGAGGGCAAAATGCTTTTTTGGGGATTTTTACCGCACAAAGGCAAGGATAGAGCAGCCTCACTGCTTGGAGCGTTAAATAGCGGATTTACAACGATTGTTTATGAATCTCCGCATAGACTTGATAAGCTTTTGACAGAGTTGTCCCATGAAGAGCCATCTAGAAAATTATTTTTAGCAAAAGAGCTTACTAAAAGGTATCAGAACTACTATTTTGGAACCGCTGATGAGATTAAGCAAAAACTGGATGTAAATCTTAGAGGCGAGTGGGTTTTGGTTATTGAAGCCAAAGAGGCTCAAAACAGCAGTGCAATAAGCCAAAATGATATTTTAGAGCTTGATTTGCCAAAAAAAGTTCAAGCAAAACTCATTAGTAAAATAACAGGTGAAAATACAAAAGCATGTTATGAGAGATTATTAAAGCTCTAAATATACTATATTTTAATTTTTTTGGATAAAATGCCCACATGTTAATTTATGCAAAACAACCAATCAGTTATATTATAAAAAACCATCCGAATAAAATCAAGATTTTGTATCTTGCAAAAGAGATGGATAAAAAAGAGTACTCAAAACTTATGAAGATGGGTTTTGAGATAAAAAGAATTCCCTCAGACGCAGCGGGAATAATGTGTAAAAATGCTTCTCATCAAGGTATTTTGGCAGAAGTTGATGAGTATCAGCTGCATGATTATAAAAGATTTTTAAATTATGAGTTTGTACTTGTTTTATCAGGTTTAACTGATGTCGGAAATATCGGCGCAATTATCAGAAGTGCTTATGCGCTAGGAGTTGATGGGGTGATTGCATGCGGAGTGAAATCACTCCCTCTTGAAGCAATTACAAGAACAAGTACGGGCGCGCTTTTTGATATGCCGTTTGCCATAGAGACAAATATTCACGATGTTATGAACGACCTTAAGATGTCTGGATTCAGAACATATGGCGCGGATATGGGCGGTAAAGATATAAGAGATGTGAAAGTTGCTAAGAAAAGAGCTCTGTTTTTAGGTAGCGAGGGCGAGGGACTAAGTGCTAGAGTAAGTTCTAAGCTGGATGAGATTGTAAGTATAAAAATGTCACATGAGTTTGACTCTTTAAATGTCGGTGTGGCAGGAGCTATTTTGATGGATAGGATGAGAATATGAGTAATGGTTTTGAAAAATTAAAAAGTATCGGTGTTCAAAAGATTCATGAGGCTACGCATATCGCGAGGTCTCATATTCAAGCAATACTGCAAGAAAATTTTGAAGATATGAACAGTGTTCAGCTAGCAGGTTTTATATCTATTCTTGAGAGAGAGTACTCTGTTGATTTGAGTGAGTTGAAAAATAAAGCAAAAGAGTATTTTAAAAATAGCTCACACTCTCTTAAAAAAGAAAAAGCAGCTCATGTTTTTCTTGCACATAAGAGAAAAAGAAAGCTGACATTAACCTATATAATTGCCGGAGTGGCACTGCTTGTGCTATTTGCAATTTTTATTATCAGCCCATCGGATGATGAAATTCCTACTGTTGACAATACTGTTATAGAGAGTGCGCAGAGTAACATATCGGTAGTTGCAATTGAGCAAAATAGTACAGCTGCAGATGAAAACAGCACCTCTGCCGATGAAAATGGTACTTTTGCCGATGAAAACAGCACTTTAAACAAAGAAAAAAAGGTAGAGGTGCCAAGTCCTGAAGCGGTTATTGCAACACCATCTTTTAAAATTATGCCAAATTCTCAAGTGTGGCTGGGTTATATTGATTTAGCTACCGGCAAGAGAGAACAAAAAACATTTTCAGGTGAACTTTTGTTGGACCCTGCAAAAGAGTGGCTGCTCTTCATTGGACACGGGCAGATGAATGTAGAGATAAATGGTGTAACTACAAGCTTTAATAATAAAAACAGTATGAGATTTTTATATAAAAATTCCGAGTTAAAAGAGATAGATTCAAAAGAGTTTAAAAATTTAAATAGCGGTAAAGCATGGTAAAAATATTTTTACTCTTTACTCTTCTTGTCTCCTTTTCTTATGCAGAAGATTTACTGATTAAAAAAATCCAAAACCTAATCAATCCTGCAACATTTGCAAAAGACAGAGCATACATAGATACTATTTTTTCTCAAAAAAAAGATTTTTATTTAGATGATGGAAGAGTTGACACTATCAAAGTTATTAAAACTCTTAAAGACAATGGTATTTTAAATCTCTTTTTTAAAACCCCGCGTGACATAAACATAAGCTTTAAAACTGGGGGTGCACCTCTCTTTTTTATAAAAATAGTGGGTGACTCTTTGCAAAATATCGGTTACTACAAATATGTGACAAAAGAGTCCAAATTTAACGATTCAGAATTTGTCTGGAAAATAAATTTAACTTCAGAGTACGCTGCAGACCCGATAATACTCAGCCAAGAACTTAAAAAAAACAACTGCAAAATTGTTGATGTTATAAGAGACGGCGAAACTGATTGGACATATGTTATTGATATTAAAAATGCCAAACTCGATGTTAGTGAACTTGAAGATGGGGTTGAGTTTAAACTAAAGAGATCGCTATATTCGTACTGGCTTGATGTTTCAAGCATAGATAAGATAGAAGTGTCAAGCTCAGCTAGAAATGATTGGTACCCATATATCGCGTATTATGATAAATCTCTAAAATTACTAAAAGTTATGAAGATAGATGCAAAAAAAACAAATATAACTCTTGAAATTAAAGAAGATACGCGTTATATAAAAATTTCAGACATATATACTTTAAAAAATATTAAAGATGATTTGGTTTTAAAGCCAACGGGTAAAAAAATAAACTAATTGTAATTTTTTTTCGATAGAATGTCGTTAATTATTTGAGTAGGAATATTGATGTTTGATGAGATACAATTTGATAGAATGAAGCGGTTGCCAAAGTACGTTTTTGCTGAGGTAAATGAGCTTAAAATGGCTGAGCGCAGAGCCGGTGTTGATGTTATTGATTTTTCTATGGGAAATCCGGACGGAGATACCCCTGAGCATATCAGACAAAAGCTTATCGAGTCCGCACAAAAGACAAAAACGCATGGGTATTCAGTCTCAAAAGGTATCCCAAAGCTTCTTATGGCAATTGCAGATTGGTACAAAAGAAGATACGGGTGTGATTTAGACCCTTCAACTGAGTGTGTCGCTACTATGGGCTCAAAAGAGGGTTATGCACACTTGGCTTACGCTATAACAAATCCAGGTGACGTTGCTATCGTTCCAGATCCTACTTATCCTATTCATGAGTACTCTTTTATATTAGCAGGCGGAAACGTCGCAAAATTTGGAATCGAGTTTGATGAAGATTATAAGCTAAACGAAGATAAGTTTTTTGAAGATTTGGAGAGGGTTTTTAAAGAGAGCTCGCCAAAGCCTAAGTATGTTCTGGTTAACTTTCCTCACAATCCGACAACTGCAACTGTAACACAGGATTTTTATGTACGTCTTGTTGCTATGGCAAAAGAGAAGAGATTTTATGTTATCAGCGATATAGCATATGGGGATATAACTTTTGACGGTTACGTAACGCCTTCTATTATGAGTGTTGAGGGTGCTAAAGATGTGGCGGTTGAGAGTTTTACACTCTCTAAAAGCTACAACATGGCAGGTTGGCGTGTTGGTTTCTTTGTCGGAAACAAAAAGCTGATTGGAGCGCTTCAAAAGATAAAATCTTGGTTGGACTATGGTATGTTTACTCCTATTCAGGTTGCAGCTACTGTCGCTCTTAACGGAGATCAGCAGTGTGTAAAAGATATTGTAGATAAGTACAATCATCGTCAAGAGGTTTTGCTTGATGCGTTTGACAGAGCAGGATGGCATATCAGAAAAAATCAGGCGAGTATGTTCGTTTGGGCAAAAATCCCTGATTACTGTCTGCATTTAGGTTCGTTGGAGTTCTCAAAAAGACTTCTTAAAGAAGCTGGTGTTGCTGTTGCTCCGGGAATCGGTTTTGGTGTATATGGCGATGAGTATGTTCGTATTGCACTTATTGAAAACGACAACCGCATCCGTCAAGCGGCACGTAATATCAAAGAGTTTTTAAAACAATATCAAGACGAAAAAAAGTAAGATGATAAAAGTAGGAATAATCGGCGTAGGCACTGTTGGAACGAGTGTTATAAATATCTTGAGAGAGAATGCCGATGTTATCTCAGCTCGTGCCGGTGTCAACATAGTAGCTAAAAGCGGCGTGGTTAAAAATCTAAAAAAAGATAGAAGCTCTTTAGGTATTAAAATCACGGATAATGTCGATGATATCTTAAATGACAGTGAGATTGATATAGTTGTAGAACTTATGGGCGGCGTTGAAGAGGCGTTTAAAGTTGTTAAACGTGCACTTAAGAGCGGTAAGTCTGTAGTTACTGCAAATAAAGCTCTATTGGCGTACCATCGTTATGAGCTTCAAGAGATAGCAAAAGATATAGCTTTTGAGTATGAGGCTAGCGTTGCCGGCGGGATACCTATTATCAACGCTCTTCGCGACGGACTATCGGCAAATCATATTGAGTCTATCAGAGGTATTATGAACGGTACTTGTAACTATATGCTCACAAAGATGACAAATGACGGTGTTGCGTATGACGAGATTTTAAAAGAGGCTCAAAAGCTTGGCTATGCAGAGGCTGACCCCACATTTGATGTCGGCGGATTTGACACGGCACATAAACTTCTCATCCTTGCAAGTATCGCTTATGGGATTGATGCAAAGCCGGAAGATATTCTTATAGAGGGAATACAAAATATTTCACAAGAGGATATCTCTTTTGCAAAAGAGTTCGGTTACGCCATAAAACTTCTTGGAATTGCTAAAAAAGATGGTAATAAGGTTGAGCTTAGGGTTCACGCCTGCTTGATAAAAAAAGAAGAGATGATAGCAAAAATAGACGGCGTTATGAACGGTATCAGCGTAGTCGGCGATAAAGTCGGAGAGACACTCTATTATGGAGCAGGTGCCGGCGGAAATGCCACTGCAAGCGCTGTTGTTGCAAATATAATCGACATAGCAAGAAGCGGAAAAAGCAGACCTATGCTTGGTTTTGACAAACCGATGGAGGGCAAGCTTACCCTAAAAGCTCCTGCTGATATAGAGTCAAAATATTATCTTCGCATCAATGTCTCAGACAAGATAGGCGTTTTGGCAAAAATAACCAAAATATTTGAAGAGAACAGCATATCTATTGAGGCAATTCTTCAAAGACAATCATCCAAGGATAGCGCAAACCTTCTCATATCTACGCATAAAGCCTATGAATATGACATACAAAATCTTGTATCCTCCCTTGAGAAGCTTGAATTTGTAAACTTTAGACCTGTAATGATCAGGATAGTGTAAAAAGCGTTGAAAATCTTAATTACCGGTGCAAGCAGCGGCATAGGCGAAGCCCTCTCAAGACTTTACGCCACCAAAGAGAATGAGCTTTATCTTCTTGCTAGAAGAGAAGAGAGACTTCAAAAACTCCAAACAGAGCTTTCTACACTTGCAAAAAATATAGAGATTATAGTCTGTGACGTAACCGACTTTGATAATCTGCAGCAGAAGATGAGAGAGCTTTTGGATGTGGATATAGTTATCTTAAATGCCGGAATTTCGCTCGGGCACTCACTAGAAATCACTCCCTTTGCAGAGTTCAAAAGACTATACGATGTCAACGTCCTCTCAAACCACGCCATACTTGAAGTGCTTCTTCCCAAGTTTTTAGAAAAAAAGAGCGGCAAAATCGTCTTTATATCCTCTTTGGCATCTCTCTTTTCTATGCCAAGCTCAAAAGTATACAGCTCATCAAAAAGAGCTCTAAATGCCTATGCCGAGGGGCTAAGATATAAGTACGAGCCGCATGGTATAAAGGTTATAAATATTTTACCGGGTTTTATAAAAAGCGAACTGACGGATAAAAACAAGTTTTATATGCCTTTTTTGCTGGATACTAAAAGCGGAGCAAGCGCCATAAAAAAAGCAATAGATAGAGATAAAAAATTCTACGCTTTTCCTACAAGGTTCTATTTTTTGATTACCCTCTTCAAAACATTTCCGCCATTTTTAAAACAAAAAATTATAAAAACCCTCTTTTATTAATGTTAAATAGATAAAATTTTGCATAGAAATAAAATCTGAAAGTTATATATGGAAAATATTCAAACAATAGATAGTGTCTGTACTTATTGTGGCGTGGGATGCGATATTGCGGCACATGTAAAAGATAACAAAATTCAGAAGATTTTTGCACATAAAGATGGGGTTGTTTCACAAGGCAAGCTCTGCATAAAAGGGAAGTATGGATTTGATTTTGTTGACTCAAAAGAGCGACTTAGAATTCCGAGAATCAAGAAGAGTTTCTTAGAGAAAAATCCTAGCATCAAAGAGGCAATCGCATCATCTCTAATAGAGTTTGACGACGTCTGGTATGAGAGCGATTTGAATGGTGCTACAACCGCTGCGGCCATGAAACTTAAAGAGATTCAGACAAAATACGGGCGTAAAAGCATAGCATCTATCGGAGGGGCTAGAACTTCATGCGAGAGCGCCTATCTTTTTCAAAAATTCACACGGAACACGCTAAACTCTCCGCATGTTGACAACTGCGCGAGAGTCTGCCACTCTCCAAGCCTAAAAGGGATGCGGACAACCATCGGAGAAGGTGCCGCAACCAATCCATACAACGACATTTATAACTGCGAGTTTATGATAATTTTCGGCTCAAATACGACCGAAGCACACCCGATTATTGCCAACCGTATTGTAGATATGGCGAGCAAGCATGACAATATGGCTGTTTTTGACGTAAGAGATATAAAACTAAACAAGTTTGCAAAATATAAGGCGATTATTCCGCATGAGGCAAATCTGCTTGTTTTAAATATGCTAGCACATGTAATTATCAGTGAAGAGCTTTACGATGAGAGTTTTATAGCCGAGCGCACAAAAGGTTTTGCTGAGTTTAAGCAGATGATATTAAGTGACCCGTATGCAAATCCTAAATTTTTTGAGCAAATAGAGGGTTATGAGTACCTAAGCAAGATGATTCCAAAGGTGGCAAGGGAGTATGCGCTTAAAAAGTCTATGATTTTTTGGGGTCTAGGAATTACCGAACATATAGACGGCTCTTATGCTGTTATGGCGATAACGCATCTAGCACTTATGACCGGAAATATCGGAAAAAGCGGTGCCGGACTTATGCCTCTAAGAGGACAGAACAATGTTCAGGGTGCATGCGATATGGGAATGCTTCCATATTTTGCTCCAGACTACCAAGAGCCAAAAGAGATTGGTTTGATGACGCCGCAACTTGTCGATGAGATGCTAGAGGGTCGTTTGAAGGCTGTTTTAAACATCGGCGAAGACCTGACGCATATCCATCCAAACCTAAACAAGATAGAGTGCGCGCTCCAAAATCTGGAGCTGATTATGGTTCAGGAGCTTTTTGTAACGGATATTACGGCAAAAGCAGACATTATCATCGGCGTAAAATCGGCTTATGAGAAGACGGGTGTTTATGTAAATGCTATGAGAAGATTGCACCTCTCGCAACCGCTGGTACAATCAGACTTGCCTGATGACTGGGAAGTTTTACAGCTTCTGGATAACAAAATGGGTGGAGAGAGCGCTTATAAAAACTCAAACGAGATTTGGGATGAGGTGCGGGAAGTGGCATACCGCCGTTTTAGCGGGGCTAGTTATATTCGCCTGCAGCGTCACAGAAAAAGAGGTCTTCAATGGCCTGTTCATACGGAAGATACGCCGATTTTGCACCAGCTTGATTTTAGAACAGAGGATGGTTTGGGTGAGTTCCATTACCATCAATACAAGCTTCGCAATATGATAGAGGAGATTGTCGGTAAAAATTTAACAGGCTACTACCTAACAACCGGCAGAACGATAGCAATGTATAACAACGCTGCACAGACGAAGCAGACACCAAGCTTGATGGAGAGATATAGCGAAGATTTGCTTTTAGTTCATGAGGGCGATGCGCATGATTTCACAGGCGAGAGAGTGATTCTTAAAACAGAATTTGGGCAGACAACACCGCTTAAGATTAAGCTTACGGATAAAGTGCAGCCAAAAACCCTCTTTGTAACATTTCATCACGCAGATTCTAAAGTAAATTCGCTTTTTGGAGATAAAAGTGATGAGCTGATTTTAACGGCAGCTTTTAAATCTATAAAAGTTGAAATTATAAACTGCTAATCGGCATAAATTGAGCAGAGCTAAGGGAAATATTGCAGAAGAGAGAGCATCGGAATTTCTCTTAGATATGGGTTTTCTCATCATAGAGCGAAACTTCTACTCTCGTTTCGGCGAGATAGATATCATCGCTATAAAAGATGAAGTTTTACACCTTATAGAGGTAAAAAGCGGGGATGACTACGAGAGCGCCGTGCAAAACATAACCCCGAAAAAATTATCCAAAATTATAAAAACAGGGTACGTCTATATGAAAAAAGGCAACCTTGACATCTTGTTTGTTTACGACGCAATCATAGTAACTCCAGACAAAATCTCCTATATAGAAAATATAACTCTATAATGTTATAATTTTTCATATAAGAAGCGGAGGGTTTTCATGCAGGCAAGGATATTTTTTGGCTCAAGCGAGGCGACAAAAGAGAACTTAACAAAGAGGATAAATCCATACAGCGGTAAGGTTGTCTCTCTTGCTCCATTGTGTGATGTTGATGACGCAAAAAAAGCACTTCTTATTGCAAAAGAGGCGGCAAAAGAGGCGCGAAAAACTACCGTTGCCCAAAGATGCAGCTGGCTTTTGGATGTTGCTAAAAAGCTAAAAGAAAACAGAGAAGATTTGGCTAAAACCATAACAGACGAGGTGGGAAAACCTATTGCTTTTGCAAGAGTTGAAGTTGACAGATGCATAGAAACCGTTACGCTATCGGCCGAGACCATGAGAACGATGCACGGAGAAACCATAAACAGTGATGCTTTTGCTTCAGGAAAGAAGACAATGGCTTTTTTTAGCAGAGTTCCCTCAGGCGTCATTGTCGCAATCACTCCATTTAATTTTCCTCTGAATTTAATCGCACACAAACTAGCCCCAGCCCTTGTTGCAGGAAATGCAGTTGTGTTAAAGCCTACTCCCGAAGCACCGCTTACCGCCTATAAGTTTGCAAAGTTGTTTATAGAGAGCGAATTTGCCATAAAAGATGCGCTTAGTGTTGTTTATGGAGATGCAGATGTTGGAGGTGCGCTTGTAACAAGTGCGATTCCAAGGGTTATTAGTTTTACAGGAAGCGTCACCGTTGGCAACATTATTACAAAAAATGCAGGAATAAAAAAAGTTTCGTTAGAGCTTGGCGGCAATGCGGCGACATATATAGATAAGAGCGCTGATTTGGATCTTGCTGCTGCTAGATGCTCATTAGGCGCTTTTGTGAACTCAGGTCAGGTTTGCATCTCTCTTCAGCGAATCTATGTAAATGCAGAGATATATGATGAGTTCGCCTCCAAGATGGCTAATAAGAGCAAAAAGCTTGTTGTCGGCTCACCTTACAGTGATGAGACTTTTATGGGACCTCTTATAAACGACGAAGCGTGCGAGAGAGCTATGAATTGGGTAGAGAGTGCCATAAACGAAGGAGCAACTCCTATGCTTACTCCCCGCGCGGATGGGAGAATGTTTTATCCATGCATAATGGCTGATGTTAGAGAAGATATGAAAATTGTCTGCGAAGAGGTTTTTGCTCCAATTGTCTCTTTGATTAAGGTAGGCAGTTTTGAAGAGGCTCTTCCTTTGATGAACAACTCTCCATACGGATTACAGTTTTCAATCTTTACAAATGACCTTAAGCTTGCTCAACATGCTATCACTGAGCTCGATGCGGGCGGAATTGTTATAAACGATATGCCTACTCTGCGTTTTGACATCCAACCTTATGGCGGTCTCAAGCTTAGCGGAGTCGGGCGTGAAGGACCACGTTTTGCCATAGAAGAGATGACAGAGATTAAGAGCGTAGTAATATGTTAAATGTCTAAGAAAAAAGTCATCATAAGTGCCTGTTTATTGGGCGAAAATTGCCGTTATGACGGCAGTGCAAAAATCTCAAACGAAGTGATAGAGAGATATAAAGATTATGAAATTATTCCTTTTTGTCCGGAAGCGCCTATTTTTGGTACTCCAAGAGAGAGAATAAGCGTGGTTGAAGTCGATGGTAACTACAGAATTATAACTGACGATACAAACATGGATGTTACAAAACTACTAGAAGATGAAATAAATTTTTTTATAAATTCAAATCCTGAAGTTGACGAAATAGTACTAAAATCAAAGTCTCCAAGTTGTGGATCTGGAACTACTCCTATCCTAAATCAGCGCAAAGAAGCGCTCTTTTACGGGGATGGTATCGCTGCAAGAATTTTTAAAAAAAAGTATAAAAACACGAAAATAAAAGATGAAAAATCCGTATAAAAATTAGAAAAAGTTATGATATAATCGACAATAGTTAAAAATAAGGGGTTCCAAGATGAAAAAATTAATGTCATGTTTAGCTGTTTCAGCGCTGTTTGTTTCTACTGTAATTGCTCAGGATATCAGTGCCGAAAAGGGCAAGGGAATTTTTGAAGCAAAAGGTTGTGCTGTTTGTCATAAAAAAGATGTGGATACAATAGGACCCTCACTCGCTACTATTGCCAGAGCTTATCTTGGAAGAGAGATAGAGCTTGTGTCATATCTAAGAGGTCAAGGTCCAGCTATTGTTGATCCTGCCCGTGCGTCTGTTATGAATCCGCAGCTTGTCAAAATCAGAATGCTTTTTGATCCAGAGATGCAAGCCATGGCTACATACATCGTTTCAGTAAATGATAGACCGTTTTAATCACTAAGTAGGTAAAAAAAGGAGAAAAAAGTGAATATAAATCATTTTTTTATATTAAAAATCGCAGCAGTTTTGGTATTGAGTGGGAGTGCTGTTTTTGCTGCAAAGGCTACTACAGAGACTACTAAAGCAGCAGCACCTGTTGCTGCAAGTACAAAAGATGCACCTTTGAGTGATGCTCAAAAGTTTTACGGAACTGAGCTTAAATCATCAAAAAAGGTTGTGCATCCGCCGTATGAGTGGGGCGACTGTACGGTTTGCCATAAAGATGCAAAGGGAGAGAAAGGTCTGATTATGGACCCTCCTGAGTTGTGCGCTATGTGTCATGAAGCTAAAGACACTAAAAAGTTTATCCACGGACCGGTTGCTGCCGGCGCATGTACAACATGTCACAATCCACACGAGTCGGACAATGCAAAACTTTTGGTAGCATCAAGCATAAACGAGCTTTGCACATCGTGCCATCAGGACAAGGATACGTTTTTACGCAAAACTACACATATTCACCCTCCTGTAAAGGATCAGTGTACAAACTGTCATGATCCGCACACAGAAGACCACCTGTTTCAGTTAAAAGCTGACGGTAAAAAAGATTTGTGTGTTATGTGCCATGTTGAGAAAGAGGTTTGGACAAAAACGGTTACAGATAAGCACGGTGCGCTAAACAGACCAAGAAAATGTCTTGAGTGCCATGACCCGCACGGCTCTGAAAATCCGAAGTTCTTAATTAAAGATACTTCAAAAGAGTTGTGTTTGACGTGCCACAGTCAGCCTGTAACAACGGATGAAACAGGCGAGAAACTTGCAGACATAGGAAAACATCTTGATAATAATCCAGATTGGCACGGTCCTATTCTCTGGGGTGATTGTGCGGCATGTCACAATCCGCACGGGTCAAACAACCTAAGAATGTTAAACAAACCGTTCCCAAGAACTTTCTATGAGGCGTTTGATGAAGATAACTATATCTGTTTCCAGTGCCATGAGAAAGAAAAAATTATGGATGAAAAAACATCAACGGCAACTAACTTTAGAAACGGCGATGTAAATATGCACTTCATACATGTTAACAAAGAAAAAGGTCGCTCTTGCCGTGCGTGTCATGATTTTCATGGTACAAAAGAGTACCCGCATCACTTAAGAGCAAAAACGCAGTTTGGCAAGATTAACTTCCCGATTCGTTTTATAGAAGCTGAAAATGGCGGTTCATGTGCTCCGGCGTGTCATGCTCGTCGTCACTATGACAAAGTAACACCAAAAGTCAACCTTAAGTAGGTGGATTTGAAGCTCACATATATTTTGCTTTTGCTTATCGCCGCTATTGGCGGCGGTGCAAAAGAAGTCTCCCCATCAGTCGCAATTATTCAGCCGGAAGATAAAAGCCGTTATGTCGGCGAAGGCAGTACTTTCGTGATTGATACTACATTTAAAGAAGCTGATACAATCATTATAAAACAAGATAACAATACAACTACCACACTAAAAGTAAAACCTGAAAAAAACACATACTGCAAAACCATCAAACTCAAAGCCGGAGTAAATATGGTATCTGTTAGTTTGTACAAAGATGCTAAATTGGTAAACAAAAGTGACAGAGAGCTTTACTTTCTCTCAGAACTTTTTGAGGGTGTTAATGAAGAGGATGCGGAGAATTATAAACTAAGATTTTTTCATAAAGACGAAAAAGAGAAAAAGTGCGTCTCCTGTCATAATATGAAATCAAATATCCCGACAAACAATGAAGCGCTTGAAGATGTAACTAAAACAACATGTTATGCGTGTCATGGCGGAATGATTAATACCAAAAACACACACGCACCGGCTGCTAACTGGCTCTGCACCGACTGCCATAACGGAAAATTCGGTGAGTACAATATGCAGGATAAAGGTGCTTCAAAGTATCTTGTAGCAGACCCTGTTGCAAAAACATGCGGAAGCTGCCATGACACTGTCGATGGGTGGCAAAACAGCAAGTTTGGACACGGACCTGTTAATGACGGAAGATGCGAGAGATGTCACAACCCGCACGGCTCCGACAATGAGTTCTTTCTTCGCAAAAACATTTGGGATCTCTGCACAACCTGCCACGCGGAAAAGGCAAGCGGAAAGCATGTCATACCGCAGATTGGGTTTGGTACGCCTACTAAAGACGGTGGTCATCCGACAAAGGGAAGGAAAGACCCTGTACGTCCTGGACGTGAGCTCACTTGCAGTGGCTGCCACGATCCTCACGGTTCTAGCGGCATATTTCTTCTTAGAATGAAAGGCACAATGCCTTATGGCGTATGCCAAAGATGCCACAAGAAGTAAACGAAAAGTAATTTGCATCACAAAAAAATCACAATGTAACCAATTCGTAATAAATATGTTACCTTTTGTAACATATTGCAAATATATAAAAAAAATCTATGTCCTTCAATAATACTTAGTTAATAATTTGTTATACTGAGATTAGAAATAGTATTAGAAAAATTTATATACTATTGTGAAAGGGGACAAAATGATTAGTAATAAAATCAAAGTCATACTAGTACCTGCCTTGGTACTTTCGGTTGCGACTTCGGCTCTGCTTGCAGGGGTGTGGAGTGCTACGGGTACAATTACGGGCAGTCCGCACGACTTATCGGCAAATGCACTTCTTTCTAGTGCTACTGCAGATAACGGTGAGATATGTGTATATTGTCACACGCCTCACGCAGCAAATACTGCTTTTACGGGTGCGCCGCTTTGGAATAAAGCTACGCCATCGGGTACATTTACTATGTATGGGACTACGATTGCGGGAACGGCTACAGATGCAACTCCGGCGAGTCCGTCTTTGGCATGCTTGAGCTGTCATGACGGTGCAAGTGCTATAGACTCTATCGTAAATGCACCGGGGTCTGGCATGAACACTGTTGCGGGCACAAAAAACATAGTTAGCGGTTTATCAACGACTTACGGCGGTAATATCGGCGGTGCTCCTGGTACTGCAACGGCCGGTAATCCAGATCTTTCAAACGACCATCCGGTTTCAATCGTTTATACTGCCGGCAAAGCGTCGCTTAGAGCGACTACTACAACGTTAACTGATGTTACTACGACTGCATGGGTTGGAGCTACTACAATTGCAAACTTGCTCCGTAACACTAAAGTGGAGTGCGGCAGTTGCCACGATCCGCATAACGGATATGCAACTCAAGGTACTGACACAGAGGTTAACTTCCTCCGTCATACTAACGCGGGAAGTAAACTTTGTTTAGGGTGCCACGCTAAGTAGTGTTATTTCTTAAAAGCAGAGGGGGAGTTCCTTCTTCTGCTTTTTTTGTTATATTTTCTTTGTTATAATGAGTAAAGATTATATCAAAGTTGGAGTTTTTATGAAAACCGCATTTCTTCTCATCCAAATCCTTGTCGTCATATTTTTTCAAGCCTGTGCCGCTAAAGAGGCAGATGTCGTCGAGCCTACAATAGTTTTTCCTTCACATCCGGAGGAGCCTAAAATATTGTATCTTGCCACATACAGAGGCGGTGCTACGGAAGACAAATCTAGTGCGCTTGATCTTTTTCTGGGCGAGACAAAAGCTACCAAAAAAGTATCAAACATTGTTAAGCCATACGGCGTTGGGCTGCAAGACGGCAAAGTCTATGCGGTGGATACGGGAACAGATATGCTTTTTGTCATGGATGAAAACAGCAGGGATTTAAAGCTAATCGGAAATGGCGCTGTCGGAAAATTGGCGGGACCGATAGGTCTGGCTTTTGACAAAGACAAAAATATATTTATCAGTGACTCAAAAGAGAAGAGGATAAATGCTTATGATACAAACGGAACGCTAAAGTTTGTGATAGGGGATAGACTTGATTTTACAAATCCGACGGGTATAGCTATTGATAAAAAACTACATAGGCTTTATGTAACGGACACAAAGTCTCATCAGCTTAAAGCATATGACATTGCCACAAAAAAGCATCTCTACACGGTTGGAAAGAGAGGCACCGAAGACGCCGAGTTTAATTACCCTACAAATGTGGCAGTAGATCAGAGAAACGGTGATATAGTAGTAGTAGATACACAAAACTTTCGTGTTCAGATTTTTGACAAGGACGGAAAGTTTATAACAAAGTTTGGAAATGTAGGCAATAAACCGGGCACTTTTGCCAGACCAAAAGGTGTTGGCATAGACAGCGAGGGCAATATATATGTTGCGGACAGTGCCTTTAACAATATTCAGATTTTCAGCCAGTATGGAAAAGATTTGCTTATGTTTTTTGGAGGCGGCGGGTTTGGTCCGGCACAGTTTCGCCTTATTACGGGCATCTATATAGATGAAGATGACAAAATGGTTGTTGCAGACGGCTTTAGCGGGAGAGTACAGACATTTCAGTATATAAGCCAAAAATGGAAGCAGAAAAATCCGCAGAAGTACAATGAGCTTAAAAATACTAAAACAGAAACAATACCGCAATCAATAATAGTAGAAGAAAAAAAATAGGGCGAGATTTTGAATAAACTTTTTTTAATAGCCATAATAGGCACGTTTTTATACGCACAAAAAACATTGTTACCGGAATCTACCGTTGCGGTAGTAAACGGCACGGCTATTTCGGTAGACGAGAGAGACAAAGAGGTTGGAAAACTGCTTCCAAAAGAGTATTTTCATACTAATGTAAATGAAGAGAAACTAAAAGGCTTGCGAGAAAAAGCGCTGGAATCACTCATAGAGAAGACACTTTTGTACAACTATGCAATTTCAAAGAAGATAAAAGTTACGGATAGCGAAGTAGATGAAGTTATGACTAATCTTGCAGCTACTTATGGTTCTAAAAAAGATTTGGAAGAGGGTATCAAAGGGGCCGGTTTCACAAAAGTGAGCTTTAGGGAAGCAGTCAAAAAAGATGAGGTTTTGAAAAAGCTCTATATAAAAGAGATAGAAGCAAATCTGAGTGATGCAGAACTTAAAAAATATTATGATAAAAATATGTATAAGTTCAAGGAACCTGAAAAACTCAGAGTTCGTCTGATTTATGTTAAAAATGACCCAACTGTCGCTGATGGAAAACAAAAAGCAAAGAAGAAAATAGAGGAAGCACAGGCTTTGCTTAAAAAAGGAGAAAACTTTCCCTATGTTGCACAAACCTACTCAAACGACGCAAGCCGTGTTATGGGCGGAGATATGGGGTATCTGCATAAAGGAATGTTAGATTCGGCGGTGGAAGAGAGAGCTCTTTCTATGCAAGTCGGTGCAGTGAGCGAGATTATAGAAAAAGACATAGGCTTTTTTATAGTAAAAGTTGAGGAGAAAGCTCCGGCAAATCAACTATCTTTTGAGGCTGTAAAAAATGGGCTTAGAAAAGAGTTAAAAGAAAAAGAAGAGGATAGACGAAAAGCAGAGTTGCTCGATAGATTAAAGCTAAATTCGGTAATCGTGAAGTAAACGTGAGATGCGAAAAAAAATTTTCCTTTGTCTCTGTTTGTCAACACCGCTATTTTTAGCGGCAAATGAATATCCGGACAAAGGAACTTACGGAAGTCTCGGTTTTTTGTATATGGAAGATGAATATACAATGGCTTCGCAACACTCCACAAAAGAAAACTTTATACAAGAACTTAAACTTGGATACGGTGGAAATATCTATAGTCCCCGTCTTCTTGATTATACAATAGAGGGTTTGCTTAGATACGATACGGAAAATTTTACAACTGATGGCTATGAGACAAAGCAAAAAACAGTCGGGCAAGATTACAGGGTTGATTTAAATTTTATTAAAGACACCGAGTATCCGTTTAGTGTTTATGCAAACCGCAATGAGAGACCGGTAAATACCGTTTATAGTGTTTATTCAACAAACAATATATATGAGACAAGCGGCGAAGGAGCAACCGGCACCATAAAGTTTGAGCCATATATGGTTACATACGGCGCGAGTAACACAAGAACAATCTCTGAATCCAATGATATGCTGCAAGAGTCGCAAAGCACCAATTATAATACATCTTTTAGATTCAGCGAAAACAAACACAGCTTTCAGGCAAATTATGTGCATAGTGAATTTGAAAATGAACAACATTACATAAACGATGAGATTTTGGCTGTTGATCAAATAATGGATATGGTAAGCGTCTCCGATTCTTGGTATGCAACGGATGATTTAAGGGTTTATTCAAATGCTTCATACGAGAATGATGAAGTCAGTATGAATGAGTCAATAAACGGAGATTTTAGCCTATATTTAGATCCAAAAGATGCAGACTATGACGGTTCCATTTCTGTGTATGGCTCTAAAATGGAGTATGAGAGTCCAAGCGGCGGCGAAAAATATATTTTCAACTCCGTAAATATTAACCAAGTGTTCAACTATAAGCTAACAGAGAGCATTTTACTATCAGAAAATGCGATGGCGTATATATATGATGCAACCTCGAATAAAGGGACAAACTCCTATGTAAATTTATACGCAACACATAACTATGCGACAACTTTTTTTGAAGCTGTGCCATTTGCTTTGACGACAAGAGTCGGCGCACAAAGAAATGATACCAAATATGATACGAAGGTAGATGATAGCATCACATCAACCTCAATAACAATTGACAAGTACAATTTGGATTTATCTGCAAGAGTTAACAAATCGCTCCCATCAATTGATTCGACTCTAAATTTTTATAGCAATTATTATAATACAGTAAGTTCTACAGATGAAACAGAACAGAGATATTCCTTGGATCTCTATCTTCTGACAAAGCTTTTTTATATTGTAAATAATAATTTAAGTGCAAGATATATGCAGTCAGACAGAAGCGTGATTTCTGTTTTAGATGGTGAAAAGACACAAAACAGCTACTCAACTACCAGCTTAATGGAGGCATTGGATTTTTCTTTCAATCTTGGTTTTAGAGGAAAGATTAGATTTTTAGTCGGGGCAGAGTACCTAAGCAGAAAAAATGACGATGTAACAGAAAACAGCGTCAATCCTAGAGTAGATGCCAATATGAACTATCGTCTTTTTCAGAACTGGAACTTTAGCGCTCAGGGAAGGGTTAGTGAGATGTACAATACTGTTGATCATTCAGGAAGCGCAAATTTAAACTTTAGAGCAGGAAAAACTAATTTTTTAATGGGATATCAGTATAATAAGAGTCAGGTTGAGAGTGTTCTTAAAACCATACAGAACGAGAGAAGACTGCTCAGAGTGCAGTTAACAAGAGAATTTTAGCAGGGATTTGATATGAATAAGTTTATATATATGATAATTTTTATGCTGGGCAGTAACCATCTTTACGGTGCAAATGCGCCAAAGCTGGTCTGGCCGTCACCGCCTGATGAGGCAAAAATAGAGTATATTGCTTCGATTAAAGATTATAAAGATTTTGGCATAAAAAAAAGTTTTTTCTCAAAAGTTATCGACTTTGTACTCGGTGAAGATGAAAAGCCGTTAATTGCGCCGTTTGGAACCCATGCCGACAAAGACAGAGTATATGTAACCGATATTGTGGCAAAAGTTCTCTATATTTTTGATAAACAAGAGAATGAAATAACAGTTATTGAAGGTTCAAAAAAAGAGAAATTTTTATACCCTATAGATGTCGTAACCGACCGCAAAGGAAACATCTATGTATCTGATTCAGTCAGGGCAAAAGTGTTTGTATTTGAAAAAGATGGGGATTTTAGCCATACCATCTCATTAAAAGAGCTGAAAAGACCCGTAGGGCTTGCCATAAGCCCTGATGGACAAAAGCTCTACATAGTAGATACGCTCTCCGACCAAATCCATATGACGACACTTAACGGAAAGTTTATAGGCTCTTTGGGAAAAAGAGGCAACGGTGAGGGAGAGTTTAACAAACCAACTTTTATGGAAGTAGGGAGTGATGGGAAGCTTTACATAGCGGATTCGATGAATCATCGTGTGCAGATTTTGGACAAAGACGGAAAATTTATACGAAAGTTTGGTCAACTGGGTAATGAGATAGGCTGTTTTGGGAGTCCAAGAGGCATCTCGTTGGATAGTCAAAACAATATCTATGTAAGCGATACGATGTTTAATAATATGCAGATTTTCAACCAAAACGGCGAACTTTTGATGGTTTTAGGTAGGTATGGTGATAAAAAAGGAGAGTTTTCCCTTCCTGAGGATATCTCCATTACCGCAAATAATGAGATATATATAACAGATGTAAACAATAAACGGCTTCAGATTTTTAGACTGATAAACAGTTCTCAGACAAGGAGTTCAAGATGAAAAAGGTTAGGCATTTTGTTTTTTTTCTTACCGCTCTGGCAGTAGCTACCGGATTGTTCGCTTCAATTGTCAATACAAAACACAATCTATCTATTAGCGGAACAGGAACCGTAAAAGCCAGCAGCGGTGAGACTGAGGTGTGTGTTTTTTGCCATGTGCCGCACTTTGCACAAGCCATCGGAAAGCCGCTTTGGAACAGAAGTATGCCGACAACGGATTATGTAATGTATGACAGTGACTATCTAAGAAGGATGGGTTATCCTGCTATCGCTGCAGACCTTGGTTCTGCAAACGACACTCCCGGAGCACTCTCTCGCCAATGTTTAAGCTGCCACGACGGAACTATTGCCGTTGGAGCGGTATCTAAGCTGAGATATGACTATGACGGTACGACCATAGCTATGTCCGGAGTTGACCCTGATGGAACTATTATAGACACCGCGACAACTTTTATAGGAACGGATCTCTCGCATCATCATCCTGTAGGTGCTATTTATAATACAACAATACAAAAAGTGTTTGGAGTCGGGATTCGTACTTCGGAGTTAAAAGCCTCTCCGGATGCTCCTATAAAACTTTATGAATATGCAGGATACAGCGGAAAGTATGTTGAGTGTTCATCTTGCCATGACCCGCATAAAGAGAATAGCAAATTTTTGCACTATGACAGCGGAGCAAATCTTGCGCAAAACTTTGTAGGAACTTGCACTTCTTGTCATGAAAAAACATTATGGACGGACAGTGTGCATAAAAATGCGCCCTCAACCGCACTCTACACCGATGCAGCACTGATAACAAAGTACGGAACCGACAAAGTTTCTGATTTGGGGTGTGCAAACTGCCATGTACCTCATAACGGACAGGGAGTTGGCTATTTAAACAGACAGGTGTTGGAGCAGACATGTTTTCAAGGGGCGGCTTCGACAGAAGGCGGTGCGGCTTGTCACGGTGTGGGCGGAGCAAAAGATATAAAATCTATTTTAAGCAGAAATTATACCCATCCGGTTTTAGCAGAGGACAATCTCCCTGGAACGCAGCATACAAACCTTGATGCACTTTATGGAACAGGACACCTTGATCCGCTTGGAATAGACGGAATGGAGTGGGCGACAAATAAACATGCGGTTTGTATGGATTGTCACAACCCTCACCGCGCAAAAGCAGGCACGCATATAGTGGATGGTTCTTGGTACGGAGCTGCTGGAGCATCAACAAATCTTGTTTCAAATGTGCTTAAAGGTGTTCCGGGAATAGAGCCTACATGGCCTAGTGCTTGGACACAACCGACTACATTTACAACGATGGAGTCTTCTGAGAAAGAGTATCAGATTTGCTTTAAATGCCACTCTTATTGGGGAATAGGCACCGCAGTTAAGGGTATAAACACTTCGGGATATGTCTCTCCTAGTGACTTAGTTACGCCTCTTACCGATGTTGCATGGGAGATGAATATAAACAACAAGTCAGGGCATCCAGTCGTTATAAATCAGTTGGCACGTACCGGAAGCTACGCGCCTAAAGAGCTTGATACTACTCAGCTCTGGAGCCCGTGGAAAGAGAATCCAGGGCTAAATACTATGTACTGCTCTGACTGCCACGGTGCGGATAATGAGCTTGGAGGTGACCCAAAAGGTCCGCATGGTTCAAACCTAAAGTACATCCTAAAAGGTGTAAATCAGTACTGGCCTATGAAATCAGACGGTGTTACGCTATATACCATGGATGATTTAAAAAACAACACAGACCAAGGGCTTTTTTGCACCAACTGTCATGACCCAGACAGACCGCATACGGACTGGTGGAATAAGATGGCAAATAGAGGATTTCAGTGCGTGCAGTGTCATGTTGCAATTCCGCATGGTTCGCCTAACTCAAGGCTGACTGGATACAGCACCTTTCCTGCTCCGTATAACTATGGCGGAAACAAGTTGACAATGAACGGTTACCGTAAAAATGCTTTTACGCTTGTAGACCAAAATGATGTATGGTCAACTAACGGTGCCTGTGATGGCGGTGGATGCCACGGTACAAATGCCGGCGGATATGATGCCAACCTAATGCCATAAGGGCTTGAGTATGAAAAGAATTTTACTTATAGTGCTGTTAGCGGCGCAAGTCAGTATGGCTATATCAAATGTAGATGATGATAAGCGCATAAAAGATGCGCTTCTTAAGTATAACTACGGAATTATAAAGATGACTAAAAGTGGGGATACTAAGCTTTTAAAAAATATGCTCTCTCAAGAGGCGTACTTCAAGCTAATGGTCTGGGCGGACTCTTGGAAGTTTAGCAACCTAGCTATGGTTGCTAAAATAAATGATTTGAGATTTTCTCCGATTGCTTATAATGAGAACAATGCCACCATAAGAACTCTGGAGAACTGGACATTCGGGTATGCTGATCTGGTAAAGAGAGACTATGCGCTTAAGCCGATGACTATATTTTACAAGATGAAATATACACTGAAAAAACATCATGGGCAGTGGATAATAGTCGCTGTGGAAAATCTGCAAGAAGAGGTGTTTGAAAAACAAAACACCCATAAACCCAAAGTAGAGCAAAAAAAAGCAAAGCCGCTGGAAGATGCATCCGCGCAAAACTTAAAAGGCAAAATTAAGACCCATTAACCGTTGCGTAGCAACTCTGTGTTAAACTAATTTTTTTATCAATTCAAGGAATAAGTATGGGTTATATAAGCAAGGTGTGGTCGTTTTTAATTTCTATGAAATTAATGGTAGTTTTGATTTTAATATTTGGTGCTGCAAGTGCCGTTGGAACGTTTATAGAGAATGACTACGGGGTCAATACCTCGTGGGCGGTTGTATATGCCAGCAGATGGTTTGAAGTGGTTCAGGTACTTCTTGGAATCAGCATTGTGGGAAATATATTCCGCTATAACCTGATTCAGAAAAAGAAAATCCCCGTTCTTATCTTTCATGTCGGTTTTTTGGTTATTCTGCTTGGCGCAGGCATAACACGCTACTTTGGATATGAAGGAATGATGAATATACGTGAGGGTGCAACTGAACATCGTATGCTCTCCTCCGACGCCTTTTTGCAGATAGAGGCGAAAAAAGGTGAGAAAGAGTTTATAAAACACGAAATTGTGTATATGTCGGAGCTTGGCGGACGAGATTTTAAAGAATCTCTTGATATTGATGGAAAAGAGCTAAGTGTCACTTACAAAGATTTTATAGGCAAAGCTATAAAAACAGTAGTTGAAGATCCAAACGGAAAGCCTATTGCTGGTTTGGTTATTATGACTCCGCAAGGACCTGAGAGATACTCAATTAGTAGTGGAGAAGATTTTGATGTCGGTCCATTAGCGGTATATTTTGATAAAAATATTCAGGCAAATAAACCTGCAATCTATCTTATGAGCTCTCCAAGCGGCATAACTTTTGTATCAAATGTTGATGTAAGCTGGACAAAGATGAGCGACCAATCGCAGGGAGTTTATCAGGCTGGCGTGGAGTATCCGTTTGATGCTGGGCAACTGCTAAATGTGCAAGGCGTTCAGGTGGTTTCCAAAGAGGTTTACAGCAAAGGTCTTGTCAAAGTAGTTGATGCAAGCGAGTATGCAAAAACTGCAAAACAGCAGCTTAAAATGGACCAAGAGCCGCTCTCGGCGCTTATTGTAGATGTTGAGTACAATGGAGAGAAACGTGAAGTTACTCTTCTTGGAAAAGGGAAACGCTATCAAGGTTTTACCGAAGTGCTTGCCCTTAATGACGGCACGGAACTAACTCTAGAGTGGGGTGCTAAGATTTTGGAACTTCCGTTTGCTCTTAAACTTAATGATTTTGTTATGTTAAAGTACCCAGGGTCGATGAGCCCGTCTTCTTATGAGAGCTATATTACTCTATTGGATGAGAAGAATGGCGTTAAAGAGGATCATAAGATTTTTATGAATAATGTTCTTGATTACGGCGGGTTTTTGTTTTTTCAATCATCTTACGATAAGGATGAGGGAGGAACAGTGCTATCAGTCAATCACGATCCAGGAAAATGGCCGACTTACATAGGATATATAATGCTTGCAATCGGAATGGTTTTAAATGTTTTAAATCCAAATAGTTACTTTGGAAAACTTGCCCGTTCAAAATATGAGTATAAGGCAGGCATTATTGCAATCGCTGTTGCCTTCGCTACACTATTTGGCACTCAGCCGCTCTTTGCTTCAACAGCTACGGCGGAGAGTATCAAACATATTGATATTGGTCATGCCAACCACTTCGGAACCTTGCTTGTTCAAAGCAGTGACGGCAGGATAAAGCCTCTTGATACTCTTGCAACAGAGTATTTAAACAAAATTTCTGCAAAAGACAGTATGTTTGGGCTAAATCATAATCAAATAATTTTGGGTATGGCTTCTAACCCTGAACCGTGGAAAGAGGTTGAGATGATTAAGGTCTCTCATCCAAAGTTAAAAGAGATGTTTAAGATGGGCGCTGAGCAGAAATTTATTGCCTTTGGCAGCGCGTTTGACAGAGCAGGCAACTATATCTTAGGACCGTTAGCGGAAGAGGCTATGAGAAAGCGTCCGGCAGAGAGAGGCACTTATGAAAAAGAGCTTATTAAGCTAGATGAGAGGGTAAATGTTGCATATATGGTCTATTCTGGTCGTTTTTTAAATGCATTTCCACTCCAAGGTGACCCGAACAATAAATGGTACTTCCCTGAAGAGGCTCTTCAAACCTTTCCAGAGCAGGCTGGACGTGAAGTTTTAGCACTTTTAAGAAACAATGCCATGGGGCTCTCTAAAGGTCTGCAAAGCGGTGATTGGAGTGAAGCGAACAAGGCAATTGATGAGATTAAAGCATATCAAGCTAAGATAAATCCTGCTCTTGTCCCTAATAATACGCTTGTCAAGGCAGAGCTTTTATACAATGAGTTGAAACTATTTGAGAAGTTGTATCCTGTTTATTTGTTATCGGGGCTTGTTCTGCTGATACTTATTTTTATTCGTTTGGCAAAACCTGCACTAAACCTAAAAATGGTTATGCGCGTAATACTTGCTATTTTTATCGTAGCATTTGTTATACACACTTTTAGTCTTGGGCTTAGATGGTACATAGCAGGTCACGCTCCGTGGAGTAACGGATATGAAGCAATGCTCTACATCTCTTGGAGTATTATTTTAGCCGGTATCTTGTTTGCAAAATCATCTGAACTTGCCGTGGCAACTACAGGTCTTTTCGCGGGGATTACGCTTTTTGTCGCACATTTAAGCTGGCTTGACCCGCAGATTACCACTATGGTTCCTGTTCTTAAATCAAACTGGCTGACCGTGCATGTTTCCGTTATTACGGCTAGTTACGGCTTTTTAGGGCTTAGTACGCTTCTTGGCTTTATTTCGCTTATCTTCTACGTTATGCTTAGCAATGAGAGCAAGCGTGAACAAATCAGCGTCAATATTCTTGAATCAACACGTATAAGCCAGATGTCAATGATAGTCGGTCTCTCGCTCCTTACGATAGGAAACTTTATAGGCGGCGTATGGGCAAACGAGTCATGGGGACGCTACTGGGGATGGGACCCAAAAGAGACATGGACCATAGTTACAATCGCAGTTTATGTTTTTGCAACGCATATGCGTTTTGTTCCGATGCTTAAGTCGAACTTCTTGTACAATGTAGTCTCTGTGATAGCGTACTCTTCAGTTATTATGACCTATTTTGGAGTTAACTATTACCTCTCCGGTATGCACTCTTATGCGGCGGGAGACCCTGTTCCGGTTCCTGAGTGGATATACTATGTAATTTCGGTAATTGTTGTACTTGTAATCTGGGCATCGTTTAATCGTGATAAACTTATTAACGTAAAACCGATAGTAGAGAAAAAATAGATTCAATTGGAGGTGTATTGTGATGAAGAGTTGGTTAATAGCAGTTATTACTGCTATCTTTATAGGGGGATGTTCTACGGCAGAGATTCAGGTTGACTATGACCCTGAGTATAAGTTCTCGTCTCTTTCGTCATTTTCAGTCGTATATACAAATCAAAATGATGGTAAAGATTTTAGCAGAGACCGTATAAGCAAGATTCTTAGCGCATATATGCAGGAAAAGGGTTATGTGAGCGTAGAAAAGAGCGCTGCTGATTTTTATATCATAATGCATCTTGATGTTCAAAAGAAATCTCAAATAGAGACGGATTACGAGACTATCGGAATCAGACCCGTTCCATATATGTATATGGGAACGACAAGACCGCCGGTAGGCATCTACCCGCCTCTTCGCACTTCTGGCATGATAGCTATGGAGCCTGATGTCAGGGTAACTACTAGAACTCATGAGTATGATGACGGAAGTCTTATCTTAGAAGTTTTTGATGTTAAACAAAATAGAGTGGTTTGGCAGGGTACAGCTAATGATAGACTCTCAACAGGCTATTCGCAAGAAGAGAAGAGTGAGTACTTAAAGAAAGTTATTTCTGAGCTTTTTAAAGATTTTCCTCCAAAGAAGTAAGAGGAGCAAAGCCCTAAATCGTGCCGTTTGGGCACGCGAGTTCAGGGCGGTGCAATTTATAATTTAGTAAATTTAGCCTCTTCGATAAGCACGGGGAACTTGTACCCGTATCCAAGGTCAACATCTGTTTTAATTGTTCCGTTTGCCGTAACAGAGTCCCCAACTTGTACAGTCGAGTTAGCCGCCGTTGCAATAATATCATCAGTTCCTGCGGCACCTGAGCCATCTTGCAGGTGAATCCAATCTTTACCCATAATATTTTTAGACACTTTTACTACTTTGGCATTTATTTTTACGCTTTTATCTTTAAGTGCTGCTTTTTTTGTATATAACTCTTCTATTGTGTATCCATTTGTGTTTTTAGCTATTTTTACACTGCTTGCAACCGGCTCAAGAGTAAGTTCTTTATCGTGATTGCAATTAGCATGAGCATCTGCTCCGGCTTTGCCTTGTGCTGTCTGAGCAGTTTGAGCAGTTTGAGCAGTTTGAGCAGAAGTGCTTTGAGCGGATTTGTCTGTCGGCACAATAGCGCTAACAAATAGTATTTGGTCAAACGTTTTGTTTAGTGATTTGCTTGTAAAATCAGTCATAACCATCTGTTCAAGAAAAGAGATTTTGCTTCCAACCGTAATGCTTGATTGCGGTCCGGCAATCCAGTAAATAGTTCCACTCTCGTCAACTTTTGCGTATGTATAACCGCCGCTGTTCATAGTCTCTAACACTTTGGCAACATGCTGAGTGTTGAGTTGCGCATCGCCCTCAGCCGGCGCGGCAGCTTGTTCTTGTGTGGCAGCTACGCCATACATGCTTTGAGGAGCCTCAACGCTCTGTGTTTGTTGAGAGGTAGTATTTTGCTCTTTCTCTTTTGGTTTGTCACTACAGCCACACATAATTAAGAGTGCGGCAACGCTGATAGATAACGAGATTTTATTCATTTATTTTCCTTTAAGATTTTTTGGTGTTCTTCATATCTTTTTTTTGCCGCTTCAAAAGTCTCATTTGGGTCTTTGCTTTTTCTGAAATACTCCTCCATAAACTTGTTGTAGTCAACCTGTTCTTGGGTTATTTTTTTCGCCTTTTCTTCAGCAGTTTTTTGCTCTTCCGTCTTCACCGGTGGAAGAGACTCTATAAGGATAGCCACCGCATTCATCTGCATATCAGTAAGCTTTGTAGCCTGACCTTGCATCATTGCTCCGCGGCCGTAAGTATCTCTAGTGCCGGCTTTATACTCTTTTAAATCTTTTACAATTTCCGCAGCGCTCATTCCTGCAATTCTTCTGCTCACGCCCAAAGATTTTTTTTCCCCTTTTTCACCGTGACATACGCTGCATCTGTTAAAAATCTCTTCAGTCGTCATGTCTTTTGTAAGCTTCGGCTTTGCCACTTCTTCTGTAATTGGAGGAAGCGAAGAGATATACTTTGCAAGCTCATTGATGTTCTCATCAGATAATTTCCCCGCTTGTCCCTGCATCATAGTTCCAAGACCGTAAGTGTTTCTTTTTCCGGCTTTATACTCTTGAAGTATCTTTGTTATCTCTTTTACATCCATTCCCGCGATGCTCTTCGTTAACCCTTGAGAGTGTCTCTCACCTTTTTTACCGTGGCATGCGGCACACTTCTCAAATAACGGCGTAGCCGAGATGATTGTCGCCGCGCTAAGTATAATAAATAGACTCTTTTTCATTTTCTACTCTTGCGGAAGAGTTGCTTCTTGCGGAACAACGTCCCACTGCTCTTTGTCTAAAATCAACTTTGCTTCTGATTTTCCGTTTAGATAAGCATCTTTTAAGAGGTCTTCCGCCTCTTTTTTATCTTTTTCTACGCCATCCCCCTCAAGATACATCTTGCCTAGCAGATACTGAGCCTCTCCACAGCTCTGCATCGCTGATTTGCTTAAATACTCTTTTGCTTTTTCCATATTTTTTTCAACACCAAGCCCATTTTTATACATAGAACCAACTTTATGTTGTGCCAACGGATAACCTGCGTCAGCAACCTGCTTATAAAGAGGAAATGCTTTACTATGATCTTTTTCTACGCCATCACCGGCGAAGTATAAGTCTGCCAAATGAAGCGCCGACTTTTGGTCACCGCTTTTAGCTGCTTTAGTAAACAAAGCAACTGCTTCTTTGTTGTTCTGAGCAACTCCTTCCCCTTTTTGATACATAACTCCGAGATTATACATCGCTTTGATGTGACCTTGATCTGCTGCTTTTTTATACATGCTCGCTGCCATTGCATAATCTTTATTGGTAACCATACCTTGATAGTACATTCCGCCAAGTGCAAACTGACTATTTGCTTCACCTTTTTCAGCTTTTACTTTAACAGACATAAAAGCTTGTTTGTTCATATCTATCTTCTCTGTAGCGTTAGCAAAACCTGCAACAAAAAGACACTGTATAAAAACAACTAGTAATACTTTTTTCATAACCAACCTCTTCACGGATATCTTACTATATCGGGTTATTATATCAACAGTTATCAAATTTATTTCTTAAAATAAAATGAGATTTTTTAATTTTTTATAATCAATAATTATTATAAACAAAGATGCAATTATATAAAAAAGTTATATTAAATATCAAAATTAGTAGAAAAAAATCACAAAAAAATCACATTCAAACAAAAACAAAACTTTTGTTAAAAATTTAGTTTATATTAATCAAAAAAATTTAATAATGCTGAGAAGGAAAGTAAAATGGAAGAAGAAAAAGTGATAAATAAAGAAACAAAGAGAAAATATTCTTTTGGAATATGGGTTGTTATTGGTATGGTTGTGGCTGGTGTCGTTATTGGAATGGCGACGTCATTTGTTACGGTTATTGCGGTTAAGCATACGTCAGATGTTAATTTCTGCGGCTCGTGTCACTCAATGAAACCGATGGCGGCAGCTTATAGAAATGATATTCACGGCGGTTATGGTGAGAGCGGCGTTATGGCAACATGTGCCGACTGTCATCTTCCGCATGAATCAACTGCGGGATATTTGGTTCAAAAGGTAAAAACAGGGTTGTGGGACGTGTGGGTTGAGACTACGCATGACACTTCAAAGATAGATTGGCATGAACGCCGTGAAGAGAGACGCCACTGGGTATATGACTCTGCGTGTCTGCACTGTCATGAAAACCTTCTGCGGGGAACAAGACCAAATAAAAAAGCATTTACGGCTCATAAAGCATACTTTGCTAAAAAACTTTTGGTTAGCGGCGATGATGGCAAAAAAGAGAATGCAAAGTGTGTTGATTGCCATAAACATGTCGGTCACTATCAGCTGGAAAAACATCTTCCTCATGCACCGGATGAAGAGACACAGAGTAGTGAAAATGAAGGGCATTAGGGATTGATGATGGAAAAAAAATATATTAAACCGGCAATAGCTGCCGGTGTCATCGTTCTTCTTGTGATTTTGGCGGTAGTTACCGGCGCTGGAGAGAAGCTTGTGCGTCTTGGGACAATATCAAAAAATATTGCGATATCTCTTAGTAATGCAACTCACGGAGACCCTAGGTCGCTTGATGAGATGAGTGTAGAGTATATAGAAGCAAATACAGGTTGTACAGATGAGATAAATCAAGATGAATTGCCTAAAGCGCTGAAGCCGTTTAAAAAGTATGGGCATCCGCCTTTTATAATGGGCGCTTGTTCTGTTTGTCACTCTCCAAAACGCTCAAAACCTGCGGCGATTGTTACGCATACTGTTTCTGAGCTTTGCTATAAGTGTCATGAACCTCAGTCAAAGATAACCTCAGAGCTAGAAGCGCTTGATTGCAATAAATGTCATAGCCCACATCATGCGGATAGAAAAAAACTTCTTCGTGACAATGTTACCGAGGAGAGTTGTCCTGTCGGCAAATTTATCTAGATCTATTAAGGTAGAAAATTGAAGAAAAATATCTCAAAGTTATTAGGCGCATTGCTAATACTCGGTGTTGTTGGATATATGTTTCAAACATACAGCATCGGCGAGAAGCTTGGTCGTTTTGTTGTTGTAATGGGCGATATAGCGGAGGCTCTTAAAAACGCAAAACATGCCTATGAGGATGCAGATATTACGATTAGCGATGAGGAGCTTAGAGATATTAACATTTCTAAAATCTCAAAAGAGATGAGAAGTTCTATAGACAAGAAAAAAGAGTTAAATGCACCTAAGGTACCACTTGGAATCAAGGCTGATGAGGTAAGAGCTGAAGAGATGCCTCATCACACCAAGCTTGATGCCAAAGAGGCAAAAATAGTTAAACTTGAAGATTTGCCTGAGAAGTTTAAACCGCTTAAAAAGTATCTGCATGAGCCTTTTAAAATGGGGGCTTGTCAGATTTGTCACGATTCAAACAGCAAAAACCCAGGAGCGTTGATAAAAAAAGAGATTCAAGATATTTGTTATGAGTGCCATAAAACACGCTACAGCAAAGAGTTTGACCATGCTCCTGTTAAAGACGGAAAATGTACAGATTGTCATGACCCTCATCAGTCAAATGTCAAGAAGCTGTTGAAAAGTGATTCTATAAATGAGCTATGTATGAAATGTCACGATAGAAAAAGTACATTTGGCGCAAAAGCAAAAAAACTCTTTGTAGATATGAGTTTAGAGGTAAAGCATAAGCCAATTGTAGAGAAGAGCTGTTTAGAGTGCCACGAAGCACACACGGCAAACCATAAATCGCTTCTTAAGCTTGATGCAAAAATGGATCTCTGTTTAAATTGTCATGATGATGAGAAGGAGAAGATAACGCACTCCAAGTTTAAGCACGGCGGTGTAAACACAAGCCAAAAACGTTGTCTGGAGTGTCATGACCCGCATGCGACAAAACATAAAAAGCTGTTAAAAAAAGAGCCGGTCGCTACATGTCTGAACTGCCATGACAAAGAGGTTAAGTCTGATGAGGATGGCGGGATGCTTATGAATATGAAAAAACATTTTGATGAGAATCCAAATTGGCATAAACCGATAAAAGACCCTAAAAAAGGGTGTTCAGCTTGCCATGATCCGCACGGTTCAAATAATTTTAGCATCTTGAGAAAGTCATTTACAAAGAATTTTTATGCAAATTTAGAAAATAAAGATTTCTTCTGTTTTGAGTGTCACAGCGAGAAAAAAATAACCAAACAGTTTATAAAATCAAATGAGCATAATATTACCTCTTTCCGTGATGGAGAGGTAAACCTGCATCACTTGCATGTAAACGACAGAAAAGGGCGTTCTTGCAGAGCTTGTCATGATGAGCATGCTTCTAAATATTCGCATCTGATTCGTGACTATACAGATTTTAACGGGGTGAAATTTCCTCTTAGATTTGTTGAAACTCCGGAGGGAGGCTCTTGTGCTCCGGCTTGTCATAAAGAGTTTGCATACGACCGTGTAAATCCAAAAGGAATCGGTAAGTGAAACTACTTAGATTTTGTCTAAGAGCTGCTCTACTTTTGTGTGTGAGCACTCTTGGCATATCTGCAGATGAGAAGTCTATAGAGATAATTGCCCCGATAAAGAACCATCTTCAAAGTGAACTGACTCTAAATATTGTTGCAAAGGTAGATAAAAAGGGCGTTGATACACTTAAGATAACTACTGCTTTAGAACAAATCGACATAGATATAAAGAGTCAAAGAGAGACTGAGTGTAAAAATATCTCACTTAGGCTTGGCGAAAACAGGGTAGTCATTCGAGCCTATAAAAACGGTATTTTGGTTGATGAAAAAACAAGAGATGTCTATGTTTCCTCACAGCTCTATCATCAGTTTAAATACCCGCCGCAAAAATACAGTAAAAATTATTTTCACACTGACGCAAATGAAAAAAGTTGTGTAAAATGCCATGATATGAGCGTTAATGAGGTAAAAAATGTCGCTTTTGTCGATGTTACAAAATCAAACTGCTATGGGTGTCATAAAAATATTACCAAAGAGAAGTATGCTCATGCTCCCGCTGCCAACTGGCTCTGCACAAGCTGTCATAACAAAAAAAATCAATCCAAATATATCGCACCCGAACCTGTAAATCACTCATGTTTTGAGTGTCATGAAGAGAATAAAGAGCTCTGGAGCAGCGCAAAATATACTCACGAACCGCTCGATTCAGGGGATTGCAACAGATGCCACAATCCGCACTCAAGCCCGTATGCTATGTTTATTCGCAAAGAGGTTAATGAGATATGTCTGGGGTGTCATAAGGAGCAAAACAGCAGAGCAAGAAATAGTAAGAGTTCTGGATGTACCGGAGTTGATGAGAGCCAAAAGTGCACAAGCTGCCATACGCCTCACGCTTCAGACCAGCCTTTTTTTCTTAAAAAAACAGTCAAAAAGGCGGCAAAATGAAAAGTTACATGTATATAAAAATTGCTCTCTTTATTGCACTTTTTTCTATCGCGCTTTTTGCTCAGGAGGCAGCGCCATTTAGTGTTGTAAATCCGCCACTTGCACAGATTAGTCAAGAGAGTATTTCCTCATTTGTGGTTGAGGTCCATAGTGCCTCTGTTGACTCTTTTGTTATAATAAATGACGCGAATGAGACATATACTATTGAGGTTAATTCAAAACGTTCTCACTACTGTAAAAGCATAAATCTTCATTTTGGCTCAAACAGCATTAAGGTAGTCGGGTATAAAAATGGCGCGGTTGTAAAAGAGGAGATGAGAGATATTTTTTTGGTATCAAAGGTTGATAAAGAGCATAGATACCCGCCACAAAAATATGCCAAAAACTATTTTCACGATGATAAAAATGAGAAAATTTGCTCAAAGTGTCATGACATGAGCGTTAATGAGGTAAAGGGAGTGGCATTTCTTGACATTAAAAAATCCAACTGTTACGAGTGCCATAAAAACATCAACAAAGAGAAGCACTCCCACGCTCCTTCAATTAACTGGCTCTGTACATCCTGCCACAACGGCAAAGTCGGCATCTATAATCAAGCAGATGAAAACAGAACAAAATACAGCGTTCCAGATCCCATCGGAGACGTTTGCTTTTCATGTCATAAAAAAAATCAAGAGCAGTGGAGCGCAAAGCGGTTTCACCATGAACCTGCAGAGTCGGGACGCTGTAACAAATGCCACAATGCGCACTCATCACAAAGCGAATTTTATCTAAGAAAGGGGGCATGGGAGCTCTGCACAACCTGCCATAAAGATAAGATTGAGGGGATGCATGTCGTTAAAACTTTTGGACAAAAACCGCATCCGACACATGGCGTAAAAGATCCCTCAAGACCTGGGCATGAGCTTAGCTGTACAAGCTGTCACAATCCGCATGTCTCAGATGCCCCATCTCTTTTGCAGAGCAAAACCGTGATGGGGATATGTTCCCGCTGTCATAAAAAGTAGCGTATGTCGAGTTAAAGAGTATTGATACTATATTTTGGGTATAATCGCACAATTTTATAGCAAGAGACAGATGTATGGATATTAGAGAAGAATTTTTAAGATTTTTTGAATCAAAAAACCACGATAGGGTAGCAAGTGCGCCGCTTGTGCCGGATGATGCCTCGCTACTGTTTAACAATGCCGGAATGGTGCCTTTTAAGTCTATTTTTACGGGTGAAGTACCGGCTCCTCACAATCCGCGTGCTACTTCGTGTCAGACATGTATCCGTGCAGGCGGAAAACACAACGACCTTGAAAATGTAGGCTACACTGCAAGACATCACACTTTTTTCGAGATGCTGGGCAACTTTAGCTTCGGCAACTACTTTAAAGAAGATGCAATCGACTATGCGTGGGAGTTTATAACAGAGGTTATGAAATTTCCAAAAGAGAAGCTTTGGGTTACAGTTCATGAGAGCGACGATGAGGCTGAACTTCTTTGGCAAAAACATGTAAGTCTTGAGCGCATCATGCGTCTGGGCGACAAAGACAACTTCTGGCAGATGGGTGATACTGGACCATGCGGACCGTGCAGCGAAATCTTTTTTGACCAAGGTGCAGAGAGTTTTTCTGGTTCAGAAGACTATATGGGCGGAGACGGCGACAGATTTTTAGAGATTTGGAATCTTGTGTTTATGCAGTATGAGAGAAGTGCAGACGGCAAACTAACCCCGCTTCCAAAACCCTCAATCGACACAGGTATGGGGCTAGAGCGTGTTGTCGCAATCAGCGAGGGCGTTACGAGCAACTACTCTTCATCTCTTTTTATGCCGATTATCACAAAAGTTCAAGAGCTTATAGGCAAAGAGTATGTCTACTCTAGCGGCGCATCTTACCGCGTTATAGCCGACCACATAAGAACAGTGCTTTTCTTGCTTGCTCAGGGTGTAAACTTCTCAAACGAGGGGCGTGGATATGTGCTTCGCCGTATCCTTCGCCGCGGGGTTCGTCATGGATATCTTTTAGGATTTAGCGAACCGTTTATGCACAAACTTGTAGATACGGTTGTAGCGATTATGGGTAAAGAGTATGACTATTTGGCAGCAAAATCAAATGCCGTAAAAGAGCAGATAGAGCTTGAAGAGGCGAGATTTTTCAAAACTATCGCTTCAGGAATAGAGCTTTTCAATGAAGAGCTGAAAAATACAAAAGAAGTTTTCAGCGGAGAGGTTGCATTTAAACTCTACGATACTTTCGGTTTCCCTCTTGACTTGACGGAAGATATGTTAAGAGAGAAAGATTTAAAACTTGACTCTGTTAAATTTGAAGAGTTGATGCAAGAGCAGAGAAGTCGTGCTAAAGCTGCTTGGAAAGGCAGTGGAGATGACGCGGTTCACGGAGATTTTAAAGAGCTTTTAGAGAAATTCGGCGAAAACAGTTTTGTGGGTTATGAGAGTACGAAGTCTAAGAGCAAAATTTTGGCACTTTTGGATGAGAACTACCATCATACAGATAAACTCTCATCTGGTTCAAACGGTTGGGTATTTTTGGATGTTACTCCTTTTTATGCTCAAAGCGGCGGACAGTGCGGAGATGGCGGCGAGCTTGCAGGTTTTGCAAAAGTGCTTGACACTAAAAAATTCTTTGGACTGAACTTATCGCAAATTTCTGTAGAAAAAGAGCTAAAGGTCGGCGATGTGGTAGAGGCGGTCGTGGATATCTCAAGAGGCGAGATAGCTAAACACCACTCTGCTACACACTTGCTTCATGCAGTTCTTTTTGATGTTCTGGGAGACCATATCTCTCAAGCAGGTTCACTTGTGGAAGCAGACAGGCTCAGATTTGACTTCTCTCATCCAAAAGCACTCTCACATGCAGAGTTAGTGGAGATAGAAACCAGAGTAAACTATGAGATTATGCGTGGCATAAGTGGTAAAACAGAGGTTATGAGCATTGACGAGGCTAAAAAGTCCGGTGCAAAAGCTCAGTTTGGCGAGAAATACGGCGATGAGGTTCGCGTTGTAAGTTTCGGCGATGCGAGCGTCGAGTTCTGCGGCGGCGTGCATGTGGACAATACGGCAGCTATCGGCTCGTTTATCATTACAAAAGAGAGCGGTGTAAGCGCAGGTGTGAGGCGCATAGAAGCGGTTTGCGGGCATGCGGCTTACGAGCACTTCACACAGCAGAGAATGCTTATCAAAGAGATTGAGGCAGAGGTTAAAAATCTTGATGTAATGGCAGGAATTGCAAGGCTTAAATCAAACATTGTCGAGCTTAAAAAAGAGCTTCATGATGCTCAAAACAGCATAAAAGCAGATATAAAAATAGAGCAGATAAACGGCATAAGCGTTGTTGTAGATGAGCTTGGCGCAGGTGATATCAAAGAGAAAATCGATGAGCTTAAAAACCAAAATGAGAAACTTTGTGCGATTTTATTTCAAGTAAAAGATGACAAAGTGATGATGGCGGCGGGAGTTAAAGGATGTGATGCAAAAGCGGGTGAGTGGATAAAACACATAGCTCCGCTTCTTGGCGGCGGCGGCGGCGGTAGAGCGGATTTTGCTCAAGCAGGCGGCAAAGATGTTACAAAACTAGGAGATGCTAAAGCAGAAGCATTGAAATATATCACGGGGATACTCGCATAATGCAAGATATTTTCTTAGAGTATAAAACATTTATAGTTTTTCTGCATGTAATTAGTGCGGTTGTTTGGGTTGGCGGTATGATTGCTATGCGTTACGCCGCACACCAATCTTTTTTGAAGATAGAATCTCCTCTAAAAAGATTGGAACATATAGCCTATGCACTTAAGCGGCTTTTTGTTATTGTCGTTCCTTTTGTAGTAATTTTGCTTATTACCGCCATTTTTATGGTTAAGGGCTATGGTCTTTCACAAAGCGACTTTGCACCTCTTAGCTACGCAAAAGAGGCTATCTGGAGCGTAATGTTTGTAAATCTTACGGTAATGATACTGCGACGAAACAGAGGCGAGAGGTTCTTAAACGAGGGCAATATGGTCGGCGCAAAAAACCAGCTTGAGCTTATCGGAAAAGTTATGGTTCCTTTAAATATTATTCTTGGCATTACAGCTATATTAATAGGAACTTACCTCTCAAGCAGTCTCTGATGATAAGGCTTGCTTCATCATCACCTACACGTACTGCGCTTCTTAAGAGTGCTGGAATCGCGTTTATCCAAGAGAGTGTTGATTTTGACGAGGAGAGCGTAGTTGCAACCTCTCCAAAAAACTTTGTCTATCTTGCCACGCTTGGAAAGTTTGAAGCAAATATAAAGGCTTTTGGGTACGATGAGTATCCGCTTCTGGTTGCAGATACCGTGGTTACTGCGCATGGAAAAATTCTTAGAAAAGCAAAGAGCGCTGAGGAGGCAAGAGATATTTTACTTTCACAAAGCGGCAGTGTCGTGAGCATAATCACATGTATGATTTTTCAGTCAAAAAAAATGAAGATAATTGATATCTCCAAAACCGACTATATCTTTAAAACGTTTGATTTGGAAGATATGAAGAGTTATCTTGAAAGTGGCGAGTGGAGCGGAAAAGCAGGGGCCTGCATGGTCGAAGGATTTTGCAAAAAGTACATAAAAGAGGTAAAAGGCTTTGAGAGTACGGCGATGGGGCTTAATACAGATTTGTTAAAAACATATCTTTTAAACAAATAAAACGGGACCGTTCATAATTCCGTGTCAATCGGGTAAAATTATATTTACCCAAGGAAAGACACATGAAGATAGAAATAGATGTAGAGCAATTTGCTCGTGACATAAAAGCTGGCAAAAGTATTGGCGGTT
>JBAZDX010000017.1:0-49229 GCA_041654255.1 Sulfurimonas sp.
AGAAACTGGAGTTTAACAATTTCTCAATTAGCCATCCACTTTGAGGGACGACTTGATGACGCTTTAGATTTATGATACAATTTTAGGAATTATCCGATGCTGACACGGAATGCTGAACACTCCCAATCTATGCAAGTAAATATTTGACTGTGCTGCCAAATAAAGATGAGTTTAAAAAGTTATTAGAGGGGGAGTAAAGTGAGTCGAAAAATGAAAAGTCCGGATGAAGAGAACTATAAAAAAGCTATGGCTATTTTGAACAAAGAAAAGACAGATGCCTAAAACAATAACCTTAGCGCACGGCAACGGCGCTCATGAGAACAACGAACCGATAAAAGATTTTTTACAAAATAGGCAAATTTCTCTCTGGAATATGCTAAATGCATGAGTACAGCATCGTCCAATCGCTTCTTGATAGTTGCGAGGAGCATGCAAGAGCCTCCTCTGCAAAAAAAGTCACAAAAGTTGTCGTTAAAATCGGAACTCTTAGCGGAGTTGAGCCGCATCTTTTGCGTGAAGCTTACGAGATGTTTAGGCTTGGCACGATATGTAATGATGCAGAGTTGGTTCTAAATCTTCAAAAAGTAAAAGTGCATTGCAATGTCTGCGGCGCAGAGGAAGAGCTTGATAAAAATGAGTTTATCTGCCCAAAATGCGGCAGTTTTGATATAAAAGTTCTTGATGGCGAAGAGATGTATTTGATGAGTTTGGAGTTAGAGTAGTGATATTTAGCATTGAGATAAGAGGCGTGGTGCAGGGTGTCGGATTTCGCCCTTTTATCTACAATCTTGCCACTTCAATGAATCTAAGCGGAGAGGTGTCAAACAACGGACAGGGCGTGCTGATACTTCTTGATGCGACGAAAGAAGAGCTGGATGAGTTTGTAAAAAAGATAAGAGACAACAAACCGCCGCTCAGTGAAATAGATTCCATAAAAATAACCCAGATTAAAAAAACAAAATCGTTTGACGGCTTTAGCATAAAGATGAGCGAAGTCAACAAAAATCTCTCCAGCCATATTCCGCCTGACATCGCAATGTGCAGTGAATGTGAGAGCGAGCTTCACGATAAAACCAACCGCAGATTTGAGTATCCGTTTATTACATGTGTCAGCTGCGGACCGCGTTTTAGCATCATAAAAAATCTTCCCTATGACAGAAAAAACACCTCTATGGATGAGTTTGTTATGTGTGAAAAGTGTGCACAAGAGTATAAAAATCCGCAGGAGAGACGTTATCACGCTCAGCCTATAGGATGCCACGAGTGCGGACCAAAACTCTCTTTGTTTGATAACAGCGGCAATATGATAGAGAGTGAAAATATTATAGATAAAGTCGTGAAATATATAATCGACGGTAAAACCATAGCTATAAAGGGAATAGGGGGCTATCATCTTGTCTGTGACGCTACGAATGATGAAGCCGTAAAACTTCTGCGAGAGAGAAAGCAAAGACCTACAAAGCCTTTTGGAGTGATGGTAAAAGATATTGATGTTGCAAAAAAAATCGCCATCATGAATGCAAAAGAGGAGGAGTTACTCTGCTCAAACAGACGCCCTATTGTTCTGCTTAAAAAAAGAGAAGATAACGCTCTAAGCCAACATGTCGCTCAAAATATCAACCAAATCGGGCTTTTTTTGGTATACACTCCGCTTCATCATCTTATTTTGCAAAGACTGAACAGACCCATAGTTGCAACAAGTGCGAATATCTCAGATGAGCCGCTGTGCAAAAGTTATGATGAGATTATGAGGCTTAGCGGCATTTGGGACTTCTGCTTGGAGCATAATAGAGAGATAGTAAATAGCTGCGATGATTCAGTAGCCTTTGTTGAAGGTGAGAAAACATTTATGCTAAGAGATGCACGAGGGTATGCGCCTCTCTATCTTAAACTTCCTCATAAAACGGAGAAGAAGATTTTAGCACTTGGCGCAAACCAGAAGAGCAGTGTGGCGATTACAATCGGAGAGAGTGTTGTTTTATCTCCTTATATTGGGGATTTGGAAAGCTTGTCGAGCATAGAGCATTACAGATCGCACATAGAGAGGTTAAAGCGGATATATGAGTTTGAGCCAGATGTAGTCGTTTGTGATAAACATCCAAACTATGAGTCAACAAAATATGCAAAAGAGTTGGCGGTTCAAAACGAAGATATAGAGTTACTGCAAGTTCAGCATCACTATGCGCATATTTTGGCGACCATGGGCGTAAATGGCATTACATCAAAAGTTTTAGGTGTCAGTTTTGACGGAACCGGATACGGCGATGAGGGTAATCTTTGGGGCGGAGAGTTTTTTGTCTGCGACTTAGATGGTTATGAGAGAGTAGGACATTTCAGATATTTTAAACTTCTTGGCGGTGAGAAGGCAATAAAAGAGCCTAGACGAGTTGCACTTAGTTTTTTGTTTGAGATATACGGCGAGGAGGTTTTTAACCTTAACAATGCGACAATCGCCTCATTTAGACCTGAAGAATTAACAACGCTCTTTAGTATGTGGCAAAAGGGTTTAAACGCACCTTTTAGCAGTTCATGCGGGCGACTTTTTGATGCAGTAGCATCTATCTTGGATGTTGTTCAAGTTTGCAGTTACGAGGGAGAAAGCGGGCTACTTTTGGAGAGCCTCTATGATGAGAATGTTTTAGATAGTTATATATTTTGTATAGAAGATGGCGAGATAGATTTTGGACAAATATTTAGGCAGATTTTAGATGAAAAAAATATATATGTAGCGGTTTCAAAATTTTTTAATACGATAGTTGAGATAATTTACGAGATGCACAAAAAGTATGATTTGCCATTGGTTTTGGGCGGCGGAGTGTTTCAAAACAGAGTGCTTTTAAGACTGATTATGCAAAAAATTCCTGATGTTATTTTGCCTGAGATGTTTGTAAGCAATGATGGCGCAATAGCTTATGGGCAGGCGATAGCCGCCTCTTTAGAGTTCAAAACTCTTTGACATGCAGTTTTTTATATCTTGTGTCTTTAGCTCATAGTTTACAAAGAGTTCGTTTGCCAAAACGCCTTGACCTAAAAGCATATCGGCACCGTCTTTGCAAGTGATATTTTTGCTATATGAAAGTTTTAAAAAGGGTGTTACTTTGCCATAAATTGCATCTGCCGCAAATGAGCTGTTGTCTAAAATTTTTTCTATTAATTCTGATGGAGCCGGCAGCTCTTCGTCTTTGAGTCCGGCACTTGTTGTGTTTACAACCAAATCATATTTTTTAAGTTCAAAATCTTCCCAGCTAAAGCAGTCACACCCAAGATCTCTAAAGTATACAAGCCTCTCTTTGCTTCTGTTTAGAACAGTTACTTTTATGCCGTCTTCTATAAATCTTGCACAGAGCGCTTTTGCCGTTCCGCCTGCCCCTAAAACTAAAATATTTTTAATAGCGCCAAACTTTTTTATAGCGAACATAAAGCCGTCCGCATCGGTGTTGTAGCCTATAAGTCTGCCGTTCTCGTTTACGATGGTGTTTACTACCCCGACACTCTTTGCAAAGCCTCTTACTTCATCGCAAGCCGTGTACGCCGCCTCTTTATGCGGAACAGTAATATTTGCTCCGCTAAGACCAAGGGAGAAAAAAGTCTCTTTTAGTTTTGAGCCGTCTGGAAGATGAACTCTTGTGTAGCAGGCATTGTAGTTTAGGTGCTTAAATACGCTGTTGTGCATAAGCGGAGAGCGAGAGTGCGCAACAGGGTCGCCAAAGATGGCAAAGAGTTTCATTAATCCAAATCTTCCAGTGAAGCAACAAGTGCGCCGAGTTTGTTTTTTACCTCTAGGTACTCAAGCTCGTTTTGACTGTCTGCAACCACGCCGGCACCGGCTTGAAGAACGACTTTGTCATCTTTTACAAGAGCCGTTCTTATGGTTATCGCGCTGTCCATGTTGCCGTCAAACCCAAAGTAGCCGATGCTTCCGCTGTAAAAACCGCGCTTTAGTCCTTCGTACTCTGCTATAAGCTCCATTGCTCTTATCTTTGGCGCACCGGTCATTGTCCCTGCCGTAAATGTAGCCATAAACAAATCAAACATATCTTTGTCATCAGCAAGAGTAGCTGTAACGTCAGAGACTATATGCATAACATGAGAAAAGCGTTCGATATGCATCATATTTTCAACTTTTACGCTTCCCGTCTTTGCAACGCGGCTGACGTCGTTTCTTCCAAGGTCTATTAGCATAAGATGTTCAGATAGCTCTTTTGGGTCTGCCAAAAGCTCATCTTCAAGCTCCATATCTCTTTGCTTTGTAGCACCCCTTTTTCTGGTACCCGCAATCGGGCGAAGAAGAAGTTCACCGTTTGTGAGTCTAACCATAACTTCCGGAGAAGAGCCGACTATGTTAAAATCTTCATACTCCATCAAAAACATATATGGAGATGGATTTTTGCTTCGGAGTATTCTGTAGAAGCTAAAAGGGTCAACTTTTATCTCTCTTGTAAAACGGTTTGTCATAAGGATTTGAAAAACGTCGCCGCTTCTTATCATCTCTTTTGATTTGTCAACCATTTCAAAAAACTGCTCTTTGGAGAATGCAAAACTCCCTTTGTCATTGCCGATATTTCTCTTCATATGAACATATTCATAAGAGTTTTTGAGCTTATTTTCAATCATATCAAACTTTTTGCTCATCTCTTCTTGAGTGCTGATTAGTGTGAGTTGGTAGTTTTTATGAGAGTAAACAAGGATGATTTTTGGAAGTATTAGGTCAAGATCAGGCGTATTTAGCTCATCCCTCAGATTATCCATCGTGTTATGAAGCTTTGGTTCAAAAACCTTAACCATATCATAACCGATATAGCCGATAAAGCCGTCAACATAGCCGACCTTAAGTTCAGCTGCAGCTTTTTTATAGATTTCTGTGTCAACATTTTTATAGTAATTTTTTAAAAAAGTAAAAGTAGATTCATCTTTTGTGTGTACTGCGCCGCTAGAGTCGGTATATAGAGTTTTTCCGTCTATAAATTGAACTCTCTCTCTTGCACCTATGCATATAAAGCTGTAGTTGCCTTCGCTTCCTCCGGCACTCTCAAAAAGATATGAGATCTCATCTTCAAAAATTGATTTTAATTTTGCATATACGGCTATTGGAGCCAGCTGGTCTTGTATAAACTGTTTTGAGTAAATCAAAAAAAACCTTATTTATAATTATATTTTAGTTAAAAAAGCGCCCGCTTCAACAGATGCTCTAACATTTTTAAGTGCTTTTCTCGCCTCAGCTTCACTATCAAACGGACCAACTAAAACTTTGCTTATAACTTTTGAATTTATAGTTACAGGATGAAATTTATATTTATATCCCAAATTTGTAATTGAGTCCAAGAATTTTTTATTAGGTTCAATTTTTGAAAAAGAGCCGACTTGAATATAGTGACCAGAAGGGCTTGCTGCAGCTGTCTTAGGCTCGCTAAGTGGCTCTTTGGCTGCAACTTTTGCAGTTGGAGTTTTTTGAGCTGTTGTTTTTACAGTTTCTGTTTTTTTGGTTTCTGTTTTTTTAGGCTCTTCTGCAACGGCCGCGGCAGTGCTGCTTTGCGCTTGTACTTTTGAAGTCTCTTTTACGCTTTCTTCTTTTAATTTTTGTGCTATTTGATCTAAGGAAACATTATCTTGAGTAGTCTCTTGAACAACATTAACATCTTCAAAAAGAGGCTCATCAGTTACGGCTTTTGCTTCTTTTTGCGGTTCAGGAGGAAGAATGACCTGCGGCAAATTATCATTGCCGCTAGAAGCAAGAGAGTTCATTAACATTACAACAAGAATGAGTATTATCCCTAACGTAGCAACAGCTAAAACAATCTTCTTATTTCCAAGAGATGAACTATTTTTATTTAAAATAATGTCGTTTAATTCACTTTTTTCTTCCATAACTTCCCCTTTTTTAATTCTTTTATATATAATAATAGCAAAAAATTTAGTTATATAACTACTTTCTTCGCAGTCGGTACTTCGTACATCGACTTTGATTCGAAACTAAAAATGCCAAGCAGTTGGCATTTTATTAACGTTTCTCACATGTGCTTCGACCAAGAAGCTCCGCGCTCCTTGGAATAAACATCATAAGGCAGTGTCAAAATATTGTACTCTTCGGGCATATCTGCATTTGGGAACATTCTCCACTGTGTCGGTTGCTTGGCTGAGAGCTTCATGCTTATCATTTTACCAAGCTGTATAGCCTCTTGAAGTGTTGTATGACCTTTATGAATATATACATGAAGGTGACCCTCTGTTTTTGTTTTATAAGCAGTAAAATTTATATAGCCCTCTTCGCGAAGAAGCAGCTGAGTTTTATGGTAAAAACGCTCAGGGTCTCTTCCGTTGTAGTCAATTACGATGTTCTCAACTTTGCCGTGCTTGTTTATTAAAGAGTGAGCTACGGTTATCTCGCCTTTGATATGTTGATTTATAACGGCTTGCGATAGCGTAGCGTTGACTTTTTCAAACTTATTGTAAAAAGTACGCCCTTTGAAGATAATTTTATCAACTACCTCATCTCTTTTTATCCAGTAGTGGTCGGTAACCATTTTAATAAGGTTTAAGTCAGATGCTATCATATCTACGCGCTTGCCATTAATAAGTTGATTGATTGTATATTACAAAATTTTGAGCTAAGGCTTTTAGTTCTTTTTTGATGCTTGATTGAAGCTCTGTGTTGTTAATATCATCAAGTACGTCAGCAATTTTATTTGCAATCAACTCAAACTCTTTCTCTTTCATTCCTCTGCTTGTAAGAGCAGGGCTTCCTATGCGGATACCTGAAGTTACAAACGGGCTTCTCGTCTCACCGGGAACCGTATTTTTATTTACGGTAATACCTGCATTTCCAAGGGCAATATCAGCATCTTTTCCAGAGAATTCACGGTTGATAAACGATAGTAAAACCAAGTGGTTGTCAGTTCCACCGCTTACCAAGTCATAACCTCTTTTAACCAAAACTTCTCCAAGAACTCTGGCATTTGCTTTTACCTGTACTGCATAATCTTTCCATTCAGGAGAGAGATTGTATTTAAATCCTACCGCTTTTGCAGCTATTACATGAACAAGCGGTCCGCCCTGAAGAGCAGGGAAGATTGCCGAGTTCATCTTCTTAGCTATCTCTTCATCGTTCGTCATAATCATACCGCCTCTTGGACCAGCAAGAGTTTTATGTGTCGTTGTAGTTACGACATGTGCGTGAGGGAACGGGCTAGGATGCTCTCCGGCTGCTACAAGACCTGCAACATGGGCGATGTCAGCGAACATTATTGCTCCGACAGCGTCAGCAATCTCACGGAATTTTTTAAAGTCAATCTCTCTAGCATAAGCAGAAGCGCCGCAAACAATAATTTTTGGCTGAACAGTTTTTGCAATCTCCATAATCTTCTCATAATTCATGCGACCGTCAAGCTCAACGCCGTATGTAAAGCTTGAGTAGTTTTGACCTGAAAAACTTGGCTTAGAACCGTGCGTTAAGTGACCGCCATGGCTTAGATCCATACCCAAAAGCTTGTCTCCGGCTTTTAAAAGACCAGCGTAAACAGCGGCATTTGCCTGACTTCCAGAGTGAGGCTGAACATTTGCAAAGTTACATCCAAAGAGCTTGCACGCTCTGTCAATCGCCAACTGCTCAACACCGTCTGCATACTCACATCCGCCGTAGTAACGCTTGCCCGGATAACCCTCTGCATACTTGTTCGTAAAAACCGAACCCATCGCTTCCATAACAGCAGGAAGTGTAAAGTTTTCAGATGCAATCATCTCTAAGTGGTCAGTCTGACGCTCTAACTCTTTTTCGCATAAATCGAATATCTCTTTATCGTAATCTTGTAAAAAACCCATGTTTGTTTATTCCTTTTCTATTTAATTAAAACTATTCGTTTTCTTCTTGTTTTTCTTCTGAATGTATCGGTTTCATGGCCGGAAACAGCAGAACGTCTCTGATTGAGTGCTCATTTGTAAGTAGCATTACCAGTCTGTCTATTCCAATGCCTTGACCTGCAGTCGGCGCCATTCCGTAGCTAAGTGCTTCTACGAAATCCAAATCCATCTCATGTGCTTCGTCATCGCCGCCCTCTTTAGCAGCGCCTTGAGCTTCAAAACGACCGAGTTGATCAACAGGATCATTTAACTCGCTAAATGCGTTTGCAATCTCTCGCCCTGCAATGAAGAGCTCAAAACGTTCGGTAATATCAGGATTTGTATCACTTCTTCTTGCAAGAGGAGATATCTCAACCGGATACTCTGTAATAAAAGTCGGATTTATTAGCTTCTCTTCCACATATTCGTCAAACAGTTCACCTTGTAGCTGACCCAAGTTAAGACCATTTTTTACCTGAATATTTTTGCTCTTTAAAAACGCAACAATCTTATCCTTGTCATTGACTATATCTTGCGGAACTCCGCCTATGGTGTATAGTGACTCTATAAGCGGCACTTCGCTAAACTTGCTAAAATCAACCTCTAAGTTACCATATGGGAGCTGTGTAGGCAGATTTAGATGGTCAAAAAGATATGTAAAATACTCTTTTGTAATCTCTATCAAATCTTTGTATGTTTTGTATGCCCAGTAGAACTCAATAGATGTAAATTCAGGGTTGTGAGTAGCATCCATTCCCTCGTTTCTAAAGTTGCGGTTTATCTCAAAAACAGCTTCAAATCCGCCGACGATAAGTCTCTTTAAATAAAGCTCGGGAGCAATTCTTAAGTATCTGTCGATTCCAAGCGCATTGTGATGCGTTACAAACGGCTTGGCATTTGCTCCGCCTGCGATTGGGTGCATCATAGGAGTTTCAACCTCTAAAAAGCCTTTGTCTTCAAAAAAACGTCTTGTAAGAGAGATAACCTTAGATCGAATTTTAAATGTCTTGCGAACATCCGTATTCATAATGAGGTCAAGATATCTTTTTCTATATCTAGTCTCTTTATCTGTAATACCGTGAAACTTTTCAGGCAGAGGCGATATAGCCTTTGTCAGAAGTCTTAGCTCGTCTGCATGAAGTGAAAGTTCTCCTTGCCCTGTTACAAAAGGGTATCCGCTAACTTCTACAATATCGCCGACTTCTATGTTCTTTTTAAAAGCCTCATTATAAAAATTCTCACCAAGATTGTCTCTTGCAACATATATCTGAAGTGCTCCGCTCTCATCTTCAATCTGAATAAAACTGGCTTTACCCATAATTCTAAATAGTTTTATACGACCGCTTAACGTGTAGTGGCGCTTCTCATCTCTTTTGTTCTCTTTATGAGCAACGTCTGAATTTACATTTAAAAATTTTTCAATAGTTGTGTTTCTTCTACACTCATTAGAATATGGGTTGATGCCATCTTTTTTAAGAAGCTCCGCTTTTTCAATTCTTTGTTGAATAAATTTGTTATTAAAAATCAATAATTTTTCCTTTACTTTTTTTGGCAATTTTTACAGATTCCATAAATCTGCATTGAGTGGTCTTTCATGTCAAAACCGAGCTCCTCGGCGATTTTGTGCTGTCTCTCTTCTATCTGCTCATCAACAAATTCGGCAATGCTTCCGCATGTCGTGCAGATAAAATGGTCATGATGATGTTTAGCGCCTAGTTCATACTTCTTTCCCTGAGCTCCAAAAGAGAGAGACGTTACCATGTCTGACTCCTCTAAAAGGGATAGGGTTCTATACACCGTTGCAATTCCGGTATTTAAATCAGGAAATTTCTTTTGTATAAGGTTGTGAAGCGACTCTGGTGTTAAGTGTTCATCCAGATTGTAGAGAGTTTCGAGTATAACTTCTCTTTGAATCGTAAACTTTAGATTGTTGTTTTTAAGCAATTGCTTAAAATCATCTAAGAGCTGTTTATACTCAATAGTTTTATCATTAAAATCAGTAGTTATATCTGACATGGTTACTTTCTTTCTTTAGCTGATAAATTTTGTTCCATAGTCTGAGTAATCTTTTTCTTTGTGCTGTCCACTATTTCAAGTGCCTTGTTTTGCAAAGTTTTATCAATACCGTCTTCTATTATTTCTGAATTTTTACTTATTGTTTTATTCATGTCATCAGAAGTTTCGATAGGGTCAAGCTTCATAATAGCACTTCCTGTCTCTACAAGCACTGGGAAGAGGATGCTATTTTTCATAATTGAGTCAAGATTTTCTTTCATTACTTTTATGTTATACAGAGCATATGCTATTACCGCGGCAATAAGGAAGAATTTGCTTGCGCTAAATATAAATCCTAAAATTTTATCAAAAACGCCCAAACCGCTTAATGAACTTAATCTTTTAAATATTATGCCAACGCCAATCATAAAGAGCCAGAAAAGCGCAAATGTAACTAGGAATCCTGTAAAACTTATAGCTGCGTCGTTTTCAAATTTTAAAACCGAGTCATTTATAAATTTACCTACATCTTTTCCGACCCTAGAGGCTATAAAGATACCGCCGATAATTCCAATTAACCCAAAAAGTTCTTTAAAAAAACCGTTTATTACTCCTTTTAGTCCTAAAAAAAGAACCAAAACAGATATAACAATGTCGAAATAGCTAAAGTCCATTATTTCATCACCTTAGAGACCATGTTCTTGCCATTGTGTTTAGAAGAGTAAAGAGCTTTGTCAGCTCTAGTGAGGAGTGAATCCGGTGTATCGGTTTCATGCAGTTTTGTCATTCCAATACTGGCGGTAACTGATATTTTTTCTCCCATATAAATCAATTTGTTTGAGCTTATCAGGCGTAAAAGTCTATTTGCTATCAGCTCACACTGCTCATCGCTGTTACGGTTTATAATAACGGTAAACTCTTCACCGCCGAATCTGAAGATTTTATCTCCGTCTCTTAGTGTTTTTCTAAGAATATTTGAGATAAAAATTAAAATTTTATCGCCTGTAATATGCCCATAGGTGTCATTTATTTTCTTGAAATTATCTACATCGAGCATCAGTACATGTAAGTGATAAGGTATGTTTTTATTTGAGCATACGCCGTTAAGATAAGAGATTAGAGCTCTTCTATTAAAAACTTTTGTAAGTGGATCTAAATTTGTAGTCTCTTCTAATGTTTTAACTTTTTCTGAGAGTTCTGAAATAATTTGATTTGCTTTTTTTACTTCATCAGTCATATGAGTTTGAATTTCACTAAATTTAGTTGTTAAAGTTTCCAAATCAATCTGTTTGTTATTACATTTTTGCAGTGTTTGTTCATTGAGTTGTGTCAGCTCTCCAAATTTTTGATTAGTATTTTTATAAGAGCTTAAACTTTGACTTACAAGCTCTTTGTATGAGTTGCTAAAAGCCGCTTTAGCATGTTCTATGGAGTTGATATCTTTATCGTCAATATTTGAAACGATATTAATGGCATCTTTTAAATAGTTGACAACTTGCCCTTTTGTCGCATTTTCATCTGCATCAATGCGCTCAAGGAGGTTTTCATAAATTTGTTCAATAAGTGCTTTTAAATCGTTTTTTTGCATAATAATATAATCCATAAAAAAATATGGTGCATTATACATTTTTAAGCATAAAAAAAAGCTTTTTTACGTTTTTTGGTTGTTTGAATTCGCCAATCAGTGCTATTTTAGGTACCATAATGTAGAATTTTAAAGATAAATGATTAGTATATTAAAAAAAGGTTTTATAATGAGTAATTGGAGTGCATCTAGCTGGAGGGAAAAGCCTATCGTACAGCAGCCGACATATCCGGACAGAGATGAATTAAATAGAGTTTTAAATGAATTAAGAGATTATCCGCCACTTGTTTTTGCAGGCGAAGCACGCTCTCTTAAGGGTTTGTTGGCTAATGCTTCTGAGGGGAAGGCATTTTTGCTTCAAGGCGGCGACTGTGCTGAGAGTTTTAGCGAGTTTCATGCTCATAATATTCGTGATACATTTAAAGCAATTCTTCAGATGGCGGTTGTTATGACGTACGCAGGTGGGCTTCCTGTTGTAAAAGTTGGCCGTCTTGGCGGTCAATTTGCTAAGCCTCGCTCAAGTGACAGCGAAACTATTGACGGCATGACACTGGATGCTTACCGCGGCGACATCATAAACGGTGTTGATTTTACTCCTGATTCACGTATACCGGATCCGCAAAGAATGATAAAAGCATATAACCAGTCAGCTGCAACGCTAAATCTGCTTCGTGCATTTGCATCAGGCGGTTTAGCTGATTTGCATGAGGTTCATAAATGGAATTTGGACTTTACTCATCAGAGCGAAATAAGTAAAAAATATGAAGATTTGGCAGAAGAGATTGGCAAAACTCTGAAGTTTATGGAAGCGTGCGGAATTACATCTAAAACACATAGAACTCTTAAAGAGACTGAATTTTATACATCTCACGAGGCTCTTTTGCTTCCGTATGAAGAGGCATTTACAAGAAAAGATTCTCTAACAGGTGAGTGGTATGATACATCTGCGCATATGTTATGGATAGGCGATAGAACTCGCCAGCTTGATGGCGCACATGTTGAGTATATGAGAGGTATTAAAAATCCTATCGGCGTAAAAGCAGGACCGACTATGGATACTGATGATTTGATAAAACTTTGTGATATTTTAAATCCACAAAACGAGGCAGGTCGTCTGAATGTTATTGTGAGAATGGGTGCAAACAAGGTTGCTGACGATATGCCAAGACTTATCCGCGCTATCGAGCGTGAGGGCAGAAAAGTTCTTTGGAGCTGTGATCCGATGCACGGAAATACTATTAAATCATCAAATAACTTTAAAACACGTCCTGTTGACGCTATCCTTACGGAGATGAAACAATTTTTTCAAGTTCACAAAGCTGAGGGTACATTTGCAGGCGGTGTTCATTTGGAGATGACGGGTAAAAATGTAACCGAGTGTATCGGCGGCTCATTTGTTGTAACAGAAGAGGATTTAAGCTCTCGTTACCATACTCATTGTGACCCTCGTCTGAATGCTGACCAAGCTCTAGAGCTGGCGTTTCTAATAGCCGATACTCTAAAAGAAGCTCAAAAATAACTTAACAACGATGCTTTTGCTCAATTTTTTCGTTAAAATTGAGTGAAATTTCGTCATTTACTGCAAGTAAACTCCTCAATTTAACTAAATTTTGCCTCGAACTTGAAACAAAATCCTTCGTTGTTATGGCGTGTTATTGCGAGCTAGTTACTATTTATCTCTTCCTCTTTCTCTTGAATCATTAACAACTCTTCCACTTTTTCTTCATATAGATTTTTAAGCTCTTCAAGCTCTTGTGCCAACTTAGTTATACCTATCTTCTCGTAACATGCAGGATTTGCCAAACAACTGTTTTTTTCATCTATTTTGGCTTCAAGTTCGTCAATTTCAATAGGCAATTTTTCAAGTGCTATCTTCTCTTTAAAAGTAAGTTTGAGCTCTCTTGGCTTGCTCTCTTTTACTTTTGATTCTGTTTTTTGACTCTCTTTTTCCATGTCGCTGAGCTCTTTTAACTCATGTTCTAGCTCCAGATACTCCGTATAGCTTTGGTAGCTCTCTTCTATATGCTTGTTTTCTTTAAAAATAAAGAGTTTTTTGGCAATCTTATCTACGAAATATCTGTCATGGCTTACAATGATTACGGCTCCGCTGAAGTTTATAAGCTGCTCTTCTAAAATATTGATAGTCGGTATATCCAAATCGTTTGTCGGCTCATCAAGTATAAGAATGTCAACATCTTTTGTGAAGAGCAGGGCTAGGGCTATGCGGTTTTTCTCTCCACCGCTAAGAATGCCTATCTTTTTATCCAAAAATTCCCTCGGGAAGAGAAAGTTTTTCAGGTAGCCGTAAACATGCATGTCACGACCGCGAACACTTACTCTATCTCCTCCGTGAGGGCAGAATGTCTCTATAAGATTTTTATCGTCATCAAGCATTTCGCGGTGCTGGTCAAAATATCCTATCTTAAAATCGCCTCTTTTTATGGTTCCGCTTGTCGGCTCAATGCGCCCTAAAAGTGCTTTAAGAAGTGTTGACTTGCCGCTTCCGTTTGGTCCAACAATGGCTATAACATCTTTTTGAAGAATCCTTGTGCTAAAGTTTTTAAAAAGCTCTTTGTCTCCGACGGATAGACCTAGGTTTTCAACCTCAAATAGCATTTTTTGCTTATTTACGCTTTTATCACGGTTAAAATGTTTGGCTTCACGCTCCAACTCAAGCGTCATTTTCTTTATTTTAGACGGATTTGTTTTTGCATCTTCTCTAAGGGACATAAGGCGCTCTTTTCGACCCTCATTTCTTTTGAGCCTTGCTTTTACACCTCTTGAAAACCACTCATTTTCACGCTTTAGTATGGTAAGCAGAGTCTCATGTTGCTTTTCCAGAGTTCGCATATACTCCTCTTTTTGGGATAAGTAGCTGCTATATCCGCCGCTATACTCTCTAAGTGAGCAATCTTCTACTTCAACACTTTTTGTAGCTACTCTATCAATAAAATATCTGTCGTGAGAGATAAAAACAAGAGTAAATTTTTCTTTTAAAAGCAACTCTTCCAAAAACTCAACCATATAGACATCAAGGTGATTTGTGGGTTCGTCAAGCAGCAAAATATCTGGCTTTTGTAGAAGCAGAGATGCAAGCGCCACTCTTCTTTGTTCCCCGCCGCTGAGCATAACAATAGGTTTGCCCTCATACTGCTTCAGGTCAAAGTGCTGGATGATGCGCTCTATCTTGTCATCTAAGTTCCATGCGTTATGGTGCTCAATGTAGCGAGAAAGTCTCTCATGCTCGTCTATGATAGATTTGTTCTCAAAATCATCGGCTAAAAGGAGTGATAGTTCATCATATCTCTTTTTTGCCTTGTTAAGCTCATCAAGTCCTGCTTCAACAGCTTCTCTTACGGTATCACCCTCTTTAAATTCAGGTTTTTGAGAGAGCATTTTTACTTCTAAATTTTGTCTGCTGATTCGCTCACCGCTGTCTTGCTCAAGCGTTCCGTTGATAATCTTCATGAGAGTAGATTTGCCACTCCCGTTTTTGCCGATTATAACGATTCGCTCACCATCTTCTATATGAAAATTTATATTGGTTAAAATTTTTTGTGCTTCGTAATGTTTTGATATATTTAGTAGGTCTATTAGTGCCATTGAGTGTTTAATTTTCCCTCTTTAAGTATGTTGAATTATAGTATAAGTTTCATAATAGTTAAATTTGAATATAATGAAAAAATTTAAAAATCATGATTAAACAAGGATTAAAACAATGGCAACAGTAACATCTTACGGAGCGGCACAGACGGTAACGGGTTCATGTCACTTGGTTAAAATAGGCTCTATACGAATTTTGATTGATTGCGGTATGTTTCAAGGCAATGGCAATGAGGGGAGAAACTACGACCCTTTTGAGTTTGATCCCTCAAAAATAGACTATCTGATTTTAACCCATGCCCATCTTGACCATATCGGAAGGGTCCCAAAACTAATAAAAGACGGGTTTAACGGCAGGATTATTGCTACAAAAGCAACTCGTGATATTGCAAAAATAATGCTGCTTGACAGCGCAAATATATTACAAGAAGAGTACAAAACAATAAGAAGAAAAGCTCGCAGACGCGGTGAAGAAGAGAGTATTTTAGAGCCCCTTTATACAAAAGATGATGTAAAAGAAGTTTTTGGCAAAAAGTGGTGCACACTGGAGTATTTTGAGGAGCATAAACTAAAACAACATATAAGAGTCTCACTTGGGAATGCAGGGCATATTATGGGCAGTGCTTTTGTTATGCTTGATTACAGTGAAGATAATAAATATAAGCGTATGGTTTTTTCAGGAGATATAGGTTCTCCAAACAGGCTGATTATCGACAATCCAGACAATGTAGGTGAAGCAGATTTTCTTTTTATTGAGTCCACATACGGAGACCGCAAGCATAAACCGTTAGAGCGGAGTATAGGAGAGTTTAAAGAGGCTGTTGTCTCGACGCTTAGGCAAAACGGCAACGTTATAATCCCGTCTTTTGCGCTGGAGAGAACCCAAGAGATTCTCTGGCTGCTTCATGAGATGCATGATAACGGAGAGCTGCCAAAGTGCCGTATTTTTCTTGACAGCCCGCTAGCCATAAAAGCAACAAAACTTTATAACAGCTACCCGATACATCTAAGCGATGAGCTGCAATACAGCAGCGGGGACCCATTTTCATTTGCATGGCTTGAACCGACTACGACAAGAGAGCAGTCTGTTGCAATCAATAAGGTAAAAGAGCGTTCAATCATAATTGCAGGCAGCGGTATGTGCAACGGCGGTCGTATTATGCACCATCTAAAACACAGACTTTGGAATCCAAAAAATGCTATTGTGTTTGTCGGTTATCAGGTAAGAGGAACGCTTGGACGAAGTATAGTAGATGGTGAAAAGCTGATAAAGATTTACGGAGAGGATATTATTGCAAAAGCTAAAATATACACCATTAACGGCTTCTCGGCTCATGCGGATCAGAGTGAGCTGATTGAATGGATGCGACCTATTGATGGTTTGAAAAATGTCTGTTTAATACACGGCGAAACGGATAAAATGGAAGTATTTGCAAAAGCGATAAAAGATGAGCTAGGGTACGAAGCTGAGATAATGGCTTACGGAGTGTCTGTTAAGTTATAATTGCTTTTGAAGCTCTAACGAGCTTTATCGCCATAGCACAACTCTTTTGCCGTGTACCAGTCGGCTATGCCTTTGTCGTTGTACTGATACTCTCTTTGGTTGGGAGGAATTACGCTGTTGCGCAGTTTTGAGCGAACTATCCCCATTATTATAAAACTAAGTATTAAAGCAAAAAACGCCATAAAATAGTCATACATATACCAGACTAATAAAGTTACTGCATAGGTAGAAAACTGTAAAAAAATCCGCAATATAAATGAGATTATCTTGCACCTTTTTGAGTGGAGCTTTGGCGTTGGTTCAATCATATCTATAAAATTATCTGACACACCGTCCTCCCTAGAAATATAATTGTATGATTGTAGCAAAAAAATATTAATAAATTTGGACTAAATATAGTTGAGCTAATGAGACTAAATTAAGTTGATATTGTTTGTATCCATTAACTTTTTTTTGTTAAAATCACAAATATTTTAGCAAAAAGGACTTACAAAGATGGCAAAACATCAATTTCAAACGGAAGCAAATCAAATATTAAATCTTATGATTCACTCACTATATTCAAACAAAGAGATATTTCTTCGTGAGTTGGTTTCAAATGCATCGGACGCACTTGATAAACTTAACATGTTGGTTTTGACTAACGATGCTTATAAAAGTGTAAATTTTGTTCCTCGTATAGATATTGTGGCAAACAAAGAGGCGAAAACTCTTACCATTAAAGACTCTGGTATCGGTATGAACGAAGAGGATTTGATGAATAACCTCGGGACTATTGCAAAGTCTGGAACAAAGGCATTTTTAGAAAATCTAACGGGTGATCAGAAGAGAGATTCAAATCTAATAGGTCAATTTGGTGTAGGTTTTTATGCCTGTTTTATGGTTGCACACAGAGTCGAAGTGACTACAAAAAAAGCCGGTGAAGAGCAGGCTTATTTGTGGATAAGTAAGGGTGACGGCGAATTTGAGGTAGAGAACGCTACCCAAGACGGACACGGAACTACGATAGTAATGCACCTAAATGATGAGGATAGCGAGTTTTTAGACAGTTACAGAATTGAGAACATAATTAAAAAATACTCAAATCATATTCCTTTCCCTATTTTTATGGATAAAGAGAACTATATTGCGGCTAAAAAAGATGATGAAGGCAAAGAGATTGAGCCTTCAAGAAACGAGGTAGAGAATGTTCAAATTAACCGTGCAAACGCACTTTGGACAATTGCAAAAAGCGAGATAAAAGATGAAGAGTATAAGGATTTTTACAGCTCAATCGCTCACTCTTCAGAAGAGCCTCTTGCTTGGATGCATAACAGAGCAGAGGGCGCGATAGAGTATACGACGCTCTTTTATATCCCCTCAAAAGCTCCGATGGATTTGTACAGAGTTGATTATCAAACAGGAATTAAGCTATACATAAACCGTGTATTTATAACGGATGATGAAAAAGAGTTAATGCCTACTTATTTAAGATTTTTACGCGGCGTAATTGACTCTAAAGATTTGCCGCTGAATGTCTCTCGTGAAATTTTACAGTCAAATGCGGTTATGGCAAAAATCAAAAATGCCTCTGTTAAAAAAGTTCTCTCAGAGCTCTCAAAAATGGCAAAAGCAGAGAAGCAGAAGTATGAAACATTCTTTAAAGAGTTTGGAAATGTTCTAAAAGAGGGGCTTTACAGTGACTATGGCAATCGTGAGAAGATTTTAGAACTTTTGAAGTTTAATACCATAAATTCAGATGAAACTGTAATGATTGAAGATTTTATTAAAAATGTAGATGAAGCTAAAAAAGAGATTTACTATATTACCGGCAAAACTTCGCTCCAAATGCTGAAGAACTCTCCGGCACTTGAGAGATTTAAATCTCGCGGCATAGATGTTTTGGTTTTAAACGAAGAGATTGATACGATTATTTTCCCAATGGTAACAGAGTACAAGGAGTATAAACTTGTACATGCAAGCGATGCGAAATTTGAAGAGAATGAAGATGACAAAAAGGCTCACGAAGATGCAGCAAAGAGCTACGACGGGCTGGTTAAAGAGTTAAAAGATGCACTAGGAGAGAGCGTAAAATCGGTTGAAGTTACTTTTGATCTTGTTGACTCTCCTGTAAAACTAAAAGAGGACAAAGAAGACTCAGCGTACATGATGGCAAAAATTATGAGACAGATGGGTCAAGGCGGAGATATGCCTGCTCCGGCGCGAATTCTTCAAATAAATCCTAAACATGAGTTGATTATAAAACTAAAAGGCTCTGTTGACCAAAACTTGGTCAGCGACGCTGCTCATGTACTGCTAGACCAAGCAAAACTCTTTGAGGGAATTGAACTTGATGATACAGCCGGCTTTATTTCAAGACTGAACAGAATTATTGCAAAAGCAATATAATTTTATTTTATGAGTGCATTTGTAGCACTCATTATGCAATCTAATCTTTTTAGTAATATTACTATAAAAAAGTGATAAAACTATGTTATTTTACACTTATGGACGATAAATATAAAAACAAAAGACGGCCTGAAAATGCCGAACTTCGCAGAAAGATAAATTTATTGCTGGCTGAGGGCGACTTCTTCATTAAGCAGAGCCTTGGGCATTTAAATATATCAGATTATCGTTATGATATCAGCGAGGCAGTTAGAGAATTGTCTTTGGACGAAGAAACTGTTCGCCAGCTAATCGAAGATTATGTAATACAGATTTTAAAATCAAAAATATCATTTTACAGATATATTCATGAGTTAAAAAAAGATGAGTTAGAAAGCAAGCCTTTAGATTATACGGATATTAAAAATCTGGCACATAAAAATTTAGGTGTTGTAAGAAATCTTCGTATTAAAGATGCCGAAAAGTTACTTGAAGTTATCATGCAGAGCGAAGACTTAGATTATTTGAGATTGTGTGTCAAGGCTCTAGAGATATCTGCGGTAAAACTACACCCGCTATGTGCATACGAAACACTTAAGCTGATAGAGGTTAAAAACTCTCTATAACGCTATTTTGCAAAAGACTTGGACACTTCTTGAAGAAGCGGGTCGTTGCTTTGTTTTTTTATAACTATCTGTTTGTCGCTTTGTGTCGGCAAAATAAAAGCAAGAAAAATAAATAGGAATGAAAAGATTATACCCGTCAAAATCGTAAGTATAACCTTCATCCTAAAATCATTCATTTTATCTGCCTAATCCAACTTATTTAGTCTATTTGAAGTCATATATATCCAAAACTCTTTGTGAGAATAACCCTTGTTAAGAAAGAATAGTTGCAGTACTGCAACTCTGTAGAGAGTTATAGCCATCTTAGCATACGGTATAAAAAGGCTAAGGCTTACAAACAGCGGCTGCTCCTTGTCTCCCTTTGATTTAATCATCTCATGCATACCTATATTTTTACTAAGATATAGTCCAAAAAATATTGAAAACATAAAGTTCAATACTAACCCAAATATAAGATATGCTATAAAATCTTGTTCGTTCATGCCAGCTATCATAAATATATTCCTTTAATTAAGAGGACCATTCTAACTAAACGAAACTTTTTAATTCATAAGTTTTTATTTTATTTTTTGTAAAAAAGGTTCCAAAAGGTATAAGCGACGCTATAAAAAATATTATATTTTCTTTAAACGGCCACTTTGCTTCTTGCCATGCTTTTACAAGAAGCAGACAAAAGATTATAAATAAAACCCCATGAATCATACCTACAATTTTTACAGCCATCGGGATTCCCAGAATATACTTCATCGGCATTGCAATAAAAATAAGAGCAAGATATGAGTAGCCCTCGATTGTATTTATTAGTCCGAATTTTACTATATTTTCATTTTTCATATTTATCTGCTTTATATTATTTTTTATGAATTATATAATCAAAAAGTAACAATTTGACTATTTATTGACATTATGAAAAGAGGTGCAAACTCTTTTTAAACAATAATATTGTACAGTACCGCGAAACATACTAGAAAGGCATATTGATGGAAACCAACCTTGTAGTGGAGAGCTCTGGATTTTTAGGGCTTGGTATGGGAGTCGTTTTTTTATTTATCGGAATAGTAATTGGAATAATAATATGTAAAACAAATATTATGCCAAATGTTATGAAAAATATTTATCCTGATGTAAAGCCCGAAGAAGTAGAACCTGAAGTAAAATCTGTATTAAATAGCGTTCAAGATCAAGATAATCAAAAAAGAGTAGTTGCTGCTATAACAGCCGCAATTAAATTTCATAGAGAAGGTTAAAATAAAATGGCTAAAAAATTTATAGACATAATGGATACAACATTTAGAGATGGATTTCAGTCAGTCTTTGGTGGTCGCGTACTGATGAACGATTTTTTTCCAGCTGTTGAGGCGGCAAAAACTGCGGGAATTACTCACTTTGAGTTTGGCGGTGGTGCCAGATTTCAATCTCTGTACTTCTACCTAAGAGAAGATGCCTTTGAAATGATGGACAGATTTCGAAAAATTGTAGGTCCTGATGCAAACCTTCAAACTTTGGCTCGCGGAGTCAATACTGTTATGCTGGATACCGGTTCTAAGGAACTTATAGATTTACATGCAAAAATGTTTAAAAAGCATGGAACTACCACTATTAGAAATTTTGATGCTCTCAATGATGTTGAAAATTTAAAATACTCTGGCGAGAGAATAACTCATCATGGGTTAAAGCATGAGATTGCTATAACTATGATGGATTTGCCTCCAGGTTGCCATGGTGCTCATACTGCAGAATTTTATGAAAAAAAATTGCGTGAAATACTCGATAGCGGTATTCCTTACGACAGCATCTGTTTTAAAGATGCATCTGGAACTTCAAACCCTCAAAAAGTTTTTGAAACTATCCAAATGGCAAGACGCTTAGTTCCAGAGGGAACTCATCTTCGTCTTCACACACATGAGACTGCCGGTGTTTCTGTTGCTGCTTACATGGCTGCTCTTGAAGCCGGTGTTGACGGTATTGATTTGGCTGCAGCACCTGTAAGTGGGGGAACGAGTCAGCCTGATATTTTAACCATGCTTCATGCTACAAAAGGTATGAATTATGACTTTGGCGGACTTGAGATAGACAAAGTACTTACTTATGAAAAAGAGTTGCAAAACTGTTTATCAGACTATTTTACGCCTCGTGAAGCGACGATGGTTTCTCCGATTATTCCATTTTCTCCAATGCCGGGCGGAGCGCTTATTTCAAATATTCAAATGATGCGCGACAGTGGCATTATGGATAGATTTCCAGATGTAATCGTCGCTATGACAGAAGTTGTTGCAAAAGGCGGATATGGAACATCGGTTACGCCTGTGTCACAATTTTATTTTCAACAAGCGCTTAACAATGTGATGCAGGGTCCATGGAATACAATTGCACCAGGATATGGAAGAATGGTACTTGGTTATTTTGGAAAAACTCCGGTTGCTCCTGATTCTGAAGTTGTTAAAATTGCATCTGAGAAGTTAGGTTTAGAGCCTACAACCGAAAAAGCCCTAGATTTGGCAAATGCTGATGAGAGCAAGTCTTTGGCAACATGGATAGATAAATTAAAAGCAGAAAATATTGAAATAACTGAAGAAAATATTTTTATTGCTGCAGCTTGTCATGAAAAAGGAATTATTTTCCTAAAAGGTCAAGGCGAGTTAGATGTTCGTAAAATATCAAGTATGAAACAAGAAGAAGAAAAAATAGAACAAGGGAGTAGAAGTATGGGAAGTGGAAGTTACACAGTAGTTGTTGATGGTCAAAAGTATAGTGTTCAAGTTGCTGAGGGCGATGTAAATATTCAAGTGACAGCAGTAAATGGTGAAAGTTCAACAGTTGCTCCTGTAGCTGCTCCTATAGCTGCTCCAAAAGTTGCAGCAACTCCGGTTGGCTTTGAGATTAAAGCGCTTCTTCCGGGGAATGTGTGGAAAATAGTTGCTAATCCGGGTCAAAAAGTAAATGAAGGTGATGTTATCTTGATTTTAGAATCTATGAAGATGGAGATAGATGTGGTTGCACCAAAGAGCGGTGTAATTAAATCTATTAACGTTGCAACAAATGATAGAGTAAACGAAGGTCAAGTTGTAGCAATTTTAGACTAAATTAAAAATCAGACTCCTCAACCTCTTTTTTGCGGTTGGGCTCTGAGCTAAGCGGTATTATCATGGTAAACTTTGCGCCATACTCTCCGTTTTCAACACTTAACTTCCCTTTACAATGCTCCTCTACGATTATCTTTGACATGTAAAGTCCAAGCCCTGTTCCGTCTTTTGATTTTTTAGTAGTGAAGTATGGTTCAAAAATTCTATTTATAACCTCGTTTGAGATGCCTCCAGCGTTATCTTCAATAATTAGCTCAGCAAAGCCATTGTGCTCAGTTCCTCTAATCCAAATAGTTGGATTTTGAATCTTTTTCTCCACCAATACGTCTTCGGCATTTTTCATTATATTTAAGAGCACCTGCTTAATTTCAGAAACATAAGTATTTACAAAAATATTATCCTCTATACTATTGTCAAAGGTTATCCTTTTTGCCTCTAATGTAGGAGCAATAATTTTAAAGCTTTTTTCGACAATCTTTTTTATCTCTTCATAGCAAAGCTCTTTGTCGGTTTTGAAAAAATCCCTAAAATCATCTATTGTTGAAGAGAGATGTTGCGCGAGCTCATCAATGGATTCTAGCTCTTTTTGGAAAAAATCGGCTTTGTAGTTCTCCATCATGACATCAAGCGAGAGAGTTCCCGATATTGCCGAGATAGATGCTAAAGGCTGCCGCCATTGGTGAGCAATCATGCTGACCATCTCTCCCATAGTTGCCAGTCTTGATTGATGAATAATTTGCAGAGTTTTCTCTTCGTTCTTTGCCACTTCCGCTCTCACGCGCTCTTCTAAATTTTTATTTATATCTTCTAACTCTTTTGTTTTTTCTTTTATCTCATTTTCTGCCGGTAAAAATATAAAAACAGCTTCGGCAACCAAAATAATTAGTAAAAATACCAAGAGAACTGTTTGGATAAATACTATATCTTCAATAGATTTTTCGCTCTCTTTTTGAGTTTTTAAAACATACTCATCAATATTTTTTACTAATTCTTCATACTTTTTATCAAGAAAAAAGTCAATTACTCCAATATCTGCATTGTGTTCATAGTCAAGTTTATTTTTAAAAATAATAAAAAAGGATTCTATGTTTTTTAGATACTCTTTTTTATTTTCTTCTTCAAAAACATGTCCCCTGCTTTTTAAAGTAAGGTCGATATTTTTAAAATTTGTTATCGTTTCTTTTAATAATTGGCTGTGATAGCTGTTTTTATGATGATATATATTGTTTACATAATAAATCATCTTTGCTACCATCATTCGCTCTTTTCCAAGCAAGTTTATATCTTCGGCGTAACGATTATGATTTTCTGTTAGGGCAATAGTGGTAAAATGAGATATTACTCCAAATATTGCGATTATTATTAAAGAAACAAGGTACTTTATTTTAAAGCTGATTCTGTTCACTATAATTCCTAGATAGAGTAATTATTTGCTAGCTGCGAGTTTACATCTATGGATTTAAATTCACGGATAAGCTCGATTTGACGGTTGGAGAGGTATGCTTTAATATCGTTTAGATTTTTTTGGCTAAGCTCATAAAGAACTACGATGTTATAGTCACGCTTGTTCTCTTCTATTCTATAAACGCTTCCAAGTGCGCTTAGCGTTATCAATCTGCCTTTTAATTTTAGACTTATTACCACTTTGATTTTTATGCCAATCTCTATTCCGGCAGGAAGTGCGTTCGTTTTTAATTTTGCAGAGACTTCAGATATGTCCACAACAGTTGATTCACCCGGAAATTTGATATTTTTAAAGTAGAGCGTGCATCCGTGATCCGCATCAGGCTCTAAGCGGGTATATTTTCTATCAGCTGCGCTTCTAGATAAAAAAGAGACATCATCTATGACTATTATCTGATTATCGGAGTCAATACTCTTTACGGATTTGCAAAGAACATCTTTTGGAAATATCTCTGAGGTTATCGTCATAAACCTTGTGATTTGGACAATTTTTAGTTGCGTATTGACCGTTTTAAGAGTAAAATTTTCCTCATTTATCTCTGTTATAACAGCAGGATTGACGATTGTAAGTCCTTTATAGAAGTTATGTATTTTAACCTCTGAAGAGTTGTCTTTGACAACTTGCAGAAGAGTTAAAATAGCCATCTTGTCCTTAGCACTCTCATCATCTCTTGTGGCATTGGAATCAAAAAGAGACATTAGGTTTAACTCTGTAACGTCATCAAAAGAGAGAATATAGTGTCCCTCTTTTTCAGGTATATTTCTTAGTTTTAAAATTAGATGTCTCTTTTCACCTTTATTATTTTGCATCTTCGTGTGGTAGAGCTTGCCTTGATTTTGAATTGCCGTACTTATCCATGTCGATGAGGGCGTAGTATATAAAAACTCTTTATGCTCAAGTAGAAGTTTGTTTGTGTCACTATATTTTTCGTTAAATTCATCCATGTTTTCAACTCCAAAAAACTCGTTAAAACGTTTATTTACAAGAACAAATTTATTTTTATGCATCATAATTACAATATTGTTTTGATAGTTGAAAATATTTTGCAGTTGAGTTAGGAAAATGCGGCTGTTATCTTCCTTGTGTATATGGATCACCGCATCGTAAAGAGCACTTATAAGTTCTGGAGCTTTGGCAGGCTTGTGCAGATAGGAAAAAACGCCTAAAGTAATAGCGGTACGCAGATGTGATTTTTCATCAAATGCCGAGAGGATTATAATTTTACAATCAGACTCTGTCTCTTTAATCTTTTTTACCATATCAAAGCCGTTCATGCCGGGCATATTTATGTCGGTAATAACAATCTTTGGTCTGTTTTTTAAAAACTCTCTATAACCCTCTTCTCCATCATTCGCGATATATACACTTTTAAAGACTCGCAAGAGAAGAGTTTCTACATTTTTAGATAAACCTAAGTTATCCTCAACGTATAAAACTCCGATATTATTCGATAATGTTTTTATCGTTTCTATCATATCTTTCATGTTGATACTCCTTGTTTTATAGAAAAATGAATCCCCAGAAGATAAAATTACCTATTTTGGTTCATTATTGAGACGATAAGCGGAATGATATTTTGGCTTTTTGTTTTATCTATAAATCCGTCCGCGCCTAAAACTTCAGCCTCTCTTTTGTTATTTTGTCCAGTCATAGAACTGTTTACGATAATAGGAATTTGTTTAGTAATTGGGTTGTTTTTTAGTAGTTTTACTACAGTAAATCCAGACATTTCAGGCATCTCTATGTCCGTAATAATTGCCGGAATTTTTGACACATTCTCACCGAGCGTGTTTATGTAGTCAACTAGCAGTTTTCCGTTGTCAAAAAGTTTCATGGAGAGATTTGCGTTTTCAAAAATCTGTTTTAGATGTTTTTGTGCTGTTTTAGAGTCTTCAGCTATTAAGACAGTACCGTTTTTTAGTTTTGCAGGCAACGCTATATCTTTTAAGTTTGCAGGCGACTCAAGTACGTCAACCATAGCATGAGGTATAACATCCGCTAAAAGTTTTTCATAATCTAAAACTAGACACAGACTTCCGTCTTCTAATCTTGTGTCATTTATAACGACATTGTCCTCACCTATTCTATAACTATCGGGTGCGTGCATCTCATTCCAGTTCTTTTTAATAACTCTAAATGCAGACATTATCCTAAGACCGATAATTACTCCGTTAAAATCACAAACTAATATATTGGACTTTTTAACTTCATCTTTAGTTAGAGTTACTCCTAGCCACAGAGGCAGATTTAGTATCGGGATTTGCAATCCGCGAAGAACAATTGTGCCTTCAAGCAATGGGTGGGAAGATGGTATTTGAGTAATAAAATGATTTTTGGACTCCACTACCTCTCGTGTTTTAAAGACGTTTATAGCATAATAGGCTGAGTCAGACTTATCACTTACTCTAAATACTAAAAGTTGTAACTCATTGTTTTTTGCAAGATTTGTAGCAGCATCAACTTTATCAAGAACAGACATATGTACCCCTTAACTTATACTTGGCAGATAGTAGCAAAAATATGATGAAATATGCTTGAATGTTAATAATGAAATGGTAAAATATCTGCAATTATTTAAGGGAAACCTTATAAAAGGCGCTGTTTATGAAAGTTTTTTTGATTATCTCGTTTCTGTTTATTGCTTTGCATGCCAAGGTATATTATGCCAAAGTTGAACCGTACGAATTAAGAGATATATCTTCAAATATTTCAGGTTTAGTTATTTTTACCGATGAAAATTCAGTGGGCAAAAAACTGACAGATGAGCCTTATATTCAAATCGATTCTGAGCTTGATCAAAAAGATTTGAAACTAGTAAAAGAAAAACTAATGTATATAAAAAGCATAGTTGAGATAAATGAGGCAATATTGGTAAATTTGGAAGAGTCGCTTACTAAAAAAAGAGAAAATTATAAAAAAATAGAGCCGTTAAAATTCAAATCATCAGTAGAAAAAGATAGAGAGTTTTATGATTTGATTGCAAGTGAAAATTTATATCTAAGCACAAGAAAAGAGATTCAAAATTTAAAAGTTCAAATTTCGGACTTAAAATTAAGAGAGGCGCAACTTCAAAGAAGCATAGAAGATAAAAAACTAACCGCAAAAGGTTTTACTCTTTATGAACTGCTGGTAAAGTCTGGTCAGGTCGTCGGGGTGGCAACACCTTTGGCAAAGGTAGCAGATGTTTCAAAAGCGATATTGACTATATACCTTGATGAGCAGGATGTGCTTAATTCACAAAAACAGGCTGTTTATATAGACGGCGAAAAAACCTCATATAAAATCTCAAGAAGTTTATATATTGCGGATGGCAAAAACATCTCAAAATATATGGCCCAAATTGTTATAAAGTCGCCCAAACTCTTCTCTAAATTGGCTAAAGTAGAGCTTAAAGATGAGTAATATAACCGCATGTCCGCTGGACTGCTACGACGCATGTGAGATAGTGTATGAAGACGGTAGGCTAAAGGGCTTAAAAAACGGGCATACACAAGGTTTTTTATGTCCGCATATGAACCATTATGAAAAGCATGAGACCATTCAAAAACCAAGATATAAGGGCAAAGAGATAACCCTTAATGAGGCTCTTTTAAAATTAAAAGAGATGATTGGCTCTTGTGAAAAAAGCGAAGTATTGAACTATCGCGGAAGCGGAAACTTTGCCTTGATGCAAGAGGTTACAGACCACTTCTTTGCCTCTTTCGGTGCCACTTTAACCGAAGGAACTCTGTGTGACGGGGCCGGTGAAGAGGGGATTCTCAAGGGCAGAGGAAGCAATAGAAATATGCCTCTACATGAGGTGGCAAAATCTGAGGTAGTGATTTTTTGGGGTAGAAATCCTCACACAACCTCCAGCCATCTTCTGCCGCTTATAAAAGATAAAACAATTATCGTTATAGACCCCATAAAGACAAAAATGGCAAAGGCGGCTGATTTGCATATTCAGCTAAAGCCGCATACCGATCTCTTTTTGGCAATGCTTCTTAGCCGTTTTTTGCATATTGAAAACGGATGTGATGAGGAGTTTTTGGAAGAGTTTGCAAGTGAATATGAAGATTATTATGAGTTGACGCAAAATTTAAGAATAAAAGCTGTTTTAGAACAGATTGATGTTTCCTTAGGTCAGCTTGGAGATTTATTAGGGCTTGTAAAGGATAAAAAAGTTGCCATAGTCTGCGGTGTCGGCATCCAAAAGTACAGCGACGGCGTTGACGTTATGAGAGCTATCGACGCATTTGCGGCAATGCTTGGATTGTTTGGCAAAGAGGGGTGCGGAGTTAGTTATTTGGGCTCTTCAAGAGATGGCATTGTGTCGCCGTTTAACAAAAAAAGTAAAAAAGTATCAAAGGTAAACACCGAATTTGGCGATTTTAAAACTGTTTTCATTCAAGGTGCAAATCCTCTTGCCCAAATGCCAAACTCTGCTAGAGTAAGAGAGTCCATAAACATGGTTGAAAATGTAATATATTTTGGCTTGTATGAGAATGAGACGAGCGAGATTGCGGATTTGATAATTCCGGCGAAGTGCTTTTTATATAAAGACGACGTCAGAACCTCATACTCTCACAATGTGATGTCGTTTATGCCAAAAGTCGCTCATAGTGAGGTTGGAATCAGCGAGTATGATTTGTGCGCATATCTCTGCAAAGAGTATGATATTGAGTTAGAGAGCGAAGAGTTTTATATCAGGCACTTTAAAAATTTTGCTGTGCAGAAGATTGACGGCTCTTGGTATGTAGAGAGCAGAGAAGAAGTACCCTACAAAGATGGTTTTGACACGAAGAACAAAGAGTTTGCATTTTTGGATGAGCTGGATTCTAAGGCTGATGAGAGAGAGGGTCTTCATCTCATCACATGTAAAAGCCCGACAAGCCTAAACTCGCAGTTCAATCGACAAGAGAGCGTCTTTTTGCACAGCTCTTTAGGCTTTCGTGAAGGTGAAGTTGTAACAGTTAGTTCGGTTAGCGGAAGCGTTGAGCTAAAGGTTAAGCATAATGACGATTTGCGTCGTGATTGTGTGCTGATTTATAGCGGCACAAAAGGTGTGAACAATTTAACTACGCACAAGCACGCATTAAGCACAAAAAGTGCAATATTCCAAGAAAATAAGGTGGAGATTAGCAGATGAATAATATAGTAGATTTAGATAAAAAATATGTTTTGCCGACTTATGCAAGAGCGGACGTTGAGTTTGTAAGTGGGGATAATGCGCGTTTAGTTGATAGTAACGGCAAAAAATATGTTGATTTTGCTTCAGGAATCGCAGTTTGTAGCGTGGGGCATGCAAACAAAAGAGTAAATGACGCAATCTGCAAACAGCTCTCAAATATAACCCATACATCAAACCTCTATTATATTGCTCCGCAGGCTCATGCGGCGCAGAAAATTGTTGATGCAAGCGGATACGATATGAAGTGCTTTTTTGGAAACAGCGGAGCAGAGGCAAATGAGGGCGCTATAAAGATAGCTAGAAAGTTTGGCGAAAAAGATGGCGAACTCAAAAGATATAAAGTCATAACACTACAGCACTCTTTCCACGGAAGAACGATTACAACGGTTAAAGCAACGGGACAAGAGAAGATGCATAACTATTTCGGTCCATATCCGGACGGTTTCGTTTATGCAGACAATATTGACCATGTCGCGAGTCTGGTCGATGAGCATACATGTGCGGTTATGATAGAGCTTGTTCAGGGTGAGGGCGGAGTTCAGCCGCTTGATAAAAAAGCTGTTCAAGAGCTGGCAAAATTTTTAAAAGAAAAAAACGTTCTGTTGATAATAGATGAAGTGCAAACCGGAGTTTACAGAACAGGCAAGTTTTTAGCGGCAAACTATTATGAGATAGAGCCTGATGTTGTTACGCTTGCAAAAGGGCTAGGCGGCGGAGTTCCGATAGGTGTCGTTATGACAACTATAAAAGATGTTTTTAACGCTGGCGACCATGGTTCAACGTTTGGCGGAAACTTTTTAAGCACGACTGCCGCATGCGAGGTAGTTGATATTTTAAATGAGATTTATGAGAGTGGTGAGTTGCAAAAAAGCATAGACTACTTTGATAGCGAGCTGGAAAAATTTTATAACGCCCACAGGGATGTTTTTACTTCAAAAGTTGGCATCGGGATGATGTGTGGATTGCGCGTAAAAGATGGCGATACGCTTACAAAAATTATCAATAAGGCAAGAGAAGAGGGCGTAATAGTGCTTAAAGCCGGAAGAGATACTCTTAGACTTTTACCTGCGCTAACAATTACGAAAGAGGAAATAGATGAAGGTTTCATATCTCTTAATCGCGCTCTTAGCTCTCTCTAACACGCTCCTTTTTGCAGATGAGAATTTAGAGAGCTATATATCTGAAAATAAAAAAGAGCAGTTTAAGTATGATTATGAGAAAAATGAGGCAGAGAGTTCAAAGCTTCGTGACTCTTGGATTGCTCCTCTTAACTTAAATTATAGTTATACAAAAAGCAACCCATATGAAAATAAACAGATTCAGCAGAGTGCAGCAATTGTTATGGATCAGCCAATTTTTAAAAGCGGCGGAATCTACTATGGGATTAAGTTTGCAGAGGCTTCAAGGGTTTACTCAAACAATTTTACAGATGTTACAAAAAGAAAGTTGGCAAAGGATGCAATCTCGCTTTTAATTCAGATAAAACAGATGGATTTGAAGATAAGAAAGCAAAAATTTGCAATTAAAAACTCTGAGATAAATCTTGCACAGAAGAAAGAGAGTTATCTAAACGGTCAGCTTGATTCCGGATTTTTAGATAATGCAATCATCGAGAGAAACATTGTTATCCAATCGCTCTATGACATAGAGACAAACAAAGAGAGAGCTATCTCAAAGTTTAATGCCATTAGTGATATGAAATATGATGATGCTTTCGTGCCGGAGCTAAAACTGATAACTCAAGAGGAGTTTTTAGATAATAATATGGTTTTAAGTATGTCTAAAAGTGAGATAAACAGGAACAGATACAATAAAGATGTAACAGTGTCAAAATATCTTCCTCAAATTAATTTTGTAGCCGGCTACAACTGGAAAGAGAGCCAAAATCAGCAATTTATACCAGGCGAGACAGCTATATCCAACGAAACAGATTACTATAATTATGGTGTAAGAGCATCGCTTCCTCTTGATATAAACAGCTTTAGGGATGTAGAATCTTCAAAAATAGACTATTTAAAATCCGTGCTTGTAATTGAAGATAAAAAACGAGAACAAAAAGCAATCTTTGAGCAAGTTATGCAAAATATAGATAATTTTGAGAAGAAAAAACAGCTGAGCGTTGAAAATAGAGATATTTATGAGAAACTGCTCGAAGACACAAGAGAGCTCTTTAGCGCAGGATATAAAACTGAGTATGATGTAGAGCTTTTACAAAACTCTGTCGAGATTCAAAAGATTGACGTAGAGGTATTTGAGATGGATAGACAGCTTGAGCTGTTGACACTGTACGAGATGTATAAAAATGAAATTTAGCGACTACATGTCGGAGTGGCTTTACGGCAAAAATGGATACTATTCAACCTACAAAAATATAGGCAAAAGCGGCGATTTTTACACCTCTGTAAGCACAAGCAAGTTTTTTGGCGGAACTGTTGCAAAGCATATTATCTCTTTGGTTGATGAGGGATTTTTGGCTAAAAATGGCACCATATGCGAAATCGGCGCTCATCACGGCTATTTTTTGGCGGATGTAGTAGAGTTCATATACACTCTTAGACCTGAGCTTCTGAAGAGTTTTAACTTTGTCATCATAGAGAGATTTGATACGCTTCAAGAGTTTCAAAGCAGCTACTTTAAGGAGAGCTTTGGAGATGTTGTAAAGCTTACTCACTATAAATCTTTAAGCGAGCTAAGGTGTGAAAATGCTTTTTTTATAGCAAATGAGATATTTGACGCATTTCCGTGTGAACTCTACCATAAAGGCAAAAGTGCAAGAGTGGATGGTCATGAAGTCATTTTTGACGTGGATGATGCATGGGTGGAGCAAAAAGCAAAAAAGTACTATAAAGATAGAGGTGAAATTGCTCTTGGGTACGAGGAATTTGCAAAAGAGATGACATCTACATGCAAGAAGTTTGAGTTTATGAGTTTTGACTACGGAGAGATGCAGGCCCGTCCTGATTTTTCACTTAGAATTTATTCAAAACACGAGGTTATTCCGTTTTTTCTCACAGAGAATGAAGATGAGAATATAAAAAGAGAAGAGCTCTTTGCAAAATCAGATATTACATATGACGTTACGTTTGAACATGTGAAAGACGCTTTTTTAGAGGCGGGAGTCGAGTTTGTAGAGCTAAAAACTCAAATGGTAGCGCTTGTAAATATGGGAATTTTAGAGCTTCTGGAAATTTTAAAAGAAAAAGCTGGTGAAAAAATATACAAACAAGAACTTGAGAAGGCTAAAATATTGATAATGCCAAACTTCTTGGGTGAACGCTTTAAGATGATAAGGTTTAGAAAGAGTTAAATCTTGACATGCAGTTTTACACGTCAAGATTTTTTATAGATTGCTAATTATTTTCATTAGCTCTTCAGGTCTATTTGAAGCGGTAATAGCGACCTCTTTTGTAATTACTTTTTTGCGCAGCAGAGTTAAAAGCTGATCTGTTTGCGTAGTCATGTTTGTCTCATTTTGATTTAACTGCATTTGAGAGTAGATTTGATGAACTTTGTCTTCTCTGATTAAGTTCTGAATAGCCGGATTTGCTATTAGTACCTCTTGCGTTGCAACTATACCGCCGCCTATTCTTGGCATAAGAGATTGTGAAATAACAGAGATAAGCGAAGAAGCAAGCTGCGCTCTGGCTTGTGCTTGCTCACCGGAATCAAAAACGTCAATAATACGGTTTATTGTTGCAGGTGCGGAGTTGGTATGAAGTGTAGCAAATACGATGTGACCTGTTTCTGCAGCCGTCAGAGCCGCTTCTATCGTCTCTTTATCCCTCATCTCACCGATTAGTATAACATCCGGATCTTGTCTTAGTGCAAATTTTAGTGCGGTTGCAAACGAGACGGTGTCGGAACCGACCTCTCTTTGTGAAAAAAGAGATTTTATGTTTGTATGAACGAACTCAACAGGATCCTCAATTGTAATAATATGCTTATTCACCGTTAAGTTAATCTCATGGAGCATTGAAGCCAGAGTTGTTGATTTACCGCTTCCGGTTGGACCTGTTACAAGAATAAGCCCTTTTTCTCTTTTTACCAGTTCTTTAAAAATTGGATTGTTGTTAAATTTTTCTAACGGCGGTATATCAATAGGAATCATACGAAATGCGCAGGCCATGCCACCGATGGTGCGGTAGTAGTTGGCACGAAAACGACCGACGTTTTCTAATTCGAACGAGAAGTCAAGTTCATTTTTATCTTCAAAAATTTTCTTTTGCTTGTCTTCAATAAGAGCATAAGCCATCTCTTCAATCTCTTTAGCGCTTAAAATTGGAAGATTGAGCGGTTTTAGCGATTTGTCAATACGGATTTGCGGCTCACTGCCGGGAACAAGGTGTAAATCAGAAGAATCAAAGTGTAAAACACTCTTGAGTAATTTTTTAATGTCGATTGGTTTATTTGTTTCTTGACTCATATTGTTACCTCTGTCTAATTTAGATTAATTGCTTCAATTATAACACTGTTTTTATATTAAAGTTCTTGCAGAACTCAATTTACCACGCTAAACGAACATGTCCGTTTAGCTGCGCTAGCCGCTGTGGCACTAAAGCTTGCCTTTTACAAGGCAATAGAAACCTTGCAGTTTTGCAAGATTCCTATTATGCAACAGCTACTCTATGATTTTTGGAACTATAAAGAAGTGGTCACCACTTTGTGGGGCATTTTTTAGAATACTCTCATTGATTTCTGGATTACAAAACACAATATCTTCCCTTAACAATGTTGCATCATTGCTCATTGCAAACTTCTCATCCACGTTATCTGTATTTAATTCACTCAAATTATCAACAAAGCTAACTATTTCAGATAGCTGTGCAATAATCTCCTCCCTCTTGTCGTCTGAGACTTTTAAAAATGATAGTTTTTCTAGTTTAGTTAAGAGAGCGTCATCTACTTGCATATAATCATCCTAATAATATTTTATAAGATTGTAACAAAAAAAATCTATCTATTTGATGAAACTTTAACAAAATATGCGATATTATTTTAAACTTTTTAAATAGCTATATATAAAACAAGGAATAATTTTGAGTTTAAAAGAAAATATTAACATGATTAAAGAGGAGCTAAACTCCGAAGAGAAGTTTTTTGAAAAAGCCGTGATTACAGAGAAGTTTATTAAAAAATACAAAAAAATAATGATAATTTCAGTGGCAGCAGTAGTCGTGGTTGTGGGCGCAAATATAGCATATAACGTTAATGAAAGCAGCAAAATTAGTGCTGCTAATGCTGCTTTTGCTAAACTTCAAACAGATGCAAGCGATGCCGGTGCTCTTGATGAGCTAAAAGCATTAAGCCCAAACCTATATGATGTTTGGATCTTCTCGCAGGCAGTTGCAAATAGAGATTTAGAAGCACTTAAGAGTTTAAAAAATTCAAAAGCACTGATTGTTACTGATTTGGTAGAGTATGAGATGGCTAGAGATGCCGCTTCATTGGAAAATTATGCTTCAAAACAAGATGCTATTTTTAGAGATTTGGCATTAGTTCAAGGTGCGGTTATGCTTTTGCATGAAAACAAAATAGATGAAGCAAAAAATAAACTTTCAAAAGTGTCAAAAGATTCTTCACTTGATAAGTTAGTTGCGGCTCTTATGCATTATGGAATAAAGTAATACTTTGAAATCATTATTAATTATTTTAATCTCGTTAACGGCGCTTGTTTTTAGTGCATGTAGTTCAAAAGAGGTTTATAAGCCGACCGTTGTTGCTGATGATTGGAAGCACTCAGGAAGCAGCGATGTTACCATAAACGGTATTTCACAAGATGCTGCGTTGGTAGATGACAGAAAAGTGTTGGCAGAGGGAAAAGTTATAGATGTAACGGTTCCGCAAAGTGATAAGCTTCTGGGATATAGCAACAAATGGGTTATAAGCTCTAATATTGATGGAAATTTAACGCTTCAAAATAGTAGTGACAACAAAAAAATAGAGAGATTTAATTTAAAAAAGAGCATTGCAACTGCTAGTGTTGAAGACGATACTCTGGCTGTTTTATTTGCCGACAATGAGATGGCGCTCTATTCACTCTCAACTAAATCTCTGCTTTTAAAAGAGCAGGGTGATGCACCGATAGTTGTTAACTCAAAAATAGTAAAACCATTCTTTAGGGATGATTTGGTTATTTTTTCAACACTGGATGGAAAAATTGTTATTATTAATGCAAAAATAAAAAAGAAATTAAGAACTATAATTGTGAGCAGTGAAGAGCATTTTAACAATATAATATATTTTAATCTTGTAGATAATAAAATTATTGCCGCAACTGGGCACAAAATTCTATCTCTTGCTAAAGAAGAGGTTAGAGGAGCTTATGACATCAGAAGCGCCGTATCTGATGATAAAAATATATTTATTGCCACAAAGCAGGGTGAAATCATCTCTTTGACATCTGACCTTGGGCAAAATGCAAAACTTAAATTCCCTTTTGCTCATTTTTTAGGACTCATACTAAGCGGCGAGAAGCTGTATGTCTTAGAAAAAGAGGGATATATTATAGAAATTTCAAAAGATTTATCGAAACATACGGTGCATCAAGTAGATATGGATGACGGGTATGTATATATAGATGGCAAGGTGTTTTTTGTTCATGATGAGTATATCTCGGTAGAGTAGCTATGTCTAACGAGCTAGAGGCTTTTATAGAGTACATAAGTGTCATAAGAGCTCTTAGTAAAAAAAGCGTTCAAGCTTACAAAAGTGACTTGGAAGCGCTTGAAAAAACTCTTAACAAACCTCTTATAGAGCTTGATTCCGCCTCTTTGTTTGGTGCTTTGGGTGTATATAAAAACAAAAGAACACTAAACAGAAAACTCTCCTCCGTAAACGCTTTTTTTGATTTTTGCTATAAAAATCAATTTTCAGATGAAAAAACCAAACTTAAGTTCTCAAAAATTCCAAAACTGCTTCCAAAATTTCTCTCATATCAAGAGATACAAAACGCTCTAAAACAAATCGATAGAGCTTCTTTTCTTGGTCTTCGTGATTATGCGCTGATACTTTTTCTCTATGCGACAGGGACAAGAGTAAGTGAATGTTTGGCACTAAGAAGAGAAGATATTGAAGGTGAGTGGCTTCACATTAGGCATGCAAAAGGCGAAAAAGAGCGTATGGTTCCCATAGCAGATGTTGCAAAAAAAGCGATAGATAACTATCTTGGCGAGATGACAAAAGAGAAAAATTTTGTTTGGTGCAACTATAAGGGTGATAAGCTAAGCCGCATATCGGCATATAAGATAACGCAGAAGTATCTAGGAGTATCTCCGCATGTTCTTCGTCACTCATACGCTACGTCTCTTATAGCCGGCGGAGCAGATTTGCGGGTTGTGCAGGAGCTTTTGGGACATGCTTCGCTTCTGACCACTCAAATATACACACATATTCAAAAGCAGGATTTAAAAGAGACTGTTGAAGTGTGCCATCCTATGGCAAAAGAGCATATATGAACCGAGTAAATAACGCTATTTTTTCCAGACCATTTTTGGAGTCGCTCTTTTTTGTCCAAAACAAGTGGCATCAGCATGGAGTTTTGGTTCACACTCTTTGCGTTACATATTATGCTCTAAAAGCCGGAGAGTTTAAATTTTTTGCAGCGGCTCTTTTGCACGATATTGGAAAACCATTTTGTGCGTATAAAAAAGATGAAGAGGATATAGAGTACGGCGAATACAGTTTTACCGACCATGAAGAGAGAAGCTACGAGATAATAAAAAATTGGTCTTTTATCAGTGACTACACAAAAGAGATAGTGCGCTATCACTACATTATGCGTGATTTATTAAAGAGCAAAAAAGAGGATTTGTCCAGATATGAGAGCAAGAAAAAGATTTGGGAGACTCTAAGCCCAGAGATAAAAGATGATCTGGCAAAATTTTTGTTGTATGATGATATCGGCAAGGGTAAACAAAGAAGGCAGGGCTAACGCTTATGTAACACTTTATTGTGTAAAATGATAACAATTTTTTATTTATAAGGTTTTATCAAAATGATAAAAAAGAGTGTTCCATTTCTTGTGATATTTGTCTTTGTGCTTATAGTTATAATGCTTTTTTTATCACTGTCTTCAACAAAAAAAATGATTGTGGTTAAAGACGGAAATATAAATCAACTTCCAATTGAGATGGATGTCGGTATTTATCAAGACAGTGATTGCGGAATGGTTATAGATGATTTAAGTGATGCCTCACAAGTCATTATAAAGAGCGGAAAAAGTTGGTTTTTTCACGACCATGGCGGAATGATAAAGTGGCTTGAAGACAAAGAGTTTAGGGATAGCGCGAAAATCTGGGTTATGAGCAGGGATACAAAGAGATGGATAGATGCAAAAGAGGCTTTTTACTCGCTAAGGGATAAAACAGCTATGGGTTACGGCTTTGGCGCATATGAGAAAAATGGCGATGGATATGTCGATTTTGAAACAATGAGATTAAGAATGTTAAGAGGGGAAAATCTACGTAATCCTTTGATGCGAAAACAGCTTTTAGGAAACTAGTAACAAATATGGAAACAGTAAATATTATAACTATTATAACCATAGCTTTTCTGGGCTCCTTTGGCCACTGCATAGGGATGTGCGGAGGTATAGTTTTGGCATACTCTACTATCAAGATTGAGCCTAAGAGCTCTAAGGTTTCACAAGGTGCGGCACATCTTCTCTACTCGTTCGGCAGAGTATTTACCTACTCTCTCCTCGGCGCGATATTTGGAGCACTGGGTGGCGTTGTTACTTTTAGTAATACGGCAAATGGTGTGCTTTTGGTTACAGCTGGTATTGCAATGGTTTTAGCAGGTTTATCGCTTATGGGTAAAATAAAATTTTTAACTCTAATAGAGCACTCGTTTTCATCTTCGCCTGCGTATAAAAATCTGTTTAAAAGAGTACTAAACTCAAAATCAAATTTCAGCTTTTTTGCTCTTGGCATGTTAAACGGTCTTTTGCCGTGCGGATTTGTCTACTTTTTTGCCATAACTGCTGCAAGCACTGCAAGCCCATTGTACGGTGCTTTGGTTATGGCTATCTTTGGGCTTAGCACTATTCCTGCGATGCTTGGGCTTGGTTTTTTGGCATCGCTCTCAAGTGCGACAAGTTTTAGAAATATGATGATGAGCCTTTCATCTTTTGCCGTCGTTCTTTACGGTTCATACACTATTTATAACGGTTACGACTACATAATTAGAGCTGAAAAAACATTAACGGAGTGTCACACCAAATAAGTTTTATCTTTAACCTGCTATAATAAGACTAAAAAAAAGGTATCAACTTTGAAAAGTTCAATTATTGATAACGTAAAGTCACTTCCTCCTTTATCAGCAACAATTGTAAAGATAAATCAGCTCTATTCTGACGAAAATTCTACAATAAAAGAGATGGCAAACGCGATAGAGAACGATCCTATGATTATTGCAAATATTTTAAAAATTGCCAACTCTCCTCTTTATGGATTTGGTCGAGAGATTAGAAATGTTGCTCAAGCAGTAGGTCTTTTTGGAATGAACATGACGCGCTCAATAGCAATAGGAAATTCTGTCAGAAAACTTTTAAATGTTGATATGCAGCCTTATGGTGTAACTTCAGACGAATTTGCCCATATTTCATCACTTCAAGCGACATTTGTCCTTAACTGGTACAAAAAAATTGATAAACATAAAGCAGAAAAATTATATTTGGCGGCATTTTTACAAGAAACAGGAAAGATACTTATAGCCAGCGAAGTTATTCAAAACGATGAAGCGATAAGTTTTGCAAGTGAAGTAGAAAATTCAAATAATCTTGCAATGGTTGAGAAGGCCTATGTAAATTTCACATGCGGAGAAGTTACGGCTTTGATTTTTAAGCACTGGGGCTTTGACAGCGAGTTTATAGAGATGATAAAATATTCCGACAATCCATCTTTGGCTCCACATGAGGTTAAAGAGTATGCGACTGCTTTAAATATCGTAAAAACCATCATACCCATAAATAAACCTTTCTCAGAGATGTCAATAAATTTTGGATTAAAAATAGCAGGAGATGCCGGTTATAATGTTGAGCTTTTAGAGAGGACTATTGCCAGCATGATGGAATCAATGTAATAATGAGTAAAACAGTTACGGTAATTGATACTTTTGGTTTTTTCTTTCGCAGTTTTTACGCCCTTCCGCAGCATCTTAAAAATAAAGAAGGCTTTCCCACAGGTTTGTTGACAGGTTTTATAAACTTTATCTCTACTCTTCAAAAACAGCATGACAGCGACTATATAGTTTTTGCTATCGATACCAAAGGAAATAGCTTTAGAAACGATATAGACCCAAACTATAAGGCTCATAGAACAGCTCCTCCGGACGAGCTTATCATGCAACTTCCAATTGCCATAGAGTGGATAGACAAGATGGGGTATAAAACATTGGGTCATGTAGGGTTTGAGGCTGACGATATGATAGCTACCGTTGTGCGCTTTGCAAAGAAGAACGGCTACAACGTTAGAGTTGTTTCTCACGACAAAGACCTTTTTCAGCTTATAGACGACGGAAAGGTTGTCCTAGTCGATGCCATTAAAAAGCAGGTTATGGATGAAGATGGCTGCTTTAAGAAGTATGGCATTACTCCAAAACAGTTTATAGATTATCAGGCTATTTTAGGCGATTCTGCAGACAATATTCCAGGTGTTAAAGGTATTGGCAAAGTAGGTGCCCAGAAGCTTTTGTCAGAGTATGGAAGCTTGGATAACATCTATGCAAATATAGATAGTGTTAAGCCCGCAGGAATTCAAAAAAAACTCATTGAGTCAAAAGAATCCGCTTACATGTCAAAAGAGCTTGTAACGCTAAGAGACGATGTTCTTGAGAGTTTCGATTTTGAAGATTACAAAATGGATGTAGAGCACCCTTTTTTAAATATCTACGACGAGCTTGTGAAGTATGAACAAAATTCTGTTTTAAGAACTCTGCATGCTAAAAATATGGTAAGCCATGAGACGCACCAAGATGCACTGAAAAAAGTAGAAGATGAGATACAAAGCAATAAAAAACTGAGTTTTAAAACGGTGCTTTTAACCGATGCAAAAGAGCTGCGTACTATTTTAAACTCTCTTTCTGTCGATACGATAGTAGCTTTTGACACGGAAACGACGGGGTTAGATTACTACAACGACTCACTTGTAGGTTTCAGCTTTTGTTTTAACACTACGGAGGCGTACTATGTTCCAATTGCACACTTCTATCTAGGTGTTGCAGAGCAGATAAGCAACATCGACGCCGCAGCAGCCATAAAAAAGATATTTGCTTCTCGTGTTGTAGGTCATAACATAAAGTTTGATTTGCATTTTGTTATGCGGTTTTTAAATGATTACAGGTTGGATATTTTTGCCGACTCTATGATTCTTGCTTGGCTTATAAATCCGGAACATGCTATCTCGCTCGATAAATTGGCAGATAAATATCTAAATCACACAATGGTAGCTTTTAAAGATACTGTAAAAAAGGGTGATAGTTTTGCATCCGTAGAGCTAGAAGATGCATGCAGATATGCCGCTGAGGATGCCTACATCACGCTAAGACTCTATTATCTTTTTTTAGAGAAGCTCTCTCTTCAAAATGCCGCGCATCTCATAAGAGAGGCGCATGATGTGGAGTTTCCTTTTATAAAAACACTTCTAAAAATGGAGCAGGAGGGCATAGCGCTAAACGGCTCTTTTTTAGAGAAGTTTCTTGTCGAAGTAAAAGAGAGTTTAAGTGAATTGACAAAGAAGATTTACAGCCTTGGAGGATGTGAGTTTAACATAAACTCTACACAGCAGCTTGGCGTTGTGCTTTTTGAAAATCTTGGACTCTCAAGCGGCAAAAAAACAAAAACCGGGCACTCAACAAACGAACAGGTTTTAAGCTCGCTAAAAGATGAGCATGAGATTATTCCGTATCTTTTGGAGTATCGAGAGGTTTACAAGCTATATTCAACTTATATAGAGCCGCTTCTAAAGCTAAGCCGCGAAGATAAAGAGAGCCGTATCCATACATCGTTTGTGCAGACAGGTACGGCTACAGGAAGATTAAGCTCTAAAAATCCAAACCTTCAAAACATACCTACAAGAACGAAGCTTGGCACAAAGATAAGAGAGGCGTTTGTCGCACCAAATGGCAAAAAACTCATTGGCATAGACTACTCTCAGATTGAGCTTAGACTGCTCGCGCACTTTACAAAAGACAAAGTTTTGGTAGATGCGTTTAAGTGTGATAAAGATATCCACCGCCAGACTGCCGTGGCTCTTTTTGGCGAAGATGAGGCTGATGTAAAAAGAAACATCGCAAAAACCGTAAATTTCGGGCTTCTCTACGGCATGGGGCAAAAAAAGCTCTCGGAGACTTTGGGTATTACCACAAAAGAGGCAAAAGATATAATCGATAAATATTTCAACAGTTTTCCGACGGTCAGGGCATACTTTCGCGAAATTGTAGATGACTCAAAAGAGTTTGGATATGTTGAGACACTGCTTGGGCGCAGAAGATATTTCGACTATGAAAATGCCGCTCCTATGTTTAGAGCTGCTTATGAGAGAGAGTCGGTAAACAGCGTATTTCAAGGGAGCGCGTCCGACCTTATAAAACTAAGCATGAACAAAATCCATAGAGTGATTGAGGATGAGGGGCTAAATGCCAAAATGCTTCTTCAGATTCACGATGAGCTCATTTTTGAGGTTAACGAGGATGAAGCTGAAGCTCTCGGCAATAGATTTAAAGAGATTATGCAGAACATAATGGAGCTAAATATCCCTCTAAAAGCTAGCATGAACATCGGAAACAACTGGAGCGAGTTGAAATAACTCTGCTAAAAAAAAGAGATTGTGTGCCTTATGGCTTGTATGCTAGAGAAAATTTACTCTCTTTAGTTACCTGATGTTTTATTGGAATTTTTATATATGAATATGATTTTGTTATCCATTTTCTTTTTTATCTTTGCAATTGTTACGATGAAGTATAAAGAAAAAAATCTAAAGAGGATTTTTTTAGAAGCAACTATATTTTTTATATATGGGTTCTTTACCATAATATATTTTGTAGCTAACTACTTTACGGGTGCAGGGATAAATGAGACCGTTATTGCTGCTCTAAATTTGGGGCTCGGCGAAGCCGGATTTCAAGAGTATCTGTTGCTTATTTTTGATGCCTTATTTTCTTTCGTTACTCTTTTTGCGTCGGCTTTTTTTTATCACCGCCATTTAAGCAGCGTAGTGGCTGTAAAGCCGCAAAAAATAAAAGCTTTTTTGCATAACGGATTTTTGATTTTAGCTTTTTTAACCCATCCTGCTTTGAATGATTTTAAAAATCTTTTTTTAACGATGACTATGGAGCAGGCTGATGATTTTTATGAGTATTATAAAGTGCCGAGTGATTTAAACAACAGAGCGTATAAGAAAAATATAATATTTCTATATGCAGAGAGCCTTGAGAGAACATACTTTGATGAAAATATTTTCCCCGGTCTTATGCCAAATCTTAGCAAGCTGATAAAAGATGAGAGCGGTACCGAATTTACGGATATTGTTCAAACAAACGGAACAAACTACACAATCGCCGGCACCGCTTCTACCCAATGCGGAATTCCTCTCTTTACAACCTCGGGCGGTAACTCCATGGAGGGGATAGATAAATTTTATCCAAAGGCTGTGTGTATCGGAGATATTCTAAAAAAAGAGAACTACTATTTGAGTATGTTGCAAGGCAGTAGCGTTAAATTTTCTGGTATTGACAAATTTTACAAAACTCACGGTTTTGACACCGTAGTCGGAAGAGATGAGCTCTTAAAAAAAGTTAAAAATAAAAGATATGTAAACGGCTGGGGTTTGTATGATGATACGCTTCTTGATATAGCATATAAAGAGTTTGAAAATTTGTCATCATCCAAAGAGAAGTTCGCTCTGTTTTTGCACACCTTAGATACACATCATCCAAGCGGGCATCTATCCAACTCTTGTTCAAAAGATTTATATATGGACGGCTCCAACGAGATTTTAAACACCGTTAAATGTGCGGATATTTTGATATCGGATTTTATAAAAAAAGTCAAAAACTCAAAATATGCAGAGGATACGATTATTGTAGTTACGTCTGATCATTTAGCTATGAGAAATACGGCGGCAGATGAGTTGGACAGATCAAAAAACAGAAGAAACCTTTTTGTTGTCTTTGATCCAAGCAGCCGTGAGTATAAGGCGGTAGATAAAACAGGGACTCCTTTTGATGTTGCATCAACAGTTTTATCTTTTCTCAATATAAATACAGATTTGGGATTAGGCAGAAATCTAAGAGAAAAAGAGTCTATTTACAACTCCTTTGGAGATTTTGATAAGAAGCTAAATCAGTGGAGAAGTGATATACTCAGTTTTTGGAAGTTTCCAAAAATGTCAGAGAGTTTTAAACCGAATTTTAAAAAGATGTCGGTAACACTCGGAGAAAATCACTATACGCTTCCCGTATTATTTAAGATTTTAGAAAATAATGTAGAGCCATATTTTCAGTTTAATAACGCTTGGAAACTCTATGAACAGCTAGAGCATTTTAGCAAGGATGAGAGGTTTTTGTGGATTGACGAGTGTACTGTTTTGAATTATATTTTTGATAGCAACGTATCTGAAAAATATTGCGCAGTGGAGGGTATAGTCGGCTCTAAATTTAGAATCCAAGGACTAAAGTTACCAAGAGATTATAAGATAGAGAGTCTTGATAATGGGTTGAGCAAAGATTATGACAGTCAAAAGATAATTGAAAATATCAATATGGTAAAAAATAACGGATTGAGATACAACGCTTCGATAAGCGATGCCATACTATTTAAAAAAGATGGCTCTCCAAGCTTTTTGAAAAATATAGAGGGAGTCTCATACTCCGATAAAGTCGGAAGATGGACGGATGCCGCGTTGCATCCGAGTGCGCTGCTGACATTTGCAGATCCGCTTCCTAAAAAATTCAAACTCGAGATAGTTTGCGGAGCATACGGCGAAAATGTAGGAAATGTCGTAAAGGTTAGAGTAGGAGATAGTGAAATGGAGTTTACGCCCCAGCACAATAAACCTAGAAGATATCTGCTTACATTTGAGAACGCAAACAACGCCAGCACGATAGAGATAGTGCCGCCAAAACCGTTTGTTTTAAAAGAAAAACTAGAGGGAAGAGATGAGAGAGAAGTTGGACTCCATTTGGTGAGTTTAAAAATAGTCAATCTTGAGGATAAGTAAAAATTATTTTTTGACTGTCATTGCGAGCCTCTGTGGAATACCCATATAAAGTAGACAAACTTTTAATCAGTTAATTTTATAAAATAGCAAGATAATGCAACACAAACAATGGCTTCTACCACTCTTGGAAATCGTGGCAGACCTAAAAATATAGTAGTCTGAAAAATAGCCTGTCCCCCATTAATTATTGTCTCCATTAATTATCAACTATTGCAAACAAAATTGGCTCCTTATCTTGACTTCATCACAATGGATTTTAATGAAAACGGTCTTACAAAATTACACAAACTCATCAAATAATGTTAATTTATCACAATATATGATTATACGCTATACAAAAACCGCTACTATAAAAAATGATTTTTTATGTGTTTAAATAATCTTTGATTTGAAAAAAAGACAGCTTAAATAATAAAAAGCAGTAAGCACTAAAAAATATAAAAGATAAAAATAAAGAGAGGTAAAGATGAAAGTAAAATATATAGTACTGGCGGTATTGGCAATGTTTAGTTTTAGCGGGTGTGATGAAGAGTACGCGAAAGTACCATTAAGTGTTCCGGTTGATTTTTCCAAAAAAGACACAGTTTATGAGACCGATTTTCAAGCACCTTGGAATATTTGGGGATCGTTGGTGAGGTTTGATTTAGTTATTCGCTATGAGCGAGATATCAAATATACAGATGAGCAAAGAAGCATTTTGCATGCAGTTTTTAAAGGAATGAAAAATAATATTCCAATACCAAAAGAAGAAAATAAATACTTTAAACTAAAAGTAACGCTTACCCCTCTTGGTCTGGCAAGTGATGATATGACTGTTTGGAGTGGTGCTAGTCGGTTGCCAGAGATGACAAAAAAAGAGTTTAAAGATGGAGAAAAAATCGAGTTCGTGGCATCTATTCCTCTGTATGGTGGAGACAATGGCACATATGCCAAAACTATCATGGTGGCTGATTTGCAAAGGCTACAAAACTATCATATACGAGTAGAAAGTTTGGAAGACGTAGAGCTTCCTAAAGAGTTAATTCTTGAATTTAGAATTAGAAAACATAGCAGAAAAGTATAAAAATAAAAAGGAAAAAACAATGGCAACAACATATTATTTAAGAGTTCATATAGAGTCAGCTGGGACAGAATATACAGGTGGGGGATTAATACCTAAATCATTAGCAGGACATATGTGGTATGAGATTTATCAAAAAGATAGTAATGGCAATATTATCTCTGGAGATGGTAAACAACTCAATGCAGGATATACAAGCGATGGAGTAGTAAATAACGATGGAACAAACTATGCAGGAGATCCTGCCTACTCTTCCAAAGAGATACTGCTTACGCAAGAGCAGTTTGATACTTTATATAATTTTGGTAGTCCAGTAGAAAGTAATCTCTCCGCTCAACACGGCTTCGGAAATGATGATTATTGGGTTCATAGCAACAGTTGCATCGACTACACTTGGAAAGCATTGGAATTGGCAGGGCTAAATCCATCAGGGACAGAAGGTGCATTGTGGCCAAGTGCCAATGCTTCTTTACTTGGGGCATATTTGTTCGGTGATTTTGCTTATAATGCAGATAACCATTCAACAATCCCCTCAGACATGAACGGTCTCTTCAACTCTGCTCAAGACTGGACACCGCCTCGTATTGACCCTCTTGTTTTTGATATAGATGGAGACGGTATAGAAACCATACAAATCGATATAAACTCACCTATCCTTTTTGACCATGACGGAGATGGAGTAAAAACAGCTACAGGCTGGGTAAAAAGTGATGATGCACTTTTAGTTCTTGACCGTAACGCAAACGGAACTATAGACAACGGCAGTGAACTCTTTGGAGACCAAACACTCGTAAACGGAGTAAAAGCAACAGATGGATTTGCGGCACTTAGTGCGGAAGATAGTGATGCTAACGGTATATTTGATATAAATGATACTAACTTTGGTAATGTTAGATTATGGCAAGACCTTAACCAAAATGGTATATCTGAAACTAATGAACTAAAAACACTTACTCAAGCAGGTATAGTCTCTATCTCTTTATCATCTACTCAAACAAACATTGCTGTAAACGGCGGTGTCCAAACTGCCAAAGGAACTTTCACCAAATCTGACGGAACAACAGGAGAAAGTGCAACTGTCGATGTAGGCTCAGTCGGAAACTACCTCTTTGACTCAAACAGTTTTTATAGAGAGTTTACAGACACTATCCCTCTAACGGAAACAGCATCAGCATTGCCTGAGATGCAAGGGAGTGGGATGGTTCGTGATTTAAGAGAGGCGATGAGTATGCAAACAACAGAGGGAGCGGTACTTACAGATATATTGACACAATATTCCTCACTGACTACTCACGATGAACAGATAGCATTTATGGATGAACTACTTTTAGCTTGGGGAGCAACAAGCGGATTTAAAGATATAGCTACTGAAGCAACAGAAAACGGTTATACCCTTACTACAAATTTAAATGCAGAACAATTTAGTATGTTAAATGTTTTAGAACAATTCAACGGAAGACATTTTTACCGTATGCCGTGGGAAAGTAGCGAAAATACAACTGCTAGGTTAGGAATGAGTGTTGATGAAACAACAAAAACTATCTCTATAGATATGTTTGACGGACAATTGTCTATACTTGAACAAGCATATCAAGAGTTGGTAGAGTCGGTATACGCAGGATTGGTAATGCAAACAAGATTGGCTCCTTATCTTGACTCTATCACGATGAATATCGATGAAAATGGTCTTACATTTGATGTGGCTCCGATGATAGCACAGTTGGAGACATTACAGCTTACTAGCCCACGAGATGCATTGATAGACCAACTTGAACTTATACAATATGCAGGGAAAAACTTCTCTATAATGGGATGGAACTGGAGCGAGACACTCCAAACTATGATTACACAAATCGGTACACAAGTAGATGTAAAAGCGGTGTTTGCCGAATTGGGATATATGGATAGTGAAACTTCAAATATTATATACGATGTAGATGGTACAAATTATATTAACTATTATGGAGATAAAAATATTATTTTAGTCGGGTTAGACGGCAATGATACTGTCTATAGTGGAGATAGAGATGATCTAATTATAGGCGGAAAAGGGGATGATATTTTAAGTGCTCAAGACGGCAATGACACTTACATCTTTAATCTTGGAGATGGGCAGGATACGATTTATGATAGTTCTTGGAACTCTAACAATAAAGACACTATCCGATTTGGTGAGGGAATCACAAGTGATAATCTTGATGTAACACGCATAAATGATAATCTTGTCCTAACCATTCAAGGGACTACAGACAAGATTACCGTTATGGATTACTTTATGAGTACATCTTCAAAAATAGAAGAGTTTGCATTTGCCGACGGAACAACTCTTACTTCACAACAGATTGAGAGTATGGTAGTTTTAAGAGGTACAGATAATAACGATAGTATTTCAGGGTCTATGGAATCAGATACAATCAACGGCAAAAAAGGCGATGACCAACTGTATGGTGATGATGGAGATGATACCTATATCTTCAATCTTGGAGACGGACAAGACACGATTTATGACAGTTCTTGGAACACCAACAACAAAGATATTATTCGTTTCGGCGAGGGAATTGCAAGTGATAATCTTGATGTAACACGCATAAATGATAATCTTGTCCTAACCATTCAAGGGACTACAGACAAGATTACCGTGATGGATTACTTTATGAATACCTCTTCAAAAATAGAAGAGTTTGCATTTGCTGACGGAGCAACTCTTACTTCACAACAGATTGAAAGTATGGTAGTTTTAAGAGGAACTGACGGGGACGACAACCTTTATGGATATGAGGCAAATGATGTTTTTATAGGTGGTAAAGGAAATGATTATCTTGACGGTCAAGATGGAAATGATACCTATATCTTTAATCTTGGAGATGGGCAGGATACGATTTATGATAGTTCTTGGAACTCTAACAATAAAGACACTATCCGATTTGGTGAGGGAATCACAAGTGATAATCTTGATGTAACACGCATAAATGATAATCTTGTCCTAACCATTCAAGGGACTACAGACAAGATTACCGTTATGGATTACTTTATGAGTACATCTTCAAAAATAGAAGAGTTTGCATTTGCCGACGGAACGACTCTTACTTCACAGCAGATTGAGAGTATGGTAGTTTTAAGAGGAACAGACAACAACGATAGTATTTCAGGGTTTATGGATGCAGATACTATAATCGGCGGAAAAGGGAATGATTATCTTGACGGTCAAGACGGCAATGACACTTACATCTTTAATCTTGGAGATGGGCAGGATACGATTTATGATCAAAGTTGGAATATCGGCAATAACGATATTATTCATTTCGGCGAGGGAATTGTTGCGGCCGATGTAACAATTACGCAGGACCAATCTAATCTCTATTTTACTCTCAATAACAGCGAAGATAAAATTACAATAGCTAATTATTTCGATGCACCTGAGTATCAAATTGAGCAAGTTACATTTACAGACGGAACTCTTTGGGATAGCACGATGTTTAATCAAATTTTGTAACTATGACATATTTTTTTATTGTTGCATAATCAAATTTAAGAAGTAGTATAATTGTATTAAAAAGAAAGTGCTACATGTTAAAACAGTATAAAGAAGCCATTGAAAAAAGCAATATTATCTCCAAAACTGACGTCAACGGAATAATAACTTTTGTAAACGATGAGTTTTGCAATATCAGCGGCTATACAAAAAGCGAGCTTATCGGGCAAAACCACAATATTGTCAGGCAT
>JBAZDX010000018.1:0-43132 GCA_041654255.1 Sulfurimonas sp.
TCGTATCTTTAACTTTTATCTCTTCTATTGTTGCTGCCATTATTATATTTCCTAAAGCGAGTAATATTAAAACTATTTTCTTCATCTATGCAAATTTCTCTAAAATTTCATAAGCCGTATTTCGCACGGCAGGAATTTCGCCTATATCTTTTATAAGATGCACCATCTCACTCTTAGCCATTTTGTACGCTGCTCCGGCACTGCTTACGACATTCTCTTCCATCATGGTTGAGCCTAAGTCATTTGCGCCAAACATTAATGCCATCTGCCCGATGTACGGACCTTGAGTTACCCATGAACTCTGGATATTTGACACATTGTCAAGGTATAGTCTTGCAACTGCGAGAAGTCTTAGATAGCGGTTAGACGAAGGTTTCTCCATATCGGGTATCTGACGAAGCAGCTCAGTGTTGTCAGACTGAAAACTCCACATGATAAAAGCTCTAAAACCGTGCGTCTCGTCTTGAAGTTTTCTTATCATGTCAAAGTGCTCTACTATGTCTTCATCGCTCTCGACAGTTCCGTACATCATCGTAGCCGTTGACATTATGCCTAGTTTATGAGCTTTTCTATGAATATCCGCCCAAACTTCAGAGTCTATTTTTTTAGGTGCGATAATGTCGCGAACTTTATCACTCAGTATCTCAGCCCCAGCCCCTGGGATAGAAGCCAGACCTTTGGCATGAAGTCGCTCCAAAGTCTCTTCAACACTTATGTGAGAGACTTTAGCAATGAAATCAATCTCAATTGAAGAGAACCCGTGGATGGTAATTGTGGGATATTTAGTGTGAATATGTCCGACCAAATCCTCATACCATTCTATCTTTAGTTTTGGATGCACTCCGCCTTGAAAAAGTATCTGCGTTCCGCCTATCTCAAGCAGTTCGTCTATCTTTGCATCAATCTCATCAAACGTTAAAACATAAGCATCCGCATCTTTTTCGTGTCTGTAAAATGCGCAAAATTTACAATCAACCCAGCAGATGTTAGTATAGTTTATATTTCTATCTACTACAAAAGTAGTGATATTGTCTGGATGAAGCTCTTTTTTGCGCTTCGTTGCCATACGCCCCAACTCTTTTAAATCTGCATTTTTTATGAGATGAAGCGCTTCTTCTTTTGTTAATCTTTTCATTTCCAACCGTTTCGCTTTTTAGTGATTGGATTTTACCCTTTTTTTCACAACAAAGCGATAAAGAGCAAACTAGGCTTCATAAAATAATAATCAAAAAAACATTATGCTACAATCTAGTATTACAAAATAAAGGATTTTTCATGTATAAAACAATAACTGCATTCACTCTTGCATCACTCTTTTCTTCTTCTCTTATTGCTTATGACCTCAAATCAAATATGCTACTCTTAAATGCGGAGCTTAGTGAAGTACAAAAAGGGTTTATCACAAGTGATCAAAAAGGTGTAGAAGAGTCTGTCAAGCGTTTTGCAAAGCATGCACAAGATTTACTCGGAAGCAAAGAGAAGTTTGCTGCGATGCTTCCTAATGATAAAAAAAACAGGGCGGGCGAAGCGGTTATGAGTGCACAAATCATCAGCCATAACGTTCAAATTATTTTAGATTCGATTGCAAACAAATACAATCAATCAGGTCAAGTTCGCAGAGAAGAGGCACAAAGAGCTTACACCTACATAGAACACGCTTGTTTTCGATGCCATAATCTTGTTCGTGATGAGTACTAAGCTTTAAAAATTATTTTTAAAGCGCGGACAACTCTCCCAAGAGGGAGCTGTTTTTACTATTTGTCTTTAGAGATTGCGTCTAACACGCCGTTAATAAATTTTGGAGACTGCTCTGTTCCAAACGCTTTTGTGATTTCAACAGCTTCATTTATAACAACGGCAGAGTCAAGTTCGCCAAAAAGTATCTCATAAGTTGCAAGCCTAAGAGTTGCTCTCTCAATAGCTCCAAGTCTCTCAAAATCCCACTCTTTTAAGTGTTTAACTATCGCCGCGTCAACCGGCGTAATATTTTTCATAACGCCCTCATAAAGTGTGAGTGCAAAATCTTTTTGCTTGTTACGAATCTTCTTCTCTTCTAAAATCTCATCCGTATGCTCTGCAATGTTTCCGTTTCCCAAATCAAATGCATAGAGCAGACTTACAACTGCCATTCTGGCTTGATGTCTAGTTGCCATAATTACAGATTCTCGTAAAGGTCTAGCATCTCGATAACAACCGTCATCGCTTCGAAGCCTTTATTTCCCGCTTTTGTGCCTGCTCTCTCAATAGCCTGCTCGATTGTGTCAGTTGTCAAAAGTCCGAAAGATACCGGTTTTTGATATTTTAGGCTCATAGTCGCTATCCCTTTTGTTGCCTCAGCCGAAACATAATCAAAATGAGGAGTTGCTCCGCGGATAACAGCGCCAAGTGCACAGATTGCATCATATTTTTTGCTAGCAAGAAGCTGATCAACTATCATTGGAAGTTCAAATGCTCCCGGAACCAATACATGCGTCAAATCAGCATCATCTCCGCCATGACGAGCAAATGCATCTTTTGCGCCCTCAACAAGTCTATCAACAATGAAGTGATTCCATCTTGTACTTACTATTGCAATTTTCTTGCCGTTTACTACTTTTAATTTACCTTCAATTAAATTCATTCTATATCTCCCGTATTTTTTTAATTTTATTTATCAGAGCTTCTAGCTCGTCTAGTTTTATCATATTTGGACCGTCACTCAGTGCTATGCTTGGGTCAAAGTGCGTCTCAAAAAAGAAACCATCAACTCCCACGGCTGCAGCCGCACTTGCCAGATAAGGCACCATTGTTCTGTCTCCGCCTGTTTTTCCGCCAAGCGCACCGGGCATCTGAACAGAGTGTGTTGCATCAAAAATAGTCGGTGCAAACTCTCTCATAATAACTAGCGAGCGCATATCTACAACGATATTTCCATAGCCAAAAGAGCTTCCTCTCTCGCACAGATAAACTCCGTGTTTTTTGGATGCCTCATAACTTACCTCATCGCAACCGCGGGTTTCAAGCACTTTCGCCACAGAGTATTTCATATCAGGCGGGTTTATAAACTGCCCTTTTTTGATATTTACCTCTTTTGTAGTTTTTGCACATGCAACCAATAAATCTGTTTGGCGGCATAAAAATGCAGGGATTTGAAGCATATCGACAACCTCGGCTACAATGGGAACTTGATGCGACTCATGCACATCTGTAACAACTTTGTAGCCGAAATCGTTTTTAACTTTTTCTAAAATTCTAAGACCCTCTTCTATCCCCAAACCGCGGAAACTATTCAGCGATGTGCGGTTAGCTTTATCAAAACTAGATTTAAAATAGAAATCTATTGTCGGGTCGTTTTGATAAACTTCTAAAGCCTTAGCAATTTTAAAAATGTTCTCTTCGCTCTCAATAACACAAGGTCCGGCGAGTAATTTCATATATTTACCTTTTGAAAAATAGAAAGTGATTATATCATAACGGATTTAATCTAAAATTATTTTGATTTTGCTACCATTACTCCGGCGGCGATAATAAGAATTATCCCGCACAAAGTTATAAAATTCGGCAAAGAGTCACCTATCATTACTCCTACTAAAATTGCAAAAATGATATTAGAGTAACTAACAGCGCCTACAATTCCAGCCTTTGTTTCGCCGTAAGCTTTGGTCATGTAGTACTGCGAGAGCGTTCCCAAAACCCCAAGCCCGATAACATAAAACCAAGTAAATCCGCTAGGAATAACAAACTCGCCTAACATAAAATCAAGTTCTGCTATGTAAAAATATTTCGAGAGGATAAAAAGCATTATTGGAGCTACCGTCCCCACCAAAGTAAACGATAAAACTATTGCTCTCGTGTCGTAATAGTTCTTAAGTTCACGGATGGATGTGTATGCAAGAGCTGCGCCAACCCCGCTGAAAATTCCCAACAAATCATACTTATTAAATCCGGCTCCACTTGGCTGGGCAATAAGCAAAATGCCTCCAAATCCGACAAAAACAGCAAGCCACCCATTTAAAGTGAGTTTTTCATTTAAAAAAAGCCAAGCAAATATTGCCGTAAAAATTGGTGCTGTTTTTGAGTAGGTCATAGCATCCCCCAGCGGTATATTTGCCACATTGTAAAAATACGCCAAAAGTGCCGAAAATCCCATCAAACCCCTGAAAAAAAGCAAAAAAGGTCTTCCCCCTTTTTGCACCATAGGAGTTTTATAAAGAGCATACCCTATAAAAATTACGCCAAAAATATTTCTAAAAAACACAACTTCAAGAGAGCTCATATGCTCTGAAGCAAGTTTTGCAAATGCACCCATAATTGCGAACAAAAATGATGCGAAAAGCATATATTTTACACCGCTGTTTAATTCTTTTATTCTTTTCATGGACGAAAGTATACCCATCTTTTTTAATTGAAATTGGCTATAATAATTCATATGCGAAAAGGGGGGTTTTATGATGTGGCGATTGACGACTATTTTTTTCTACATAACCTTAACCCTTAACGCAGCCCAAGATAACAACCAGTCGGGGCAGACATTTCCTGAGTATATTGATGAAAAACAGAAAAATTTCTCAAAAAGTGTAACAAATTTATTTGACAGTGTCGATAGCGGAATCAGTGGCTGGATGGAAGATTCTGATGAAAATATGACATGTGATGATATGTCTTCAGCACTTGACAAAGAGTTTTTTCAAGACCAAAACTCAATAGACGCATTTTTCAAAAGCGATAAATATATTGATGAAACAGAAACTAGCTATCTTCGTATTCGTCTTGGTTCGGTTTTTCAATCAAAAGAGCCAACGGAGCTTAATTATAAAATAAGAGCTCAAATACCGCTAAGCAGAACTAAGAAAAACTTTCAGCTTTTTATTGACGATGTTGAGGAAAATTATTTTGAAACTGCCATTCCGGTTGATACAACTAAAAAAAGTACAGAAGTAGGAGTTAACTATACCGCGCCGATGTATGAAGATATAAAATCAAAATACTCAGTAGGCATTAGCAGTTTAGTAACATATGTAAAAGCCAGATACTCTAAAGATTTTAAACTTGAGAAGTGGTTGATACAGCCTACACAGCAGTTCAAATATTCATTAGAATCCGATTGGAGCGAAGAGACTAACATATATTTTGACAGAACATTAAGGGAAAACTCTATTTTTAGAACGACACTTCATCGCAAAACACAGGCGCATGTGGATGGATTTAACTATGCAGTTGCCTTTTCGCACTACTTAACATTATCAAAAAGAAAGGGTTTTAGCATCTCACAGCAGTTTTGGGGAAACTCAAAATATGTGTGTGATGAGCATCCAGAGCAATACAACGGCATAAGCGATTACTCAACCATTGCTTCTTGGCGTCAAAATATTTTTCGCAAATGGATTACATATGAGGTTCAACCGGGTGTCAGTTTTCATAGACAGTACGATTATGACCCAAACTACATGTTGAAATTTTATGTAGATTTTTATTTTGGAAATATTGATTAATCATAAATTAAAAAGTCTAATATAATTTCATATTATAATTAAATCTAAATTTTGATACAATACTTACTACATTAAAGGAGTTGGAATGAAAATTTTATCTATTCTGTTTTTATTGATAAGCTCTATCTTTGCACAAGATGTTTCAACACGCTATGACGTACATGTAACAATGTTTGGTCTTGTTGGTTATGCAGATGTTACGCTTAGCGAGAATGGTCATGAGTATGAGATAAAACTTGTTGCAAAAACTATAGATGTTGCGGCACTCCTTTTAAGCAATAGAGTTGAAACTTTTACAAGCAAAGGCAAAATTAAAAATGGCAAATATATACCGGATATTTTTATAAAAACAAAAAAGACAACAAAAAAAACAAGAGTTCAAACATACTATTTTGATCAAAAAAATAAAGAAGTAAAACTTGTAGAAGAGAAGACAAAAATTGTAAACAAAACAAGATTTGACACTAAAAGCTTCCAGTTTGTCACACGAGAAGTAGAACAAAAGTCACGTAAAGAGGAAGTTCTTGAAACATTTATCGGCGATGATACGCTAAGCGTATACCTAAACAGCAAACATGGCTGCTCATTTGGAGAAAAAAATCATTCCGTTTTTGCAATCGGAGCTAATAACGACAAAAACAACGTCTCTTACCAATGTCTTGAAGGGCAGAAAAAAGAGCCTGCGATGTTAAAATTCTCTGATGGAATTGAAAATATATATAATCTGCATGTAGAACCGTTAGACAAAGATGACAAAATAGTGGATGTGCTTGTTGGGTACGACAGTGATGGGTTTTTAAAAGAGGGCTTGATGGATGAAGTTTTTTGGATTGGAAAAATAAGTGCAAAAAGAGTTTATCATGAAATTTCAAAAATATAAAGGATAGGTATGGGAAATATAATATTATTGGCGGTTGTGGGCATATTTTTTTACTGGATATTCAAGAGCTACTCAAAATATACGGCTTATTCTCAGGAGGCGTTTAAAAACTTCTCTATAAGCAAAGAGTCTCTGCAAAAGAGCGATTTGGGTCTTTTTGTAGCACTTGTTGCAAAAGTTGCTAAAGCTGACGGAAAGGTCGATGCTCTTGAAGCAGAGCTTATCGGCATCATGTTTGATGACATTTCGGCTATATTTCCAGAGCCACAAAAGACAAAAGACATACTAAAAGAGATTTTCAATGAGCAAAAAGATAGGTTTGACAACTTAGATGAAATTGCTCAAACTCTTGGCAGCGCCATAAAAAGAGAGAGAGCAAAACAGCATCAATTTATGGGATTTTTAATCCAGCTCTCATTTGTGGACGGAGAAGTAAGCAAGAGAGAAGAGGAAATTTTAGCTAGAATTGCCGAGGCGTTTGAGTTTGATCCAAATGCCTATCATGCGATATTTGATCAGTTTGAAAAGATGGTTCATAACATCAAACCAAAAGCAAATATAGGCGATGCATACAAACTCTTGGGCGTAAGTGAGAGCGATGACATGGATGTGATTAAAAAAGCGTATAGAAAACTAATACGCGAGTACCACCCAGACATCATCAAATCCCAAGGCAAAGATGATGGTTACATGAAAGAGGCAACCGCGAAAACACAAGAGATAAATCAAGCTTATGAGATGATAAAGGCTCACAAAAAGTAGTAGTAATCGGGATTGAGACTATTTTAAAAAATCTCTCTCCCAAAAAAAATCTATCCAGTCATCTGCTTCATTTACCCAAAAATCAGGCTCATAAATAGATGTTTTTTTATAAAAAAGAGTTGCGGATTTGAACTCTATGTCATCAAACTCACCATTTAAGTAGTTCATAACCGCATTTAACGTATCTCCGCTGTCAGAAATGTCATCCACCACCAACACCCGCTTTATATTTTTAAACTCGCACGCTCCAAAGATAGTGATATTTTCTCTTTTTTGGCTCTTGTCATAAAGTTCACATCTTATACTTTGAACTTGGCGAATATCCAAACCCTCTGCCATAGCGTGCGAAAGAGTAAGCCCTCCTCTTGCTATTGCGACTATTGCTTCAAAGTTAGATCCTCTGACTTTTTCTATCAAGACTTTCGTATCATTTTTAAAATTTTCATAACTGTAATATTTCATGGCAGTATTATACTTTTAATTTGATAGATAAAGCTGCTTTAATCGGTAAATATTATTTAAGATTAAACCTGCTACAATGATTTTAGAAAAAAAAGGAGATCAAAAAATGATCAAAACTGTTTCATTAATGGCGTTGGCAGGCTTGCTTTTGGCTACGATAACTGGCTGTAGCAAGGAAGTAAAAGTAGGAGAGGAGAGATCTGATTTTGAGTGTAAACAAGAGAACGTAAAAGCTCCTACATGGACTTGTATACCAAATGTAGGGGACTCTTATGCCGGTGTCGGCATAGCCGAAAAAAGCGCTGCCGGTATGGATTATATGAGAAGAGTTGCTCTTGCAAACGGACGTTCAGATTTAGCTCAGCAGATACAATCTCAAGTTAAAGACAAAATCAGTATCTACACCGGAACAACAGGTACAGGTGGAAGCGAAACGGTTGACAAAGCAGTAGAGACAGTTACTAAACAAGTAGCAAAAGTTGATTTGGTCGGCTCTAAAGCTGTTGATTTTTGGACTGCACCTTCCGGCGCTATCTATATGCTTGTTGCAGTTTCACAAAGTTCTGCAAATGAACAGATAAAAAACAACATAAAAACCAGTTTCAAAAACGACCAAGCACTGTGGCAACAATTTAAAGCTAAAAATGCTTTAGAAGGTCTTGAAAAAGATTTTCCTACAGAATAAATTTTAACTAGCGTATAGCCTCGGCTATACGCTAGTCTCTCCATAAACCTAAAATTCCTCTTATATTTCGGTATAATTCCGAATAAACTACAAATTTTCTTCACTTATACTAAGGCAAAATATGAAAAAAATCGCAATAATCGGTCGTCCGAATGTCGGCAAAAGCTCACTTTTTAACAGACTTGTTAAAAAAAGAGATGCTATTACATCTGATATAGCCGGAACAACCAGAGATGTCAAGAGACGACATGTTACTATCATAAACAAGCAGGCTCTGCTTTTAGATACCGGCGGACTTGACCAAGGGTGCGAACTTTTTGACAGAATAAAAGAGAAATCACTTGAAGCTGCAAAAAAAGCTGACATCATCTTATACATGGTAGATGGAAAAACTATTCCCGAAGATGTAGATAAAAAACTGTTTTATGAACTTCAAACATTAGGAAAAGATGTAGCACTTGTTGTTAACAAAATAGACAATGACAAGCTAAAAGACAATCTTTGGGATTACTATGAGTTTGGAACGGATGCTATTTTTGGCATATCTGTTTCACATAACAGAAGTGTGGTTCCTCTTCTTGAGTGGATATATGACAGAATTCCTGAATGTGACATTATCAAAGAAGAAAACGAAGATGAAGAAGATGATGTAAATATCGTTGAAGAAGATGAAGAAGAGTTTGAATTTGATGATGCCGAATATGACGAAGAAGAGGATGACGGTTTCTTCTACACAGACGTAAATGAAGAGGAGTTTGAAGACGACTCAATCTTTGCTCAAAATGATAGAATAAAAGAGTTTAACGAAGATGATGTAAATCATATAAAAATCTCAATTATCGGTCGTACAAATGTTGGAAAAAGTTCACTCTTAAACGCTCTTTTAGGCGAAGAACGCTCTGTTGTAAGCAGCGTTGCGGGAACTACTATCGACCCTATTGACGAGAGCATCGAATACAAAGGCAAGCAGCTGACTTTTGTTGATACAGCGGGACTAAGACGCCGCGGCAAGATTGTAGGAATTGAGAAGTTTGCTCTTATGCGAACAAAAGAGATGCTTGAAAACTCAAATATGGCGTTAGTGGTGCTAGATGCCAGCGAGCCGCTTTTAGACCTTGATGAAAAGATTGCAGGCTTGGTTGACAGCAACCGTCTTGCTTGTATCATCGTTTTAAACAAATGGGATATCGCAAACAGAGAAGATTATGACAAGATTATAGAAAATGTTAGAGACAGATTTAAGTTTTTAGCTTACGCGCCTATCATTACACTCTCTGCAAAATCTCACAAAAGAGTCGATAAGCTTTACGATATGATTTTAGAGATTAACGAAAACTACTCTCAGAGAATATCGACCTCTCAGTTAAATGAAGTTTTGGAAAAAGCACTCAGAAAACATCAGCTGCCAAGCATGCGCGGACAGGTTATAAGAATCTACTATGCAACACAGTATGAAACAAGACCGCCAAAAATAGCCATCGTTATGAACAAGCCAAGAGGTCTTCACTTTACATACAGAAGATATTTGACTAACAAATTAAGAGAGGCTTTTAACTTTACCGGAACACCTGTTTTATTTAAAGCTAAAAAACGCGGAGAGAAGTAGTTTTTTTAAACTATTTCTGGATTATGTAGTATAGTTTCATTATTAGATATTATTTATATGATTTGCGGGTTAACCCGCAAATCCAAAAGATTTGCAAATATGAATTTAAAACTCAAAATATTCTTAACACTAATTTTAATTACCAATATTTTCTTTGTTGTCTATTATCAAGTTTTTATCTACAAAGCTTTCTTTAACTCTGATGCGGCTATTGCAAATATACTGGCACAAGAGATAATCACCCAAGGCTCTTATTACCCAAGCAGCTGGTGGTATGTTAATGGTGATATTTGGACTGTTTTTAAGCATACTCTGGCCGTTCCCCTAACCTTATTTGGATTTTCTGCATATAATGTCCACACTATCGTAGTTATTGGCTTTTTTGCTTTTTCACTTTTTATGACATTCTTGTATTTAAAAAAAATCGGTACCGACACAATAGGAATATTGATAGCATTTATTGGAATGTCGGCTCTTTATTCGCCGATGTATGCCAGAGAAGTTTTTGGAGAGAGTGCTTATATCTGGTACTACACAGCGCTAATCGCATATTTGTACTTTTTTTATATCCTGAGTCAAGAAGAGATGAAAACAAAGAAAATTTGGACAGCCGGTTTTTTTATTGTTGTTTTGACTATTATTTTTGTTGCAGAAAACCCAAGTAGATTTGCAATATATTTTATAGCTTCACTCTTTGTGCCTCTTTTTTTATTTTATCAATATATCAATATAAAATACAAAAAAATAGCCGTCTATTTTACGCTTGGCATACTGCTGGGGGTCGCATATAGATACAGCATACTTACACATATCCAGATGCAAATAGGCGTCGGAAAAGCATTTTTAATATCGTACGAGGAGCTGCCTACTCACATCTGGAGATCATTTATAGGTTTGGCAAATTTTTATGGAGCGGATTGGGGCGAGAGAACAACATTTACCTCGCTTAATGGCGCAGTTTATATACTTAAATCACTACTCTACCCTATTGCCTTTTTTGCTCCTGTTTTTTATGCAATAAGAAACAGAAACACTCTAAACTCTTTTGAAATTTACACCGTTAGTGTCGGCTACATAGCTTTTTTAATAGTTTTTGGCATTTATTGCATTACATCTTTGCATTTTAACGGTTTATACGCAGCAAGAGAAAATATTAGATATATAATACCGTTTGTGTTAATCATATCAATATCAAATGGGGTTATGTGGAAGTTTTTCTCACAAAAAATCAAATTATTATTGCTATTTTCAATATTTTTATCATATATTTCTCTCTCTGTTACACTTCAAAGAGAGATTTCACAAGAAACAGTCAAAAATAGAGAGGAAGTAATAAGAACTTTGCTTGAGAACAACCTGACAAAGGGGTATGCACCTTATTGGCATTCACATATTTTTACGGTTTTAAGTAATAACAAAATAGAAGTAAGACCTATTGAAGATGATGACAATAAAAGGCAAGCAGGTGAGTGGCTCACAAGCAGCAGTTGGTATGACAAATCGTATGTAGATAAAAACTCTTTTATTCTTCTCCCGAAAGAAAAAGTTGAAGAGTTTGAAAAAGCTTCAAAAGAGTACAATCTAACCGAAGCGGTAAATAGAATTGAACTTAAAAGTCACAACATATATGTATATGATAAAAATCCAATTAATGATAAAAAATAAAGGCTAAAAATTTATGGAAATCAGTGTAATCTCTCCTGTTTACGGATGCAGAGAATCGATACAAGAGCTTTATGAGAAAGTAACTGCAACTCTGCAAAAAATTTGCAATAGTTATGAAATCATATTTGTAAATGACAACTGTCCCCAAAACTCTTGGGAAGTGATATCTGACATTGCAAAAAATGACAAAAACGTAAAAGCAATCAAACTCTCAAGAAATTTCGGGCAGCACTATGCGATTACCGCAGGAATTGACTACTGCAGCGGCAATTATGTTGTTGTTATGGACTGTGACCTGCAAGACAAGCCGCAGGAGATAGAAAAACTTTATCAAAAAGCTATAGAGGGCTATGACATAGTTTACGGAAGAAGGGTTGAAAGACAAGATAGCTTTTTCAAATCTTTTTCATCAAAACTGTTTCACAAAACTTTGGAATATTTTACAGAATCAGAACATGACCACACAATCGGCAATTTCGGAATATACTCAAAAAAAGTAATAAATGCTCTAAAAAATCTAAAAGAGAAGAGCAGAGACTTCCTGCTTCTTGTTAAAATTGTCGGATTTAAAAAAACCGCAATTGCCGTGGAGCATGAGGCAAGAGCTTATGGTCAATCATCATATACTCTATCTAAAATGATAAGTCTGGCTGTTGACTCTATAGTATCTCACTCTAACAAGCCTCTAAAGCTGATTATTCAACTTGGGCTCATGGTCTCCATGCTCTCCTTTTTTGTTGCAGTAGGGTTAGTGGTTGCTCATTTTACATACGGCTTTAGCGTTGAGGGATGGACAAGTTTAATGGTTTCTATGTTTTTTCTCTTTGGCTTGCTCTTTGGGATACTCGGAGTTATAGGGCTTTATATAGGAAAAATCTTTGATCAGGTAAAAAACAGACCTCTTTATATAGTAGATGAGGTTATAAATTGAAAAATGTGGCTATTTTACAATCAAACTACATACCTTGGAAAGGGTATTTTGAGATGATAAATATGGTTGATGAGTTTGTTATTTACGATTGTGTTCAATATACAAAAAATGACTGGCGAAACAGAAATCAGATCAAAACACCCAGCGGCGTTGCTTGGATAACAATCCCATGCCGCTTTGAGTCACTAAACCAAAAGATAAACGAGACAAAAGTAACCGATAAATTATGGGCAAGCAAACATTTTAAAACAATTGTCCAAAACTACTCAAAAGCGAAGCACTTCAAAGAGTATGCACCTATTTTTGAAAAACTTTACAAAGAAGTAGCAGATGAAGAGCTGCTGAGCAATATAAACTATAAGTTTATTATGGCTATCAATGAAATTTTAGGGATAAAAACAAAGATTTCAAAGTGCGAAGATTTCAATCTTATAGAGGGACAGACTTCAAGACTTGTGCAAATCTGTAAAGACGCCGGTGCTACTCACTATCTTAGCGGTCCAGCGGCAAGAGACTATCTTGATGAGAGTTTGTTTGAAGATGAAAATATCAAGGTAGAGTGGATGGATTATAGCGGTTATGGCGAATATGAGCAGATGTTTCCGCCCTTTACGCATGGCGTAAGCATAATCGATTTAATATTTAACGAGGGCAGCAATGCTACAAAATTTATGAAAAGTTTTAAGGAAACAAGATGATACATTTTAACAAACCGCCACGAACCGGAAATGAAGAGAAGTATGTTTTAGAGTCAATGAGAAGTACAAAGATCTCCGGAGACGGAGAGTTTACAAAAAAATGCAATAAATGGTTTGAAGAGAGACTCCCTTGCAAAAAAGCACTCCTTACAACAAGTTGCACACATGCACTTGAGATGGCAGCTATTTTACTAGATATTAAAGAGGGCGATGAAGTTATTATGCCCTCATTTACCTTTGTAAGCACGGCAAACGCTTTTGTGCTAAGAGGTGCGACTATCGTATTTGTAGATATCCGCCCTGACACGCTCAACATAGATGAGACAAAAATTGAACAAGCCATAACTCCAAAAACAAGAGCTATCGTGCCGGTTCATTACGCAGGGATAGCGTGTGAGATGGACACCATTATGAATATTGCTTCAAGATATAATCTTTTTGTCGTAGAAGATGCCGCTCAAGGGATGATGAGTACATATAAAGGTAAGGCGCTGGGAACTATCGGGCATTTTGGGACATACAGCTTTCACGAGACAAAGAACTACACTAGTGCCGGAGAAGGCGGACTTCTCATTATTAATGATGAAAAATTTATCCAAAGAGCCGAAATAATAAGAGAAAAAGGGACAAACAGAAGTCTCTTCTTCCGTGGAATGGTAGATAAATACTCTTGGGTAGATGTAGGAAGCAGCTACCTGCCAAACGATGTGAGTGCAGCATATCTTTGGGGAGGGCTTGAGAGAGCCGATGAGATAAACGAAAATCGCCTCAATTCATGGAAAAGCTACCACGAAAAACTAAGCTTTTTGGAGAAAGACGGTTTTATTGAACTTCCGACTATTCCGGATGATTGTGTCCAAAATGCACATATGTTTTATCTCAAAGTCAAAGATTTAGAGGAGAGAACCAAGCTTCTAGAAGAGTTTAAAAAAGAGGATATAGGGGCAGTTTTTCACTACATACCGCTCCATTCTGCACCTGCCGGACTAAAGTTTGGAAGATTTGACTCAGATGATAAGTTCACGACAAAAGAGAGCGAAAGACTTATAAGACTTCCTATGTATTATGGACTAACGAACGACGAGATTAATACCGTTTGCAACGTTATAAAAACTTTTTACGGTAAATAATTATGGGGTACATATATATTTTTGGAACTATCTTTTTTACAGTCTATGGACAACTTATCATAAAATGGAGAATCGGTAATTACGGTTCTCTGCCGGCTGAATCTCTTGAAAAGCTTATTTTTATAATGAAACTTTTTTTGGACCCTTTTATTTTGAGCGGATTTATCAGTGCGTTTTTGGCATCAATGTTCTGGATGGCGGCTATGACAAAATTTGAGCTAAGCTATGCTTATCCGTTTATGGGACTTACATTTGTACTGGTTTTTCTTTTCTCTATATTTTTTATGGGAGAAAACTTTAGTCTTTACAAACTCTTGGGGCTTATACTTATTGTTGCAGGAATTATCATAACATCAAGAGCATCATAATAGCAAACACTTCATCGGAAGCGGGACTTTAGTCCCGCCAAAAAACCACTATTTGCATACTAGCTCTAAGCGAGGCTAAAGCCTCACTTCCAAATTAACATCAAAACGGTTTCATAACGACCATTGCAACAATAATCAGAAGCAGAATCGTAGGAACTTCATTGTAAACCCTGAAGAATTTTCCGCTCTTTTTGCACTCATCTTTTAAAAATTTCTCTCTAAAAAACCCAAGTGAAAAAAAGTATCCCATCAAAATAAGAACTAAAAATATTTTAACATGCAGCCAACCACCGGTTGACATAATATTTACCCCACCATAGTAAGAGGTAGATAAAAATATCATAGCTACACCGCTTAAGATAGTTGCCCACATTGCAGGAAGACCTATATATTTATAAATCTTCATCTCCATAATTTTAACAACTTTCACAAAACCTTCGTTATCGATATTTTCAGCGTGGTAGACAAAAAGGCGTGGCATATAAAAGAGTGCCGCAAACCACGAGATAAACGAGAGTATATGAAACCATAAAATCCAGTTATACATAATCAGTCTACTACAACTTCAATCTCTTTAATAGAGGTCGCATGATGAGAAATTACTTTATCATGAAGGCGGCGAAGCGCTTTTGTAGCTCTATCAATAGCTAAGTCAATCGCTGTATCCAAATCATCGTCAACTTGGTTAATAACCACAGGCTGAGAGTGCGCGATATGAATATCAAACTCTACCAAAACGCTTTTTTTTTCTGTTTTTAAATTAACATTTACCGCAGTAATATCCAATGAATATTTTTTAAAACTCCCTATTGCCGCTTCAATATGAGCTCTTGTATTTGCTTGGAGCACTAAATCTTTTGCATGAACTTGTACATTCATAATAAATCCTTTTTTGGGCAGTTTTGGCTGCCATATTTTGCTTAATCATATCGAAATAAAGCTAAAATATGTATAATGACATAAATAAAATTTAGAAAATTTTGGAGTTATATTTATGAGAGTTTTAACAGGTATTCAGCCCTCAGGAGATTTACATATCGGGAATTATTTTGGTTCAATAAAACAGATGGTGGAGGCGCAGTCACAGAGCCAAACATTTGCATTTATAGCAAACTACCATGCAATGACAAGCGTAAGTGACGGAAAGCGTCTTGGTGAGCTAACAATGCAGTGTGCTACGGACTTTTTGGCACTTGGAATAGATCCGCAAAAATCAGTTTTCTGGGTTCAATCTGATGTCAAAGAGGTGCTTGAACTCTACTGGATTCTCTCATCGTTTACGCCAATGGGTCTTTTGGAGCGCGCGCACAGCTACAAAGATAAAACTGCCAAAGGATTTGCAACAAACCACTCGCTCTTCTCATATCCTGTTTTAATGGCAGCAGATATTTTACTCTTTGGCTCAGATGTTGTTCCTGTCGGAAAAGACCAGATTCAACATGTTGAAATCGCCAGAGATATCGCTATAAAATTCAACAACCAATATGGAAATATTTTAACAATTCCGGAGTTTAGAGTTCAAGAAGAAGTTGCAACAGTTCCGGGAATTGACGGGCAGAAGATGTCAAAAAGTTACGGAAATATTGTAAATATCTTTGGAGAAGAGAAAGCACAGATGAAAACAATCAAAAAGATTGTAACCGAGAATGTTGCCATGGAAGAGCCAAAAGAGTATGAAACTTGTAACGTTTACAATATGGCAAAACTCTTTTTGGAGGGCGACAACCTAAAGGAACTTCAAGAGAGATATAAAAGAGGCGGCGAAGGGCATGGGCACTTCAAAGTTTATCTCGGAGAAGTTATGTGGGAATATTTTCGAGAATTTAGAGAAAAGAGAGAGTACTTTGAAGCTCATCAAAACGAGGTTAGAGAGATTTTAAAAGTAGGTGCACTCAGAGCAAGAGAGATAGCACTTCCTACCATTGAGAAGATAAGAAGCGCTACGGGAATAAGATACTAGCCACAATTATACCAATAGTTTTATCAACCATATAAAGACTTTCAATTAGGCGTAGGAGCCGGTAGGGCTTCTACCTATGTCTATCTAACCAAACCATCAGACCCTTTTGGGCATGAAGTCTGTTCTCTGCTTCGTTGAATATTATCTCTGAGTGCTTTTCAAATACGCTTTCGCTTACTTCGTAACCTCTATATGCCGGAAGACAGTGAAGGAATTTTGCATCTTTTTGAGCCAATGACATCACCTCATCATCAACCATAAATCCTTTAAATACTTTAAGACGCTCCTCTTTCTCTTCCTCTTGCCCCATTGATACCCAAGTGTCGGTAGTAACAACCGTTGCACCCTTAATTGCCTCTTTTGGGTCGTTCATAATCTTTATAACCGCTCCGCTCTCTTTGGCGAACAGAAGTGCCTCTTCCAATATTTTGGCATCGACTTCATACCCTTTTGGAGTAGCAACTCTTAGCTCAAAACCAAGTTTTGCAGCAAGTATCATCCAAGAGTGAGTCATATTGTTTCCATCGCCGACGTAAGCTACAACAATATTTTTTTCTACTCCATGTTCAACCAATGTCATATAATCCGCCAAAAGCTGTACGGGATGGTAAGAGTCAGTAAGCCCGTTTATAACAGGAACTTTTGAGTAAGCCGCAAACTCCTCAATCATAGAGTGCTCGTAAGTTCTTATCATAACCATATCACACATGCTCGATATTACACGTGCCGTATCTTTTACAGGCTCACCGCGGCCTAGGTGAATATCTCGGTTTGAAAGAAAAAGCGCATGCCCGCCGAGCTGAAACATTCCAACCTCAAAACTAACGCGTGTTCTTGTTGAGCTTTTTTCAAATATCATCCCAAGCGTCTGGTTTTTCAGCTCTTGATTATATTTTTTTGACGCAAGATTTTTTTTAATCTCAAGCCCAATATCAATTATCTCTAAAATCTCTTCTCTGCTAAAATCTTTTAGTGTTAAAAAATGTCTCAATATATATTCCCCAACTTTTTAAATAAGGCGTAAGTTTATAGTAATTTACTTTAAGATTGCTTCTAAAAGTTATATCAAACTTTTTAACAGGGAACAAAGTGTTACTTTTGTAACAGTTTTGCAACCTCTTTAGCATGGTAAGAGATGATAATGTCTGCACCCGCGCGTTTAAAACTAATCATTGTCTCCATTACGACTCTGTTGTAATCAATCAAGTTGTTCATACCGGCAAATTTAAGCATCGCATACTCGCCGCTTACATTGTAAACAGCCAGCGGAAGCGAGGTGTTATCTTTTATCTCTCTTACGATGTCCAAGTACGCAAGAGCAGGCTTAACCATAAGTATATCTGCACCTTGACGCTCATCTGAAATACTCTCTGCTATTGCTTCTCTTCTGTTTGCAGGGTCCATCTGGTAGGTTGCACGATCTCCAAAACTAGGCGCTGATTCTGCCACATCACGAAACGGTCCATAATATCCCGAAGAAAACTTTGTCGAGTAGCTCATAATTGGAAGATTTACATATCCAGCGCCATCAAGGGCAACTCTGAGTGTCTGGATGATTCCATCCATCATGCCAGAGGGCGCTATCATGTCCGCACCTGCTTTTGCATGGACAATTGCCTGCTGTGCCGATATTTCAAGCGTTGCATCATTGTTTACGCTTTGAGTTTTTGTATCTATTATTCCGCAATGCCCATGGTCGGTATATTCGCAAAAACACAAATCAGTTACAACAAACATCTCGGGATGAGCTTTTTTTATAGCACGTATAGCTTTTGCAATGATGCCGTGTTCACACAATGAATCAGATCCGATAGAGTCTTTTACATCAGGGATTCCAAAGAGTATAATCGCATAAAGTCCAAGTTTTTTCAGCTCTTCGCACTCTTTTAAAACCTCATCAATGCTCATCTGAAATACCCCCGGCATAGATGAGACCTCAGTTTTTATGCCCTCCCCACTGCGGACAAAAAGCGGATAGATAAAATCGTTTACACTTACGCTTGTCTCACGAACGAGTGAGCGAAGATGACCATTTAGACGAGTCCTACGAAATCTTTGAAACATTATTGAACCTTTTTAGCTATAATTTTGAAAAATATTTTACCGTTTTAAAGTTAAAAATAGGCACATTAATTGAGTATAAAAATTTCGGAAGTAGCAAATTTGCCGACAAGATTTGGTAATTTTAAAGTAAAAGCTTTTAAAGAGGGCAACAAAGAACATCTTGTAATTTTTAAAGAAGCTCTAGACGAGGTCCCTATAGTAAGGGTTCATTCAGAGTGCTTAACGGGCGATGCGCTGGGTAGTTTAAAGTGTGACTGCGGCGCTCAACTGGAGTACGCATTGACAATGGCTTCGCAAACAAACGGAATGGTTATCTACCTAAGACAAGAGGGACGTAACATTGGGCTTCTTAACAAGATAAATGCCTACGCTCTGCAAGACAAGGGGCTAAATACCATCGAAGCAAACCATCAGCTTGGGTTTGGGACAGATGAGCGCACTTATGAGATGGTAACTTTCATACTCCACCATTTTAATATACATAAAATAAAGCTCATGACGAACAATCCTGATAAGATAAACTCTATCAGCGATATAGAAATAGTTGAGAGAATACCGATAATTATGAAATCAAATAAGTATAACGAAGCTTATTTAAACGTAAAAAAAGATGATATGGGGCACCTGCTTTAAAAAAAGGATATATTTTTGAATTTAAAAACCGCGCTTTTAGAGCAAAACATAGAGCTGCCAGAGAATTTTTTTCACAATGTTCAAAAATATAAAGAACATCTTTTTAAATGGAATAAAATTCACAACTTAACCGGCGCAAAGGACGAAAAGACTATTGATGAGTTTATATATGACTCTGTTTTTCCGATAACTTTTTTGCCTAAATGCAAAAATCTCCTAGATATCGGTACGGGTGCCGGTTTTCCAGGGCTAATTTTAGCTATGGGACTTCCTAAAACTGAAGTGACACTTGTTGAGCCGTTGGCAAAAAGAGCCAGTTTTTTACAATTTATAAAAGCCGATCTGGGGCTTGAGAATGTAAAAGTTGTGAAAAAAAAAGTCGAAGAGATGGAGAGTGAGATTTTTGAGCTTGTAACCTCAAGGGCAGTTGTTGATACGAACATGCTCTTAAAACTAAGCGAAAACTTTCGCGATAAACACTCAAAGCTTCTTTTTTATAAAGGGGAGAGAGTTTATGACGAAGTCCCGCATGATTTAAAACACAAAATTATAAAAAAACAAAATAGACACTATTTGCTTATCGGAGAGAGTATATGATACTAAAAATTTTATTGCTGGTTGGCATTATTGCCGTAGTTTATTTTATATTTATAAAAAAACCATCGCAAGTGCAAAAATCTAACCAAGAGGGCGTAGATGCAAAGAAAAAAGATGAACCTCAAAGCAACGAAATGGTTGAGTGTTCTACATGTAAAATTTACTGCTCTCTTGATGATGCCCTCTTAAGTAACGGAAAATACTACTGCTCAAAAGAGTGCTTGGAGAAGTTAAAATGATATTTTTTGGACACAGATTTATAGAGAGTAAGAGCTTTTACCACATCTCAAGCATTGAAGCCATACAAAACACGCCGCCCTCTTCTACCCTATATATTGAATTTAGCGAAACAAATTTAGACATAATAAGCCACACTTTCTTAAACTCAATGCCAACCGCCATAGAGGTAAAAAATATCACGGAACTGCTTTATGCTTCATCTTTTGGCGCTTCTTATATAGTTGTAGAAAAGACATTGGCAAAAACGGCTCAAAATGTGGCCGAGAACTATCTTTTTGATGCAAAAATATTGGTTATGGTTGAAAATGAGGATGAAATCGAAGAGTTAGCACTACTGGGAGTTGACGGGGTTGTGTTTCCTAATACGATTGTAAAAATTAATTCATGAAAGATTTTAAATAAAAGTTTCTGTTATAATATAACCATAAATTTCTTGGATTGGTGAAATTGGATGTATGATTTAAACAGTAAAATTTTAAAAATCATTCCTATTATTTTTTTGATTGTAATCATCTCTAAGGTAGTCTACACATACAATGATGTAAAAAAAAGAGAGTACACATTTGCAAAACAAGAAGCCAAAGTTCTACACGACTATGTAGCTGCAAACAGAGCTTATCATAGAAACCTCTTTATCAATAATACCTTAACTTTAGATTCCAATACACTCAAAGTGCTTCCCTCTTTTAGCTCAAGCATCATATCAAAAGAATTTTCAGAGAAAAATTCGCTAAACATTACTGTTAAAACTGTTTCCGATAACGCTAGAAACTCTATAAACAAAGCTAATGCAGATGAACTAAAAGCTATAAAATATTTTAATGAAAACAAAAATGAGACAGAATATTTCAGCAGTGAAAACAGCGAATATTACCAATTCGCAAATGTTTTAAAAGTTGATGAAAGTTGTCTAAAATGCCACGGAGATATAAATGATGCTCCAAAGGTAATAAAAGAGAACTACAGCGATGCATATAACTATAATATAGGTGAAGTAAGAGGAATTATAAGCATAAACATCCCCACAAAGAATTTAAGAAAATATTTCCTAGAAATCTTCTTCTACTCTATAATATATGACATTATTTTACTTATATTTCTATTCTTGGGCATAAGCTACCTCATCAACAGATCTAAAAAGTTAAATACAGTACTAGAGACCAAGGTAAAAGAGAAAACTGAGGAGCTTAAAAACTCTCTTCTTCTTGAGAGGTTAACTCGTCTGCCAAACAGACTAAGGCTTATAGACGACATCGCTCTCAACACAAATTCAGAATCTTTACACTTGGCGCTTATAAATATAGACAGATTTAAAGATATTAATGATTTGTATGGATATGAAGTCGGCGATAAAATTTTAAAGCAGGTTGCGCTTGCGGCACAAAATATATGCGAAGACAAAAACTCTATTTATAAACTTCCATCAGACGAGTATGCTCTTTTTACAACTGCGAATGTGCCTCAAAAAGAGTTTATAAAAACAGTTAAAAAACTTATTGCAAAAATTCAAGAATCAGAGTTTGAAGTTAGCGGCAACTCTATTTTTATCACACTTAGCTGCGGAATTGCTTCCAACCAAGACTCTTTATTGACCAAAGCGAATGTGGCGCTCTGCAAATAGCAAAAAACAACTCAAAAAGCATCGTAGTTTATGATAACTCGCTTGATACAAAAGAGAGAATAACTCAAAATATAGAGGGAGTATTGCTCCTTAAAAATGCAATCAAAGAGGATAGAATCGTTCCATATTTTCAGCCTATATACAATACCGTTACAAGAAAGATTGAGAAGTATGAGTCCCTTGCTAGAATAGTTTTAGAGGATGGCAAGGTTATACCGCCTATCAGATTTTTAGATATCGCAATAAAATCAAAACTATACCCCGAGATAACAAAATCAATAGTTAGAAAATCATTTGAGTTTTTTAAAGAAAAAGATTATGAGTTTTCAGTCAATATCTCTATTCACGATATAGAAAACACGAAAACTATGCAGTTTATACTGGAGAATGTAGAAAAATTTCCAAATCCAAAAAATATAACTTTTGAAATATTAGAGAGTGACAGAGTTGAGAACTATGAGAAGCTTAACAAATTTATAAAAGAGATTAAAGCACATGGATGTAAAATCGCAATTGATGATTTTGGAAGCGGCTATTCTAACTTTTCACACATCCTAGAGCTAAATGTAAACTATCTCAAAATCGACTCTTCACTGGTTAAATTCATAACAAAAGATGAGAACTCAAGAGTTATTGTCAGAACCATTATAAACTTTGCTTCAAACCTAAATCTAAAAACAATTGCCGAGTTTGTAGAAGATAAAGAGTCTATGGATTTATTGGAAAAAATGGGGGTAAATTTTATTCAGGGTTACTACATCGGAAAACCGGAGAGCGGCTTAAATAAAAATTTTGGAAAAGTTATATAATAGTTCTCTTAATCTCTGGTTTTAGCGAAGTCAAAACCTCATAGCTTATCGTTTTTGCATACTTTGCTACCTCTGTGGCATCATCAAAAATCAAAAGTTTATCTTCGCTGCTCACAAACGTGCTGTTGTCCATAGAGATTCTGCCGACAAGCTCTGCACCATCAGGAGTCTTGTAGCCGCAAGCACAAGCTCTTAAAAAACCGTCTCCATAACCAAAATCATAGTTGCCGACAACGCACTCTTTTAAAGCCATGTAGTCGCCGCCGTAACCTACCCTATCACCTGCTCTTAACTCTCTTGATGAGATTTTAGAAGCCCAAAGTGATAAAACAGGCTTTAAATTTTCTACATTAAGCGCGGATGGAAGTTTCATGCACCCATAAGCCGCTATACCGACTCTTGCCATATCCTCGTCAAAATCTAGTTGCCTAAAAAGTGAAGCGGAGTTTGAGGAGTGAAATCTTAATGTGCCAAATCCAAACTTCTGTGACAACTCTTTTGCTCTCTCTTTTACTTTTTTAAAGTTATCATTTTGCCAGAACCACTCGCTTGTAAGCTCATCAGAGCTTCTATGGTGGGTAAAAACTGCTTCCAAAACAAGACCTGATTCTTTGATTTTTGAAAAAGCGGCATCAAGTTCACTCATAGCGATGCCGTTGCGGTGCATGCCGGTGTCAACTTTTAGCTCCACCTTTGTGCCCTGTGGAAACTTCTCTATGCTTTTTATATCGTTTATTGTATATCTTATTTTGTCACTCTTTGAAGCAGGTATCTCGCCTAAAACTAAAATATAATCAAAAAAATTCTCTACCGTATTTGCCTCTTGGCATGTACGAACCACCGCTCTTTTAACCCCATACTCTTTTGCCATGGAAGCCATCTCTGCAAGTCCGTGTCCATAAGCATTATCTTTTAAAACAAGAGCTATTTTATCTCTTCCTTTGGTACTTTTAGCGATAATGTCGAGATTATTAAAAAAATTGTTTTTATTTAAAATTATATAAGCCATGAAGGAATTATACCAAATGAGACGACTAATTGCAGAGTTTGAGGAACAGAGTTTTACCCAAATTATATTTCCGCATGCAAAGAGTGACTGGGCTCTTTATTTAGAGGAAGCACAAAATACATTTATAAATATTATTAACGCGATTACGAAGTATCAAGAGTGTTTGGTTGTTTGCGACAATGTAGAGAATGTAAAGAGCAGATTCACTCAAAACGAGAACCTCTACTTTGTGGAGTATGAAACAAACGATACTTGGGCAAGGGATTGTTCCGCTCTTTGTATCGAAGAGAGTAACACCGTAAAACTGCTTGATTTTACATTTACAGGCTGGGGTGGGAAATTTGAAGCCTCAAAAGATAATGAGATGAGTAGCACAATAAAAAGATGCTACGATAAAGAGCTTAAAAAAGTAGACCTTATCTTGGAGGGCGGCGCGATTGAGAGCAACGGCGTTGATACCATTTTAACCACTTCTGAGTGCATGTTAAATAAAAATAGAAATGCCTCTCTTAACAAAGAACAGATGAGTAAAAAACTTCAAAGCGAGTTTGGAATGAGCAGGATTTTATATCTAACCCATGGCTACTTGGCAGGAGACGATACGGACTCACATGTAGATACTTTGGCGAGATTTATCGATGAAAACAGCATCATGTATGTCAAATGTGAAGATGAGAGCGATGAGCATTACAAAGAGTTAAAACTTATGAAAGATGAGCTAATGGCATTCTCAAATGAGTACGGATACAGACTTATAGCGCTCCCGATGAGCGATGCTTGCTACTTCGAGGGTGAGAGACTGCCTGCAACTTATGCGAACTTTCTCTTTGTAAACGGCGCTGTTTTAGTTCCTACTTACGGAGTTAAGCAAGATGTTGAGGCACTTAAAATTTTTAGAGAAACATTTCCGACAAAAGATATCATCGGGATTGACTGCTTCTCGCTTATAAAACAGCACGGCTCACTTCACTGCGTCACTATGAACTTTGCGAAGGGTGTGGAGCTTACTTGAATTAGTATTTAATTTTAAATACTTTTAGTCTTGACTTTATCAAACAGTTTACACTATACTTTTAGTATCTAAATACAAATACCAAGAAGGTTTTATGCACTCACCGTTTCCCTATGATAGGCTTAGCACTTTTGAAGAGTTTTTTGGAAGAGAAGAGGAGCTTGAAAAACTCTCAAACACGGTAAAGTACTCTAACAATCTTCTCATTCATTCAAAAAGGAGAATGGGGAAAAGCTCGCTTATAAACTACTTTTTTGAGCAGCACAAAGAGGATTATTTATGCATCTATGTAGATATATTTGACATAACTTCAAAAGAACATTTTGCACATTCGCTCCTTAGGGCATTTTCAAACTCACATAAATCAGATATAAAAACAGCCATTAAAAACCTCACCGCACTCTTTAAAAGAGTACGCATCGAACCCTCTATAGACCCTGTTACGCTGGAGTACTCCATAAAACCAATAGTTGCAACGCTTAGTTTTGAAGAGATGATGGATGATTTTTTTGACTCCATTGCCACGCTTAGCAAAAGCAAACAGATAGTTTTAGCCATAGATGAATTTCAGCAAATCGCAAATATCACGGATGTAAAACTGGATGCAATACTTAGAAAATATATACAAAACAGAGAAAATATCTCCTATATATTTTTAGGTTCAAAAAGGCATATGCTAACCTCGCTTTTTGAGTACAAAGCACCACTCTATGAACTTGCAACACACTATGAACTACAACCTTTAAAAGTGGACGCCATCTATGAGTATGCAAAAAGATTTTTAGATTTAGACGCTGACATGGTTGCATATATCTATGAAAAAAGTGACGGCGAGACAAAGATGGTGCAAAATATTTTGCACTTACTCTATATAAACAGAGAGAGAAAAGTATCTAAAGAGCTTATCGATGAAGCCATAAAAGAGATACTGGGCTCAAAAGATTCAAGCTATAAAATCATATTTAACACGCTCAGTAACAATCAAAAAATAGCTTTAAAAATAGTAGGCAAGTATAAACGAGGTTTTTTTGCAGCACCCATTTTAAACGAATACAATATCAAAAAACAGACACTTCAATCGGCTATTGATGCTCTGTTTAAAAAAGAGTTCATTGACAAAGATGATGACAAATATTTTATACCCGATAGGAGTTTAGAACTTTGGGTAGAGAATTTATAATTTACCCAGAGTCTTGCAGCTATCTAGCAATCTCAGCCTTTGAAGAATTTGTATCTTCTTGGCTTAAAATAGTAAAGCCGCTATACATCAAATAAGCCGAGAGGCTTAAACCTAAAATTATCAATATTATTCGTTTTATTTTTTCTATTTTGCTCATGGTGGAATTTTATCATAGAAATTTACGAAAATTTAACATATTTGTAACACTATGCTTATATAATAAACTAATTCTAAAAATTAAGGTAAATTATATGATAAGCAAAAAAATTATTCCGTTATCGTTAGTTGTTGTAGCCGTTTTAAACGCGCAAGAGGTTGAGCTTCCTAAAATAAGCGTCGAGTCCACTACCATAACAGAAGTTAGCCAAAACGCCCAAACGTCAGCTGATTTGGCTCAAGCACTAAGTTCCAGTGTGCCTAGCATAGATATGAATCGTCGCAGCGGTATCGCGAACGATATCTACATACGCGGTCAAAAAAGAGACAATATCTCTGTTGAAGTTGACGGGACAAAAGTATGCGGCGCGTGTGTAAACAGAATGGACCCGCCCGTTTCTCACATTCTTGCTAGCCAAATCGATGAGATAGAGGTAATAGAGGGACCTTATGACGTTGAAACATTCGGAACAATGAGTGGCGGACTTAAAATCACGACAAAAAAACCCACAAAAGAGCCTCATGGAGATGTGACGTTTGGTATTGGAAGCTGGGGCTATAAAAAAATCGGCGCAACACTAAGCGGCGGCACAGAGAGCATTCGTGCACTTATCAGCGCATCGCATGAATCAAGCGGTCAGTATGAAGACGGTGACGGAAATACGCTAGCCCAGCAAGTTGACAATGCTATTGCCGACGGCAAAGCTCCTGCTACGGCTGCTTATCAGACACAATATAAAGATATAGATGCTTACGCTAAAAAAAGCATAATGACAAAACTTTTTATTAAAACACTTGAAGACCAGGAACTTCGCCTAAGCTACACAGGAAACAGAAGTGATGATGTTCTCTATGCAAACTCAAAAATGGATGCGGCGTATGATGACTCTAACATATACAGCATTGAGTACAATATAGACAATCTCTCAAACAGCTACGAAAACCTCAACATCCAGTACTACTACTCTGACGTCGACCATCCGATGGATACTAAGTTTAGAGTAAGCGGTGCCACAAACTACAGCACAAACCATTTAAAAACATCTATGCAGGGTGTTAAACTCAAAAACAGTTTTGATATTGATTCATATAAATTGCTTGTGGGCATTGACGGCAGTAAGAGAACTTGGGAAGGGGAAAAATACAGCACAAACGCAACTACGGGAGTAGTTACTCCTCTGGGTGTAAGTTTGTCTCATACTCAAACAGACAACAAGGCTCTCTTTACAACATTAGAGAAAAAATTTGGCGCACTTAACCTAAAAGCAGGTGCCAGATTTGATACTACCGACATAAAAACAGATGATGCAACAAAAGCAGAAAACGACTACAACGCTCTAAGCGCAAACATTATTGCAACATACTCTCTTGACAAACAAAACTCTGTTTTTGTAGGTTTTGGTTCTGCCGCGCGTGTACCTGACGCAAGAGAACTATATCCTGTAGTTGATAATATTACTGGAAATGATGAACTAAAACAGACAAAGAACAGAGAGATCGATTTGGGTTATGAGGCTTCATATGAGAGCTTTACATTTAAAGCAAAAACTTTTTACTCAATGCTTGAAGACTATATCTATCTTAAGCACACATCGCCAACGGCTTATACTTTTGAAAATATTGACGCAACTGTTTATGGCGCAGAATTAAGCGGTTCATACTTTTTAAACGATAACATGACGATAGACGTCGGCGCATCGTATAAAAAAGGCAAAAAAGCATCTACTCCTACACAAAGTGATAGAGATTTGGCGGATATGGCACCGCTTAGAGGAAATATCGCATTTAACTATGAGTACATGAACAAAAGCACGGCAACTTTTGAGATGCAAGCCTCTGACAGATGGGATACGATAGACAGCGACAACGGCGAGCAAGAACTTAGCGGATGGAGCATCTACAATGCAAAAATCAAACATGCAGTCGATAAGCATACAGATATAACAATCGGCGTAAACAACTTGTTTGATAAGACATATGTGCAAAGCAACAGCTATGTTGACTTGATACTTCTTAACTCTGCCGGCAATACAATGCTTCTTAACGAGCCGGGAAGATACTTCTACACAAATCTTGATTTTAAATTCTAAGATTAACTCATCAACTTTGAATAAACTTTAAAGTTGATGAGCGCCTACCTGCAACTACACTCTTCATGCCAATACAAACCTGTCAAAACTTATTACTTCGACATACTCGATTGTTTCATTTGTTTCAAGCGTAATAAGAGAGCATGTTTCATCGCTCTTTTTAAAATATCCAAAAGCGCTTAGTTCTCTTTTTTTTGTTTTCTCATCACTTATATCATACGACACTTGATAGAGTGTTTTACCTGCATAAAAATCTATCTCGTAAGTATCTTTAAGATAAGTAACCGACTCTTGTTGCATCGACAAAGCGTTAAAAACAGCATTTTCAAGTGCCGTGCCTAAGTTGCTTGAGAGTTTGGGCAACAGTTGCAAAAAGCCATTATCTTTCACATAAATCTTTTTCATAGATTTTATGCGTTCTTTTGGTTTTGTATGAAATCTATCAATCCGCTCCAGTAAAAAAGTCTCTTCAAAGTAGTTTATGTACTCTTTTACGGTTTTATCACTCAGCTCAAATGTGACTGCGAGCGTTGTATAGTTTAGCATTGTTGCGGCATTTCCTATGAGATAAAAAAATAGCCGTTCTATGCTCTCGCTGTTGCGAATAGCGTAACGAGGAATGATGTCTCGGTAGATGATATTTTTTGCATAGCTGATTAGCAGCTCTTTTTTTGTCAGCTCATCTTCTACCGTAAAAACCTCATAAAAACCGCCCCAACGCAAATACTCCTCTTTTGCTCTTGCTATCTCTATTTTGTGGCTCAGTTGCGACAACTCATCGCTATAATCTATCCCCTTGTAATCTAAAAATTCCCTAAACGAAAAAGTATCGAGATGAATATTGAGGCTTCGACCAGTCAAAAGTGTACCAAGTTCGTTTGAGAGCATAGAGGAGTTTGAACCGGTGATGATAAACTTAATATCGCTCGATTCATACTTGCTTTTTACATACACCTGCCAGTTTTCAAAGAACTGTATTTCATCAAAAATTACATAAATTTTGCCTTGTGGATTTAGCAATTTTAGATACTCTTCATAGATGACTTCTAAATACGAAGCATTATGATGAAACTCTAAAAAATAGGGCTGTTCTAAATTTACAAACAAGATATTTTTAGCATCAACACCGTTTCGCACAAGATGATTTATAGCGGCTTTTGCCAATGTGCTTTTTCCACAGCGTCTAATCCCCGTGATAGTTATAATTTGTTTAAGAGGGAGATAGCGAATAAGCGTATCTAATTTTTCTCGCTTTGCGAAGAGTTGCAACATGCTATTCCAATGTGCATTTTGCTCTTGAAGTATTTTTTTTATCATATTTCTCTGTTTCCTTTAAATATTAGGAAGTATACTTACTAATAATACATAAAAATAGAGAAGTTTGTCAAATTTATTGCTATAAAATCATCGATACAATGAAAAAGTATAATTTTAAATTTTTGCACTTAGTTTTCTAATATCATTTTTTAAAGAAAGCACTTTTTTATTCCAATCTGGCTAAAATCTCTTTATGATAAAAAGATACCCAACCAAACAAATATTTGTCGGCAATGTTGCAGTTGGCGGTGATGCGCCAATCAGCGTGCAGTCGATGACATTCTCAAAAACTTCAGATGTTGCGGCTACTGTTGAGCAGATAAAAAGACTCCATTTTGCAGGGTGTGACATAGTCCGCGTTGCCGTTCCACAGATGGAAGATGCACTGGCACTGAAATCGATAAAAGAGCAGATATCACTCCCGCTTGTTGCAGATATTCACTTTAACCACCGCCTCGCACTTATTGCCGCCGAAGTGGTGGACTGCATACGCATAAATCCGGGAAATATTGGCTCAAAAGAGCGTGTAAAAGAGGTCGTAAAAGCTTGTCAAGCACGCAAGATTCCTATACGAATCGGCGTAAATGCGGGAAGTTTGGAGAAAGAGTTCTTGGATAAATACGGACAGAGTGCCGAGGGAATGGTGGCATCTGCCGAGTACAACATTAAGTTTCTTGAAGATTTGGGGTTTAGTGACATTAAAATCTCCCTAAAAGCAAGCGACGTGCAAAGAACCGTTGACGCATACCGCATGCTTCGCCCTAAAAACAGCTACCCATTTCACCTTGGAGTTACAGAAGCAGGAACACTTTTTCATGCAACTGTAAAAAGCTCCATCGGTCTTGGCGCACTTCTGCTTGATGGCATCGGCGATACTATGAGAGTAAGCATAACGGGAGAGCTTGAAGAGGAGATAAATGTTGCACGTGCGATACTCAAAGACAGCGGCGCGGCAAAAGATGGATTAAACATCATCTCATGCCCTACATGCGGACGCATTGAAGCGGATTTGGTAAGCGCGGTGGGCGAGATAGAGAGACGAACAACACACATCAAAGCACCGCTTAATGTCTCGGTTATGGGATGCGTGGTAAATGCCATAGGAGAAGCCGCGCATGCAGACGTAGCCATAGCATACGGAAAAGGAAAAGGTCTTGTCATGGTAAAGGGCGAAGTTGTTGCCAATCTCGACGAGAATGAACTTGTGGATAGATTTGTAGAAGAAGTTGAAAAAATGGCAAGAGAGATGATTTAATGCACGATAATTTATACAATTTAGCTTTTGAGCGAAGTATTTTAAGCTCAATAGTTTTTGAACCGAGCCAGTTTGACGAGCTTAGCACTACTCTAAAAAAAGATGATTTCTATCTTCCTGCCCATCAGGATATCTTCAAAGTCATGACTCTGCTTTTGCAAAAAGATCAGCCGATTGATGAGGAGTTTATAAAAAAAGAGCTCATCAAGATGAAGAAATTTGATGAGAGCGTTATGCTTGAAATTCTCTCGGCAAATCCAATCTCAAACACAAAAGCCTACGTTGATGAGATAAAAGACAAATCACTAAAGCGCCATCTTTTAACCCTGACAACAGAGATAAAAAGAGTAACAGTTGAAGAGGAGCTTACAAGTGCGGAAGTTGTGGATATTGTGGAGAAAAAACTCTACGAGATAACCCAGAACAACCAGACAAGCGACTTTAAAGACTCCCCAAAGATGACATTCGACACCATGGAGTACATCAAAGAGATGAAGGCCCGCGGAAACAACGTGCTTGTGGGCGTTGATACAGGTTTTCACGAACTAAACAAGATGACGACAGGCTTTGGAAAAGGCGATTTGGTTATCGTTGCGGCGCGTCCTGCAATGGGAAAAACATCTTTTATCCTAAACACAGTTAACAACCTCATCACAAAAGGCAAAGGTGTGGCGTTTTTCTCGCTTGAGATGCCGGCAGAACAGCTTATGCTTAGACTTCTAAGTATTCAGACTTCCATTCCTCTTCAAAAGCTTCGTGTCGGCGATATGAACGATGACCAGTGGAGTTCATTAAATGGAGCTATCGACAAGATGAACAGCGCCAAGCTCTATGTTGATGACCACGGAAGCATAAACATAAACCAGCTTCGCTCAAAACTTAGGAAACTTAAAAATCAGCACCCAGAGATAGAGATAGCGGTAATCGACTACCTCCAAATTATGAGCGGCATCGGCAACCAAGACAGACACCTGCAGGTCTCAGAAATCTCGCGTGGACTCAAAATGCTTGCCCGTGAACTTAGTATGCCGATTGTAGCACTCTCTCAGCTAAACCGCGGACTTGAGAGCAGAAACGACAAAAGACCTATGCTTAGCGATATCCGTGAATCTGGCTCTATTGAGCAGGATGCGGACATCATCCTCTTTGTTTACCGTGATGATGTTTACCTCTACAAAGAGGAGAAAGAGCGCGAAAAAGCGGCAAAGGCAGAGGGTAAAGAGTTTACTTCTACCTATATTGAGAAAGAAGAAGAGGATGCCGAGATAATCATAGGAAAACAGAGAAACGGTCCGACAGGACATGTAAAACTGATTTTCCAGAAAAAACTTACCCGTTTTATCGATGGCACTCCTTATGCAAAAGGCGTAGAGACAATTTATGAAAATGTGGACACCCGCTCTGCGAATATAAATTTTTCCAACGACACCATCTCAATGCCACCCCTCTAAATAGATGATAGAGAGAGTCTCGTTATTTAACAAAAAACGGGACTTTTTCATCTTTATCTCTGCATCTGCACTTATCCTTCTTGTTTCACTTTTTCTTGAGTACAAAAACTATCAAAAATTTACCCGCTTTGACTCAGCTCTAGTCGAAGCCACCGTATTAAAACAGTACACAAAAAGCAAAAACAACAGAACATATCAGGTACTAAAATTAAAAAGCGAAGATGGAGTTGCTTTTTATACAACTGCAAAAAAGTCGCTTCAAGATGTCAAAGATAAAAAGCTTACGCTTGAAATTTGGCCGAAGGATTTGAACTTTCAGGGCTACTTAACTACCTTCTATGCAAAAAGCAAAATTATAAATATAAAAGAGAATACAAGCGCAAAACAGAAGCTCGACTCATACATCTCCTCTTCGCACGAAAATAAAACTGTTGCAAATGTTTATCAGGCACTCTACACAAATGCTCCGATAGATCAAGATATACAAAACAAATTTTCAAATCTTGGAGTCTCACACATAGTCGCAATCAGCGGGTTTCATCTCGGAATCTTAAGCACTCTGCTCTATTTTTTATTAAAGCCAATTTATAAATTCGCGCAACAAAGATTTTTTCCATATAGAAACTCAAAAATAGACCTTTTTATCATAGTAGTGAGCGCACTTTTTGCCTACTTGTTGTTTTTAGAATCACCGCCTTCGCTGATTCGCTCCTTTGGGATGTTTGTTGTCGGGTTTGTGCTTTACGACAGAGGTATTGAAATCTTCTCCATGCAGACACTTCTTGTGACAATTTTGCTGCTTCTTGCTTTTTTTCCGCGGCTTGCCTTTTCACTTGGCTTTTGGCTCTCCGCCGGCGGAGTTTTTTATATATTTTTGTTTCTTATCCACTTCAAAAATTTGAATCTTTTTTGGCAAATTATAGGTATTTCTGTACTTGTTTATCTCTTTATGTTGCCTGTTTCACTCTTTATTTTCCAAAATTTTAGCATCTACCATCCGTTTTCAATTATTCTTGCAATACTTTTTACCCCATTTTATCCGCTTAGCATACTCTTGCATATAATTGGTTTTGGAGATTTTTTTGATACTTTTTTTGAGTGGCTTTTGGTTTTGGGTGAAGATGGAGCAAAAGTAGAACTAAATCTTTATCTCTTTTTACTCCACGCAATACTCTCTTTTGTGGCAATATGGAGCAGAGGCGGCATGTGGGTTTTAACCCTCTTTTGCAGCTCTATTTTCATATACGCGATTTATAATGTAGCATAACTTAAGCCCATAAACAAATATAATCCATGAAGCGTAAATCCACAAAAACAGAAACATAAGAATAGAAAATGAGCCATACATAGTCTCATAGGCTTTATTATAAAAAACATAGTAGATAAATAAATTTTTGGCTATGCTAAAAATAGTAGCTGTCACAAACGAGCTAATAAGAGAAGCTTTTGTGTGGACTTTAGTATTTGCAGAAATTTGAAATATTAGAAAAAAGAGTGCCCAGATGATAAGATACGGAACAAACGGAAGAATATTTATACCGGCTGTGTACTCGCTGCTCTCCATTAAAGAGGCGACATATCCCGTTATATAAAAAGAGACTCCAAGACCTATTGGCGTAAGAGTAAGGAGTGTCCAAAAAGTTGTCACACTATCCCAGATACCCCTCTCTTTGGCGCGAAAAATTTTATTTGCAATATACTCAAAGTTTTGAAAAAATAGAAGCGAAGAGACGATAACCGCAACAAAACTTATCATGCTCATCTCGACGGAGTTTTGCAAAAATCCATTTATATGACCCATTAAAGTTTCGGAGTTTACAGGCATAAGGTTTGAGAATATAAACTCTTGCATTTTTACATAGTAATCCGAAAAACTAGGCATCGAGGTAAAAAGAGTAAGCACAATCAGCAGAAGCGGAATCAGTGTAAAGATTGTATAAAAACTAAGACTTGCAGCATAAAAGGTAAGATCCTTGTCTATAAACGACATTATAAAAAACTTTACCTGTTTATAGAGCTGAAAGGCTTTACTTTTTGTTGTTTGCATTACTTTTTAATTCAATCCCATCTTCGCCGGATTTAGAATGTTGTTTGGGTCAAATGCCATCTTAATCGATTTAAAAAGTGCTATCTCTTCCGGTGTAAATGCCATTGACATATAAGGTGCTTTCGCAAGCCCAATGCCATGCTCTCCGCTGAGCGTTCCACCTAAATCAATGGTCGCTTGAAATACCTCTTCTATTGCCTGATAAGCAATTTTTACCTGCTCTGGGTCTTTGCCGTCAACCATTACGTTTGTGTGCACATTGCCATCCCCTGTGTGCCCAAAACACGGTATCTTAATGTTGTACTTATCGGCAATCGCATAAAATCTCTCTAACAGTTCAGGCAGAGCAGAACGCGGAACCGTTACATCCTCGTTTAACTTCTTGCTTCCATAAACACTGAGGGATTGAGATGCGTTACGTCTTGCAAACCAGATGTCAGAAGCCTCTTTCTTATCTTTTGCAATTTTAAATTCACTGCAGCCGTTTTCACGAAAAACCTTCTCGATTACAGAGAGCTGATAGTCCAAATCTTCTTCAAGATTTCCATCAACATCAGTTACCAAAAGCGCACCCGCATCAACAGGAAGCCCTTTTTTATAAATCTGCTCAACGGCTCTTATGGTTAAATTGTCCAAAAACTCCATAGCAACTGGAGTAATTCCGCTTGCCATAGTTTTATAAACCGCTTCCATGGCCATACTAACTGTTGGAAAAATACCCATTGCCGTTTTTGTCATTTTTGGTTTTGGGATAAGCTTTAGAGTGATTTCACTTAGCACTGCCAAAGTCCCCTCTGATGCTATTAAAATACCGCTGATGTTATAACCTGCCACATCTTTTATGGTTCTTTTTCCCGCTTTTATAATGTCGCCGTTTGGAAGCACCGCGCGGGTTGCCATTACATAATCTTTTGTGATACCGTACTTTGCAGCGCGCATGCCGCCGGCATTTTCGCTTACATTTCCGCCGATGCTAGAGTATTCTTGGCTGGCAGGGTCTGGCGGATAAAAAAGTCCTAACTCTTCAACTGCTTTTTGCAGTTCCATATTGATTACGCCGGGCTGAACAACGGCAACCATGTTTTTCATATCAATCTCTAAGATTTTATTCATATGTTTTTCCATAGCAAGAACAATCCCGCCGCTACTTGGAAGTGCTCCACCTGTAAACCCGCTTCCGGCACCGCGAGGAACTATAATGATTCTATGCTCGTTGCAGTACTTTAAAACCTTGCTTATATCATCTTCATTTCGTGGAAATATAACGGCGTCAGGCTCAAAATGCTCTCTCGTTGCATCATAAGAGTAGGCTATAAGATGTGCTTTGTCGCTATAAATATTTTCATTTCCGACAACTTGACTAAAATAGTCCAAATGTTTTTTTTCTATCATCTTTTTTCCCTTCAAAATCAAATTCTTCAAGCAAATCTTCTAGTTTTTCGCCACCGCCCTTTACAATCTCATAAAGAGCCTCATCTTTTGGATTTGCTTTTACTATAAGTTCATAGTAGTACGGTCCATACTCTTCAAGCTCGTCACTTCCCTCTCCCCACCAATTAGCGTCTATCTCAGGAACTCTTGTATAAAATGGAAGATTTGTCTCTTTTTGCTCCACATTTGCATCAGTAATTGCTAAAATTTTAAAGCTTTTAGCATCGAGCGTATAGACTTTTTTATCCAAAAATATAAATACCAACCCTATCGAGCTATCTATGCTAATCTGAGAAAAATCACCTCTTAGCGGTGTCGGGTGACCGTTAAACGAAAGAACTGTTGCAAAAATATCAGGATGCACCCATTGCAGTTTTGAACTTTTAGTAATTTTGTAATAAATCTCTTCATTTGGAGCTATCAAGATACCTCTTGTGTATCCAAAAGCCAAAACAGCCATATCGCCAATTTTCACTTCCCATTTTCCATCGGGCAATGCACTGCTGCTTAGGGCGTTATAGTCGCTAATTTCAACTTTTGCAATCTTGCTATCCTTGTCATAGCTTTTCACAAGTGCATTTTTTAAAATTGTTTTGTGCCCTTTGTCTATCTCATGAACAATAAAACCACTCACTCCTACATCAATCTTTTCAACCTCAATCGTAACCTCTGTCGCGTCTTCATTAATCCCAATAACCGGAGATTTCACAACATTTCCAAAAAGTTCTAACGCTATAATAAAGAACAAGAATATTTGCTTCATTTTTTCTGCTTTGTAAATAATATAGTGCGATTATATCAAACAAACCTCACACTAAGGCAAATTTTGTTAAAGTTTTAAAATTATTTTTTAAAATTTATGGTTACGGTTATACATTATGATACGATTATTTATATTTTTATTACTAGCCACTTCCCTCTTTGGCGCGCGTGTAGAAACTTTTCGCTGGAGCGACGGGGAGACATATTTATCTTTTTTGGAGAGGAACAAACTGCCTCTAAGCCCTCTTTACTATAACCTAGATGAAGATGAGCAACAGCTTAGCGAAGAGATTATTGCCGGCGTCCACTATCAAATCTCAAGAAGTGCCAATGGAGAGATTGAGCAAACATTTATACCGCTAAACGATGAGCTGCAGATTCATATATACAAACATGACGGGGAGTATATTTTTGAAACTACTCCTATTATCAGCGAAACGAAAACTGAAGCTCTTACCCTAAAAATAGAACACTCTCCATATCTCGATATCATAAGAGAAACAGGCTCAAAGAAACTTGCAAAAATTTTTGTAGAGAGCTTTAAGCACTCGCTTGATTTTAAAAAAGATGTCCAAAAAGGCGATACCCTTGTTATGGTATATGAGCAAAAATACCGCCTTGGAAAACCTTTTTCTATGCCGGAGCTAAAAACCGCCATGATAGAGATGAAGGGTAAAAGAAACTATATTTATCTAAACAGTGATGAGCGATTCTATAATGAAAGCGCAAATGAGATTGAATATTTTTTGCTCGCAACACCAGTTAAAAGCGCTCGCATCTCTTCTGTATTTACAAAAAGAAGATTTCATCCGGTTTTACAAAAATATCGTGCCCACTTAGGTGTTGATTATGCCGCTGGACGCGGTACTCCGATTTTGGCTGCAGGAGTTGGGGTTATATCTTTTATCGGTTCATCAAGAGGTTATGGAAACTTGATAAAAATACAACACTCAGATGGATATTTAACTCTTTATGCGCACCAAAACTCTTTTAGAAAAGGCATAAAAAAAGGCTCTAGCGTCAAGCAAGGTCAAGTCATAGGCTATGTTGGAAGCACAGGTCTCTCTACCGGTCCACATCTTCATTTTGGACTCTACAAGGACAATCAGGCAATTGACCCGCTAAGAGTTGTTCAGGTTACTACCAAGAAGCTGACAGGAAAAGAGAGAAATGCTTTCTTTAAACTAAAAGCAAATTATGATGAGAGTATAAATCTGCATCTTAAAAATGAGACAAAGTTTGTAAGAATCTCTATGCCTGATAATGTCTGTTACTTTTTTGATGGGGAACAATGTGTACAAGATAAATAGTGTTCAGACTCTTAAAAAGCCAAGATTACCCAAACTCTATTGGGTCCATATCTACTTCGGCAAGAGCGTTTTTGCACATACTGACCGCTTTTATAATATCCGTGCTTTTATCTGAACGTAGAAGTATCTCAAACCTGTACTTGTCCGCAACCCTCTCAATGCCGCATTTTCCATAGCCGACTATCTCCACGTTTGGAAAATGAAGCAGACACTGCTGCATCTCATTCATCGCCTCCTGAGCTTTTATGCCGTTTTTATGTGAGAAAAGTATTCGGCAAAGCTTTTTATAGGGCGGGTAGAGCTCTTTGCGGTACTCTTTCTCCTCTTCTAAAAAATCCTCATATTTATCGACATAGGCACTAAAAAAACTCTCATTAAAACTCTGTACTAAAACTTTTGCACTCTCTTTTCGCCCGCTTCTGCCTGCTACTTGGATGAGAGTAGATAACGCTTTTTCCCTTGCTCTATAATCGCTCATATTTAACATGTTGTCCATTCCCAAAACAACGGCCAAAGTCACTCCGTGATAATCATGCCCCTTGCTTAGCATCTGCGTTCCGACCAAGATATCAATCTCTTTGTCATTAAAACTTTTCAGGGCACGTTTGAGTTTGCTTGTCGTAGTTATAACATCTCTGTCAAACTGCTCAACCCTAGCTTCGTCAAATGCCTCTTTTATCTCTTTGACTGCCTCAGCAGTTCCAAGTCTTGAACTTGTAAGATTATGACCATTGCACTCTAAACAAACCTGCGGAATTGCCTGAGCAAAATTGCAGTAGTGGCACTTAAGAGAGCGTGTCTTTTGATGGATGCTCATCCCTACGCTGCAAAAAACACACTTGTGCGTATGTCCGCAATCCCCGCAGATAAGATACTTGAAATTTGCACGAGTCGGGAGAAAGAGTATTGACTGCTCTTTTGCTATGAGACTATTTTTTAAACTACTCATTATCAAAGGGGACAAACTCTCCGCACCTCTCTCATAAACAAACTCTTTTTTAGAATTATAAAACCCGCCTTTAAGTCTTACATGAGGAAACTTTACATAAGTTGTCAAACTTGGCGTCGCACTTCCCAAAACAACGGGAATGTCATAAAGTCTACCCATATATATGGCAATGTCTCTTGCATTGTAGCGAGGTCTTGAAGATGACTTGTAACTGTCGTCATGCTCCTCATCTACGACAATAAGACCTAGCTCTTTTACTGGCAAAAACAGTGCAGAGCGGGGACCTGCTACTATCTTGGCACTTCCGTCGTAAATCTTCTCCAGTGCCTCTTTTTTCTGCTTTGGCGTAAGTTTTGAGTGCCACATAACAACTGCATCGCCAAAATGATTGTGCAGTCTCTGATTCATTTGAGGTGTGAGCGAGATTTCAGGCATAAGAAAAATAGAGCGTTTTTTTTGCTCTATCATCTCACTAAAATAGTACATGTAGATTTCTGTTTTTCCGCTGCCGGTATCGCCAAAAAGAAGTGAGGTCTTATGCTTTTTTAAAAAAACCAAGGCTTCTTTTTGTTTGTCTGAGAGCATGATATTAGGAAGTGAGGCTTCAGCCTCGCCTTTTACATTTTGCGAGGCTCTCTCGTTCCCATGCTCTGCGTGGGAATGCATACCACACTCATACGACAACATAAGCCCAAGCGCCTCGCCAAGCGAGCAAAAATAGTAAGTAGAGATAAACTGAGCAAGCAAGAGTTGTTTTTGTGAGTAAATGGAGTCATAAACCTCTAAAATCTCGCTTGTTTTAAACTCTGGCTCTTTGGAAGCAGATATTACCGCACCAAGAGACTCCCTATTTCTAACATTTATCTTTACTTTTGTGCCGATATCTATGATTTTTGGGCTGTGATATGTAAATGGCTCTAACGGAGAGTTAAGAAGTGCTATGTTGTAATAATGCAAAGTTTTAAAATTTTCATTTAATTATGGAAACAATTTTTACGCAGCTCTATTGGAGTGATTACCCAATGGCTCGATATTTTTGTTTTCATAGAGATCGATGATCGGAAAACACAAATCATAATCATTCCACTCTAAATCACCCTCTGTTATGCAAAAAACCTTAAAGAGTTCCAAATCTTTATACTTTGAAATAGCAGGAATACGTGATGAAAATATAAAATTTTTAAAATCTATAACCCTCGCCAATCCGTCACCGAACTCTAGGCGAATTTGATAATCTTTGATATATTCAGCTTTAACAACTTTTAATACTTGATTCATTACTTAATCCTTCCCTCGATTTTAATACAATTGACCTCTTTATGAAGTACAAAATAGTCAATCCACTTTTGAACTATCTCATTTGAAAAAGCGTTTACAAATTTTTTAAATTCTTTTAGCTCACTGCTAGGTAGCGCCTCTCTTCCCCTAACATCTTTTATAATAACATCGACTATTTTACCATCAACAATAATAAACTCTGCTTTAGATTCATGTCCTTGATATTTTCCGTGGACATGCACGGGCTCATGTTCATTACTATAAAAAAGTATCGATATTCCTAGATATTCAAAAATTTTAGGCATTTTCTACACTTTAGCATTTTTTCATCAATCATAAAAATATATTAGTTAGTAAGCTGCAAACAAATAGCATCATTGCCAGCATTAGGTAAAAACTGTCCTGCTGTTGCTCCTGTTGGAGTATATGTAAACCCACACGATACAGTGCCAACTGTAAATGTATATACAGTATCGCTTGTTTTTGCCCAATCTCCTGAGCCTGTTCCTGCTTTTATTCCATACGCTAAAAGGTTTCTATTTGGCGTTACGCTAGTATCTCCTGTAAAAAGAGTAGTAGTGCTACTGCTTAGCTTAGCTATGTAAGAAGTATTGCCCTTGATTACTTGGGTTTGTCTCTCGTTCGCGATGGCAGTACGAATAGTTGCAACATCCCCGCGACCCTTAGCCATATCTGCTATCTCTCTTGTTTTGCCAAATTTTGGAAGAGCTATGCCAGCCAAGATTCCCAAAACAACGATAACAAAAATAAGTTCAATAACAGTAAATGCACGAGAGAATTTCATAAAAAACCTTGGGTAATAATTTTAAAATTATTCTAGAATAACTTGAAAATTATTACTATTATATATCTATCCCACCTCAAGAGAGGTGGAACGAGAAAAGATATATATTATCTAACAATTATATTATTATTAGCGTCAGTTAAAACAAAATGCGGAGCTGATGTCGTAGAACCGTCCATACAGCGCAAGGTGTGAACAGTACCAGCTATTGTTGTTGTACCTGCCGGAGCCCACGCAAGCAATTCAGCATCTGTATAAACAGTTGCAGCCGGTGCAGCAAAGGCTGTACATGCAAGAGGAAAGTCAGCTGTCATACCAGTATCCAAACTTAAAGCGGCAGTATCACCAATCTCTGGCGTAGGAATTTGCTCTTGTAACTCATTATAAATTAAGCCATTTATAGCACCTAAGCTACCATCAGCAATTGCAGCCGCCCATAACGCAGGAGCAACTGTACGATTTAACGTTCCGACATAAGCACTCAACTTACCAGCATTAGCTTGCCCAGCTACACCTAAAAACTTTGGTAACGCAACCGCCGCCAAAATACCTAAAATAACGATTACGAAAATCAACTCTATCATAGTAAAACCAGCTCTTTTCATAAGAACTCCTTGTAAAACAAAAATTCGGGTTACTCTAATAACCTTGACAAACATTATGAAGCAGATGAGATTAATTTTTGCTTAAGAGATTCCAAGTGACCAAAGGAAATGCCCTTGTGGTGCAAACTTAATTGGCTTATGAATTTACATTTTTTGATAGAAATTCATCTATAGTATAAATACTTACGCCGCAATCAACAAACTTTTTATCATTCGTTATCAACGCGCTACACCCATTTTCTTTGGCACAAAGGCACTGAAGGAGATCTTCCAAATCCAAACCTTTATCCAAAGCTAGATCTATAGCGTTTTTAATTACCTCTGCACCAAAAGGGACTATATGCCATTTGGATTGTATGGTTTTAAAAAAATTTAGAACTTGTTTTTTTTCTTTTACTACATAAAAAACCGTTGAAATAATCTCTTCACTGATAACTATTTGGTAGCTCTTGCTTGTTAAATATTTTAACAATTCTAAAGATACCGCATGCGTTGCCCTTGTAGGCACCATCAAATCTATAACAATATTAGCATCTAAAAAAATAAGTATCTCTTTCATCCATTACTGCTTCAAAGCACGAGCTTGTCTAAGTTCTCGTGATGTCATATTATTGTATTTTTCGTCAATACTAGCGGATCCCACAAACTGCATAATCTCATCCAAATCTCTTTGTCTTTCATCCATAATCTTTTTTTCCAAAAGTGCTCTAAACTCATCTGCATATTTGGGCGAAATAAACAGCCCTTTGTATTCGTGCGATTTTTTGTCCTCCACGTCCACATAATCGTATTGTTGTAAAATATTGGTATTACGCGCCAAATCTCGTATGCTCAATGTTGTTGTCATTTTATATCCTTTTTGACTTTTAACTTATTGTAGCATTATTGATAAATGTTGTCAATTTTTCTTTAAACCCAAATAAATGCATACTTAATCTGGAACTTTATTTGCTTATACTGTTTTATCAAAGGAGTTAAGATGAGCATACAGATTTCAGCATCACATTCACTAGCCGCAAAAGCGCTTGATTTTAGAGCTATGCGTCAGGATATGATATCTTCAAATATTGCAAATGCCGACACTCCATATTACAGACCAAGAGATGTCAGGTTTGAAGATGCTTTATCGCAGGAAAAAGCAAAAATTTTAAATCAAAACAGCCCAAAACTGGAGATGGCTCAGACAAACAGCGCTCACTTGGCTTTGCAGGAAGTGACCGGGGCAAAGCTTCCAGTAACTTTTTTTAGAGACGGGCATATGGCAAGAAATGACGGAAACAGCGTTGACCTTGATGTTGAGACTACCGAGATGAGCAAAAACTCCATTATGTTTGCCGCTTTAGTCAGTGCTATGAAAAAAAATTCAGAGATTTACAAAAGCGTTATAGATTCATCTTCTAAAATAAGCTAAGGACTAAAAAATGAGTAACTTTTTAAGCAGTTTTGACATTAGCGGCTACGGGCTGTCTGCCCAAAGAGTTCGTGTAAACACAATATCTCAAAATATTGCAAATGCGCAAACAACTAGAACTGACGAGGGCGGACCTTACAGAAGAAAAGAGGTTGTCTTTAAAGCTATAAATTTTAATGAGCAGTTTAACCAAGCAATAAATGGTATGACAGAGAGTGCCAAATATGAAGACCCTTTAAACGAGGGTGCGTTTGGCAAAAAAGTAAATCCTGCTATAATGAGCGTTATAGTCGATAAGATTTCACGTGACGACAGAGAGCCAAAGATGAAATTTGACCCTGCACACCCAGATGCTGACGCAAACGGTTATGTGGCATATCCAAATATTAATCCTGTTATCGAAATGGCCGATTTAGTAGAAGCAACACGCTCTTATCAGGCAAACGTAGCAGCTTTTGAGAGTTCAAAAAATATAGCTAACA
>JBAZDX010000019.1:0-42603 GCA_041654255.1 Sulfurimonas sp.
TAATCTCCTTTTGGATTAAATAGTTGTGCCGATTTTCTTATATATAAGTAAAAGGGTTTTTTGATGATGAAATTATAGCTTCTAAACCTAAATTTTTCAAATGTTTAAGCAAAATCTCTGCAAAAAACTGTTCACTCTCAAAATGTCCGATATCAATAAGCGATAAATTTATGCTCTTTGCCTCCATGGCATCGTGGTATTTTACATCTCCTGTTAAAAAACAATCTGCCTTTATTGATTTAATCAAAGAGCATCCTGAACCGGTTGTCAAAGCTGCTCTTTTTACTCTTGGAGAACTTTTTACACATTTTGCGTGAGGAAGAGAGAATGCGGCGGCAACTTTTGAAGCAAAAGTATCAAAATCTTCATCTATATCCAAATATGCAACAAACCCATCTTTTTCTGCGATCTTATACCCCAAAATTTCCGTTGCTACATATTCGTTTAGATGTGTTTGGTCAAAGTTGGTGTGCATTGAGATATTTGAGATATTTTTTTGTATCATTTTATGGATTAGATTTGCGGGATATTTACTAAACTCCAGCTGCTTAAGTCCGCCGAAAATAAGCGGATGGTGGGTTATCAAAAGAGTGTTCTCTTCCATGGAGTCAATGAGCGCTTCATCTACATCTATGCTCAAAACTATTTTTTCTATATCTTGATTAAAATCTCCAAGCAACAGACCTGAGTTATCCCAAGGCTCTTGAAGCTCAAAAGGCGATAGTTTGTCTAAAAAATCATAAATTTCCGATGTTTTCATCTGCTCTCCTAGCCGAGTTTTTCAAGCTCTTCTCTGGCTTCTTTAAAATCATCTTTAAGCTCAAGCGCTTTTTTATACATCTCTTTTGCCTCATCTAAATGTTTCATATCCACCAAAAGATTTCCGTAGTTATAACATGTGATTGGATTTTTATCATCAATTGCCAAAGATGCGCTCAGGTGCATTTTAGCCGATACAAACTCACCTTTTGCCCTGTAAACACTGGCCATGGAGTTATGAATAAACTCATTCTTTTTATCTTGCTCGAGAGCCTCTTTGTAATACTTTAGCGCCTCTTCGTTGTCGCCTAACTGTTGCAAGATATAGCCCATTTTAAACAAAACATCAGAATTTTGAGCCTTTTTTGCGTTTGCTTCATTTAAAAGAGCGTATGCTTTTTGCAAATTGCCTGCTTCAAACTCTTCGTCTGCCTTTATAACCAACGCTTCAGGATCAAAAGGAGAAAATGTATTTGCCGTTTTATTCTCCTGCGACGAAGTCTCAACACCTTCTGAACCGCCGTCTTTTAATGTTTTGATGTGCTCATAAACTTTAAATGCGAAAAATGCCGAAGCTCCTAACATTAGTAGTTGAAATAGTGTCATTGTGTACCTTTTAGTAAATTTTTATTTATTAGCTCTATAAAGTGAAGCGGGTCAACCTGCTCACCTCCAATTCGTATGCCAAAGTGAAGATGCGGTCCGCTTACTCTTCCCGTATCTCCGGAGAGTCCTATAACATCGCCTCTTTTAACATCTTCACCCTCTTTGACATCAAACTTGCTCATATGAAAATAGCAGGAGTAAATCCCATGTCCATGGTCTATTATAACAGAACCACCGGAATAAAATCTATCTTGAACCAAAACAACTTTTCCGTTATTGCTTGCCAAAAATGGAGTGCCGATGGGAGCTCTAAAGTCTGTCCCGCCATGATAACTTTTAAGCGTATTGTTATAAACTCTCGCTTTTCCAAAATCACTTGTTATTTTACTATCCATTGGAACTATAAAATCTGATGTCATGTAGCTTTTTTGCGTAGCCGTGTTGTATATTTTCATCGCCTCGGCATACTCTTTTGAAGCTCTTTTCTGGTCCTCTTCACTCAGTGTGACTTTTGAGCTATCAACACTCAATGTCTCTCTTTCATATTTTGCGTCTTTTATGCTCAAAGAGATGATTTTGCTTTTTTCTTTACCCGCATCTTTATAAAAAACTTCCACTTTTTTATCACTCGGCTTCTCTTCATAGCTTATTGGAATTAATGCATAAAACTTTTCGCCATTAAGCGGATTATCAAATATTTTGTATCTTTTTTTATCAACCGCTACATATTCATAACTGATATTTTTCTCTTTTTTAAACTCTAAAAGAGCAGTTTTTCCGTTTGAAACGGTTGAGTTTACAATCTCTACATCAAACGCAAAAATTGTACATGTAAAAAAGAAAATAAGAAAAAAGAACCTCATCAATAATCTTTCATGGAACGCTCCATATCGCGTTTCATATCTTTCTCTTTTAAATCATTTCTCTTATCGTGAAGCTGTTTTCCTTTTGCTATGGCAATCTGGATTTTTACAATATTTCTATCATTAAAATAGAGTTGCAGAGGAACAACCGTATAACCATCCCTGTCAACCGCTTTTATCATCTTTGCTATCTGTTTTTTATGTAAAAGAAGCTTTCTGCTTCCCCTCTCTTCGTGTGCGTAGAAGTGGTGAGTCGTCTCCAACCTGCCTATGTGCGCATTAAAAAGAAATGCTTCGCCCTGCACAAAACGGATAAAACTGTCTTTTAAATTTACCCGCCCCGCTCTTATGGCCTTTATCTCGCTTCCTTTAAGAACCAAGCCTGCTTCAAACTTCTCTTCTAAAAAGTAGTCAAAATAGGCTTTTTTATTTTTTGCTATTGTTTCGCCCATTGCCTATTGTTCCCTTTCTTTTATTATAAAAAAACTGCTGCCGCTGCCGCTGAAATAGTATCCATGTTTGTAGTGGTTTTTTAGCTCTTTGTAGAGCTCAAGTGCAGGTTTAAAAAGGTCGTTTGCCTCATCCGCCGCAACTGTTTTTACTATTTCCTTTGAGGGCATTTTTTTGAGCCTCTCAACTTCAAATCCATCTATAGGATTGTAAAAATTATCTCTGTAAAGCCCATAAACCCTTGGCGTACTTATCTCTATTTTTGGAGTAATAACTTCAATGTCAAGCAGCTCTTCTTGAAACTCTTCGACTATTTCGCCAATTCCGCTCACATTTGCGCTATCATATCCGTAAATAAAAAATGGAACATCCGCACCGACTTTTAAGCCTATAAGTGCAAGTTCATTTTGGCTTAAACCCAGATGCAGAACCTCGTTACACATTTTTAAAAATGTCGCCGCGTCACTGCTTCCCCCGCCAAGACCGGCAAATGCAGGGATATTTTTTTTTACATGTACTCCGTATTTACTCATCAAATTTTTCAATGAAATTGCAGAAGCTTCATTCAAGAATTCAAGAAGTGCGGTATATGCTTTATATATTGTGTTTTGCTTTGTACTGCAAGAAAATTCGCCTGTAATTTTAAAGTGGTCACTAGGCTCTTTTTCAACAAACGAGAGTTCATCATAAAGAGAGTCAACCCTCATAAATCTAGAGATAATTTCGTGGTAACCGCCTCTTATGCCTGTTATTTTTAAAAATATATTTACTTTAGCATAAGCTTTGTATAGCTTCATAATCTGTCTCTTATTTTTTTATAATAGCGCTAAGAGAGGTTAAATCAGAGAGTTTTGTCTCTTTAGATGCCGCTATGTTGGCATCTTTTACATCTTCAAGCAGCTCATTTCTAACTATGGAGACATTTTTAGGCGCATCAACTCCCAGCTTAACAACTCCCTTTTCGACAGATATGACTTTTATTGTAATATTGTCCCCGATAACAATCGATTCGTCCACTTTTCTGGATAGTACTAACATTCAATCCTGCCTAATTCATAATTTACTTCTCTATCTACTATATTTATAATTGATATAAAATCACCGCCATCAAGCCAGTAATATCCATCTTCTTTAATCTCTAAATCCTCTAAAGCAAGAACTCTTCCATATTTTAGATTATCGCTCTCGCCATGATAAAAGTTTTGCTTGATGTTTAGAGATTTTTTAATGTCCAACGGCTTTTCGTCATCGTATCTAAACTGCCCCTCGTTCAATCTCTCTAAAGCGCTAAGAGCTCCAAACTCTACGCCAAGCCTGTTTGCAACTATAAGCCCAAGAGAACGAATATATGTCCCCTCAGACACTGTTGCTTCAAAAGTTACAAACGGATGGCAGTAGCTTATCAGTTTTGCCTCATAAATCGTTGAGCATATCTTGTTTAAAGTAAACTCTTTGCCCGCTCTGGCCAAATCGTAAGCTCTCTGCCCGTCTATGCGTTTTGCGCTAAATATAGGCGGCTCATACGTAAGTGTGCCCTCCAGAGATTTTATAACGCTTAGAACATTAGCTTCGTCAAGCTCTTTTAAAATTTCTACATGTTGAATCAGTTCCGTATCCAAACTATCGCTTTTTGCGCCGAGCCAGAGGGTTGCGCGGTAAACTTTTGGCGTTTTATTCAAAAAGCGAAACAGTTTTGTATAACTGCCAATACCTATGAGAAGAACCCCTTTTGCGAAAGGGTCAAGCGTTCCCGAAAAGCCGGCTTTTTTAGTTTTGTACTTTCTTTTTAGTTTTGTTAAAAAGAAATTTGAACCTACTCCTGTTGGTTTGTATGCAACAAAGAGTCTATTCATAGTCTTTCAACAAATGATGCCAAGATATCTCTTAAAGTGCCGGCGAAGTTAATGTTTAACTTAAACTCTCTTCCAGACTTGCTTACACCGTTTACTCTGCCGGTTCCAAAGATTTTATGACGTACCAAATCGCCCTTTTTAAAGGCTGTGTTTTTCTCTACTATCAAAGAGCCTTCGCAGAGTCCCGCTTCATTAAAAAATCTGCTCTTTTGCAAATCGCTTCTGCGACCTTTGTAGAATCTACTATCGGCATGTGAGAGTGTTAGCGTATCTTTTGCTCTCGTAAAAGAGACGTATCCTAGCCTTCTCTCCTCTTCAAGGTCGCTTCCATCGCCAACAAGCGGCAAGAAGCCCTCTTCAAGCCCGATTATAAATATATGGTCAAACTCCAAACCTTTTGAAGCGTGAATACTCATCATGTAGATGCTCTCGCCCTCTACTTGGTCCTGTTCACTCTGAAGTGTCAGCTCATTTAAAAACTCATCCAATGAAGAGTCTGGAGAATTTTTTACAAAATCTCTAAAAAGACCGTAAAACTCATCCATATTTAAAACTCTCTCTACCTCATCCGGCATCCCGATATAGATATCTTTAAGACGAAATGTCTCTTCCAAAACATCTATAAAATTGTATGTAGATTCATTTACAATTTTTGCAACATTTTGAATATCTTTAACAAACTTTTTAAGAGTTTTTGCATTTTTACTTTTGACTAAAAGCTCCAACTCTGCGATTGGAATTTTCTTGATATACTCAAATATAGACGTTTCGTTTGCATGCGCTGCCAACTCTATCTTATCCACACTGGCTTTTCCCAAACCTCTTTTTGGCTTGTTTACTATGCGCTTAAATGAAAAATCATCGTGAAAATTTGTAATAACTCTGATATAGCTAATCAAATCTTTTATCTCTGCTCTGTCATAAAACCTGAGACCGCCGACAAGTTTATAGGCGATTCCTGCTCGGTTTAAACCCTCTTCTATTGAGCGGCTTAAAACATTCACGCGGTAAAGCACTGCTATATTTTCTGCCCCCACACCTGAATCCAGAAGCTTCGTAATCTTTGAAGCAATTTTTCTTGCCTCTTCATTCTCATCATTGGAGTTTAAAATAGTAATATCTTCACCGCCTCCGCGGGTAGGAATAAGTTTTTTTCCAAGTCTTGAGCGGTTATGCTCTATTAGCGCATTTGCAACTTTAAGAATCGGCTCACGCGAACGATAATTCTCTTCAAGCTTGAAAACAGAAGTGCCTTTAAAATCCTGATCAAACTCCATAATATTTCTAATATGCGCCCCGCGCCAGCCATATATACTCTGGTCATCATCGCCGACAACACATATATTGTTATGAGTTGTACAAAGTTTTTGCAAAAGCTTCAACTGCAACTCGTTTGTATCTTGATACTCATCTACCATGATATAGCGATACTTTTGCGATGTAGCGTGAGCAAGCTCTGGGTTCTCATCCAACAGTCTGAATGTTAGAGCAATTAAATCATCAAAATCTACTAAATTATTCTCTAAAAGATAAGTTTCATACTCTTCATAAATCTTTGCAATCTGCTGATAATTAAAAAATTCTGCCTGCCTGTATGCATCGTCAGGTGTTAAAAGTGAGTTTTTATATCTTGATATTTCACTCGCTATAAGTGGTGTAGGAATTTCACTGTTTATCTTTTTTATGATGCGTTTTTTATCATCGGTATCAATAACTACAAAATTATTTTGGCGGTTTAAAAGATGAATATTAAATTTTAAGAAAAGAAGCCCAAATTTGTGAAATGTACATAAAAGCGGGGGGTAAGCAGGGTTGTTCATCATACTAGACGCACGCTCCCTCATCTCTTTAGCGGCTTTGTTTGTAAATGTAAGCGTCAAAGTATTTGAAGCGGGAATGCCTAGTCCCTCAACAAGGTAAGCTAGACGTGAAACAATTGTAGTAGTTTTTCCGCTGCCCGCTCCTGCTAAAATTAACACCGGACCCTCTGTCTGTCTAACAGCGCTAGCCTGCGAATTGTTTAATTTTTCAAATATTTTTTCCATACTTTGCCACTATTATTATTGATTTAATTTATTATAGCCAAAAAGATATAAATTATTACGAAACTATTGCATTAATTATAATAATGAGTTATACTTTTGCCTATTATCTAAACTTATAGGAATTATTATGTTAAAAGATTTTGCAAAGTTACAAACCTTTTTGATGGTCATAAAAGAGAAGAGTTTTTCTAAGGCATCAGCAAAATTAGGCATTTCTCAGCCTGCAGTAACCCAGCAAATAAAATTTATCGAAGATTATCTTGATACGAAAATAGTTGATAGAAAAAAGAATGGTATTTTGTTGACAAAAGAGGGTGAAGATCTTTTTAGAATCGCTTCTAGACTTGAAAAAGCAATAGCAAATAGTGAGAAAGAAGTTTTAAAAATCATTAATAAAGATTTCACTTTTATTATGGGTTCATCAAATGCAATCGGAAACTATGTTTTACCAAACTATCTTGGTGAAATAAAAAAAAGAATTAACAATAACGTATATATGAATGTTGCTCTCTCATGCGAGATTATAGACCAACTAGAAGATAAAAAAATAGACGTTGCCCTTATTGAATCTCCTGTTTTTAGAGACGGTATTGTCTATAGAGAGTGGGTTTTAGATGAGCTTGTCGTGTTTTCAAATCAACCATTGAAAAAACATTTAACTGCCGATGATTTGCTTGATTTTGACTGGATATGCCGTGATGAGCACTCACATACAAGAAAGCTTACAAGTGAAGTTTTTGATGAGATGGGAGTTCAATGCAATAACTTCAACGTACTTGGTATTTTAGGAAGTCCGACTGCAATTAAAGAGTCTATTTTACACGCAGACCCGCACAGCGAAAGACCTGTTGTCTCCGTTATGTCAAAACATGTAATTGCCGCTGAACTTGCTGAAGGCAAGCTTTTTGAAGCAAGACTAAAAAATTATAAGATTGAGAGACATTTCTACATTGCCTACCTAAAAGATAGAAAACATGACGCTTTTGTTGACAATGTTGTAAACTTTCTGCTCTCTCTAAATAAAATATAAATCAAACAATTTCAATCTACTTTTTTAAAAATTTTGAGTTTTCAGGATTTGATAAAAAGGAGGTCATTGAATTTTCAACTCCGCCGTTATCAACCTTTTTAGCCGCTTTTTTCTCTTTTTTATAATTTGCCAAATTTATAAGAAGCGGTGTTTCATCTATGATTATCTGGACTATACCCAAAAGAGGAACAGTGACGATACTGCCAAAATTATCGGTTCCAAATCCAGCCTCAAATACTAAATTATCATCTAAAATAGCAGCCGTGTCAAATGTATATCCCGCCAAAAAGAAAAGCGTCATTGACCTAAACTCTGCACTTATCTCTTTTGGAAGCGGAGGCTCAAATGTTATCTGATCTATCTTGCAAAGAACGCCAAAATGCTCATCTTTTTCAAATAGATAAACTATCAAATTTTGTATATTTTTTTGCATCACTTTTGCAAAATTTTTATCTTCTATCACATTGTCTAGCAAAAAAAATCCTTTGTGTTTTGCGTAATTATATCAAAATCTACCATAGCATTCATAAGAGCAATTTTAGAAAAATTTTTTAAATCTTTTACCGCTATATCGGCTTCAAATATTTTTCCATCTCTCAGCAGCCTCTCTCTGGTTGTGCCCTTTAACAGCGGCAAAGCAGGCGTGACCCATCTATTTGAATCGTAAAAAGCTATATTTGCTATGGTCGTATCCGTGAGAAGAGAGTTTTTAACTATTAAAACATCATCGCACTCGCCTCTTTGAGCATACAGGGCATCCAATCCATCTCTACATGTAGATTTTAAAGCGTACTCTATTTTATCATCATAAACAAGCTTCAGAGAGCTTATATCTCTTTTTTTGTATTCATGATATGTTACCTCTATCCTGTGCGGTAATTTTGATAAATCATATGTTAAGCGGCATTTATATAGACCTATTTCCGGTGGCTTTATAAATTGTTCTAAATTTTGAGCTTCATCTATGCCGAACTGCTTTAAAACACTCTCATATCGTTCTTGATGAAAAGAGATATGAAAAATCTCTCCATCGACTGCTTTGATAGTTTCTAAAAAAGTTTTATTCACTAAAAAGGTCTGTGCTTAAATATCTCTCGCCCGTATCGCAAAGAATTGTTAGCAGAGTTTTGCCTTTAAACTCTTCGCGTGAGGCAATCTGCATCGTAGCGAACACATTTGCACCGGCCGAAATGCCGACAAGCAGACCCTCTTCTCTCGCCAACATTTTTGCAGTGTTGATTGCATCTTCATTGCTAACTTTTATAACTTCACCATAAACTGTTGTGTCTAATGTGTCAGGAATAAATCCTGCACCTATCCCTTGAATGGCGTGCGGACCTGCGCACTCTCCCGAGAGAACTGCAGAGTTTAGCGGCTCAACTGCAAATATTGCTATATTTTCTATCTGCTCTTTTAGCACCTTTGAGGTTCCGCTTAGTGTACCGCCGGTCCCGACAGCAGCTACAAATGCATCAAGCTTTTTATCTGTATCACGAAGTATCTCTTGTGCCGTTGTTAACATATGAATTTCTGGATTTGATGGGTTTTTAAACTGCTGAAGAACTATCGAGTTTGGTATCTCGCTGGCAAGCTCATCTGCCTTGGCAATAGCGCCACTCATCCCAAGTGCAGCCGGAGTTAGTACAAGCTCTGCCCCAAACGCCCTTAAGAGCTTTCTTCTCTCTATGCTCATAGATTCAGGCATGGTTAAAATTAGCTTTAGATTTAGCGCCGCGCAATTGGCAGCAAGCGCTATTCCGGTATTGCCGCTTGTGGGCTCTATAATAGTTGTTCCATCTACTATATCTCCGGCTTCTATGGCTCTGCGAATCATATTGAAACCTATTCTATCTTTTACCGAGCTTGTAGGGTTCATAAATTCGCACTTGGCGATGATATTTGCACCGCAGCGCTCAGAAGCTTTATTTAGTCTGACTAAGGGTGTGTTTCCGATTAGTTCAGTTATATTTTTTGCAATTTTCATAAATTATCTCCAAAATAATAAGGGTAACTCTAAAACATTTTTATGATATGCTACCAAAAAATTTATAAGAAGGAGCTATTATGTACCTACACAAACAAATTAATTCTATCGAAGCAATGCCTCAAAAGGCGGGAGAGGGCGTATCCATGAAGATGCTTTTATCTCCTGAAGAATCACCAAATTTTGCAATGAGAAACTTTATAATAGAAGCCGGCGGGCATATGCCGCTTCATACAAACATTATCGAGCATGAACAGTATGTCTTATCAGGCCGCGCACTTGTGCAAATCGGGGATGAAACTTTTGAAGCAAAAGCAGGTGATGTTTTATTGATTCCGGCAGGTCTTTCTCACAGCTATAAAACTCTCGGGAATGAGGCGTATAGTTTTTTATGCTTGGTGCCAAAAGGCGAGGATTGTATTACGATTATTAAATAAGTAATGGTGCGACCGGGGAGATTTGAACTCTACGATAATCATATTCTTAAACACTCATAAAGCCCTATTTTAAGCTTATTATAGCTACAATACTTCTTATATATACTTATAGGTGTCATCAATATATTTACTATTATTGACACCTAAAGTGACACCTTTATACATATAGGAGTTATGACATGGCTTTCGCAACAAAAGACTATAGTGCAACTAAACATGCTGGATTAAAAATACATAAAAATGGCAGTACTTTTTTATTCGATGTAATGTTAGATGGGAAGAGATACAGACAAATATATAAGTCTAAACAAAATCACGTTCCAAAAGATAAAATGTCAACGGCACAAGATGCCCTACGAAATTTTATTAAAGAAATAAAACACAACAAATCAATTACAGCAAATCCGAATGCAACTATCAATGATTATTACACTAACCTAAAAGAACAAGTAAAATGGAACAAGAATACATTAAAAAAATATGACTTATATTACAATAAGTACATTAGATGTCTATCTATAAAGGAAGATGGTACATTAACCACGGAAGACAAATCATCATTTGGCAACATGAAAATCAAAGATGTAAAACCTCAGCACTTTACCGCATACAATAAAACCATAAGGCACTTATCATTATCAAGACAAAAAAAATCATATGAACTCTTAAAGCCATTGTTTGAGCTAGCAATAGAAGATGAAATTATTTTAAAGACTCCTATCAAGAAAATTCATATACCAAAACGTGACCAACAAGCAGAGAAAAAAATCATAGTTAGGGCAACAGAAAAATATAGAACCTTATATAGTAGTATCAACCAACTGTTTAATTCTACTGACACAGTTGTTATTTCTGACACTAAAGTAATACAATGTAGTGTTAATCCTCATCATTTAGCAATATTTTTATTTGGCTTTCACGGTCGGAGGTTAAACGAAGTTCTAACACTGCAATGGGATGATATAGACTTTATTAACAACCAATACAGAATCAAGAAAGAAGTATCCAAAATTAAACAAGATATGATTTTTACATTACCATCTGATGTGAAAGATGCACTACTCACATTTCAAGATACTACTGGTAATGTATTTGCGGTAGAACATATAATAAGACACTACAAATATATAAGGATGATATCTGGACTTCATGAATTCACATTTCACTGGATGAGAAACTTAGCCGTATCTGCTTTATCTTCTGCCGGCGTTCCTACCGCTGATTTATCAGCGATGCTTGGTCATTCAGATATAAATACCTTGAACAAGTATTTATCACTTCAAAGGGGTGTAGCAACTGTCAACACCAATGCTACTACGACTAGGTTGCTATCATGAAGTCGCGTAAATTTCAAAAAGGAAAGTCTCTTAGAGACGAGTATTGTTTAGAATTAAACTTAGAACAAAATTTATATCAATATGTATCAACTAAAGAACAAGCAGAAATTTTACTTCAAATAATAGATGATATAAAAGTGAATGAAGGATATAAAAAATATATAATAGATGAGGAAAAAAAACTACACAATTCAGACAAAGAAGAAGAATCTGCTATTCAAAAATTAAATGATTTAATAGTCTATTGTGAAAAATATGAATATTGTAATGAAGCCAAGATTTTAAAAGAAATACTTTTACCTCAACCAAAAATCCAAAAAAGAATGACTCCTTTTATGATGAATAAACAATTAAAAGAAGAACTCAAAAAAACCCTACAAAATCATGGTTTTAAAAATATCACCAAGCTAATTACTTCAATTAACAACTCCATAAAATACTAAATAGTTCCTAAAACTCTAGGAACTATTTCGCCTACTAATCTATCACCTATCATATATAATTTTCGTACAACTTCATTGAAGTTAGTTTAATACACAAAGGCATACACATGGATATCAAGAAAGATTGGCTTAGTCCAAAAGAGTTGCTAGAAGACTTCGGGGTAACAATAACAACACAAAATCGTTTAAGAATGGAAAAGAAAATTCCATACGCAAAAATCGGAAAAATCGTGAGGTACAACAGAATCAAAATTAATGGATGGTTTGAGAGTCATAGTATAGTTGCTTAGACCAATAAAGAAAGTTAATGCGCAAGAGGTTGATTTAGTAGGTACTTCTAATATCTACTAAATCTAAATATTTACAGTATGACCTATAAATATTCAAGTCATATTGTATCTGAAGATAAAAAATATTCAAAGGATATAACATGATAGTAAAAATAGGTGATTACACAATACAGACAGAGGACAAATATAATTTTGGACTTTACAAAACAGTTGCAAAAGGTTCTTTTGCTGGAAAAACAACTCAAGGTAAAAAAGAGAAGTCGATAGGCTTTTATGGCAATTTATCATTTGCTTTAAACAAGATTGTAAATAATGAACTTTTAGAGTCGGATGATATAAGAGATGTTAAAACTCTTATAGAAGCTATATCTGCATTGAAAACACATATAGACTCTGTGTTCAATATTAAACCAAAGGATTCATTATGTTTAGTAGCGTAAAGTCAAATTTGTTTCGCCTTAAATATGCCAAAATCATGAAGCGTGTTAAAATCCGCAGAAATGATAAGCAAGTTAAATTCTTAAAATTTGTAGCCAATATGAATGAATGGGAGTTTAAAGTATTTGATGCTTTTCGTGCAAGACTTAAAGTTGATGAACTTTCAACAGATTCACTAAGCAAACAAGCTTATGATTTATTTGTATCAAGTCCAGATAATAAAGTTGCACAGCTACTTGTGAGTGCTGAATTACGTGGTTGGAGACCTGTAGGAATTACTTTATTTGCAGAATTAATACGACTAGATATTAGTCGAAATGATGATGCAATAATACAAGCAATTCAAAAAGCTTCAACTATTGGTGCTAAAGAGTTTAAAGTACAATATCCAACAGCGAGTAAGTTTAGTCCAAAAGATATTTTAGTTACAGTTCTTAAAGATGATTACAATATCACTCTTGAAGCTAAAATACCAGACCAAAAATCTCAATATGATGCATTGAGGGAAACTGAAGAAGTAAAAGAAGTAGCATAGTCTTTTAAGATGATACAGAATTCAAAATATCTAGTGGTAAAAATGCCACTAGATATTCATAACTCAACTGAATATCCAGAACCATCATTCTATCGTGAAATCACTGCACTAAAAGACGGTAAAATACAACCAGCATACATTGAATCAGTTTATTGGTTTAACCACGATATCTACAGTCAAAAGCAATTACTTTGGTTAGCTGACACAAAAACAAAAATTCAAAAACTTATACCAGATGCAAGATTTACAGAGTATAACGATGAAACAGACTATCTCACTGCAAGTGGTGAAACTTTTGATTTAAAAAGATTTAGCAAAGTATGGAGTAAAATTAAAAATAGAAAATTAATCCTGCTAGATAAAATCAAAGATTGTAAAACAGCTACTGACGATTTCTATAGTGAACCAATCATAATACCTTCTCTAATACCAATTGAACTAAGTGGCAAGATAGAATACCGTATGTACAAAGTATTAACACAATATGCGAGTAAGTTGTATTACAGCCGGCTATTGCAATTTGAATACCTATATCGTGCTAGTAGAATTTATAACAAAAACTCTGAAGATAAAATGCTTCCTAAGCAACTGCTAAAATTGACACATAAAGCATTTGATTTTATAACGGAAGAAATAAACAATCACCCAGACAATTTCAAACAGAAGCTAGAACCAAAAGAACTAAGAAATGCTAGAATTAAAAATGCTGTAAAGCTTCAAGCCAACAACAAGAAGATTAGATTTGATAACACAGTTAAACTCAAAGAAGCTATTGAGAGTGGGAAACATTACAAAGCAGATGGCACAACTATCAATGTATCTTCTATAGCCAATGCTTGTGCCCTTACCAGAGTGACAGCTAGCAGAATATTAACCAAGCTACAATCTAAATCATAGTCTGATACCAATATCCGAATTCAGAGTATACAAAAAGTGGATACCCTGAAAATGGATAATGGTATTGCAAGATAATATAAGATGAACCTATCCTCTTCCGGCATACAGCCAGTTCTAATAAACTTCACTTCCATATTAAGTTAATATTTCTATTGCACTTGCAAAGGCTAATAGTACCATGCTTAAAAAAAAGATTAGCGTAATTGCCCTAGCAATATGTGCTATAAAAATATCCCCTTTATATTCCTTGACGATATTCCATATACCAACTGTAACCATCCATAAATATGGCAAATACAGAATCATGATGAGAGTTATTAGACCATAAGCATTATTCCCTCTATCTGATTCAATTGTAACCAACAGAAAAGAAACAAATAAACCAGGCCAAACACCAAACAGCCAAAATGTTTTTTTTAGACCAAATTCACCATCAGCAATTTTTTTAAGATACCACATCTAAAACCTCTGTAGTTTGCTCAGGTGCACTTTTTTTACCAAACGCCCTTAGAATTGAAAGTACTATAAAATATATTATGCCAATGAATGGAAGGATAATCGTAAGCGTTACCAACACCCACCGTGTTCCACGGTAATTATATTTTTCATGCAGCCACGAAAAGACAAATGCCAATGCAATATTTGCTATTATTGCAAATATATATTTTTCCACACTACCCACCTCTTAACAGTTAAATTATGGAAATAATTAGTAACCATATTTTTTATCGAGACCGTAAAATAAACTTATAAAAGTTTATTTAATCGTAAAAATAATTTAGAAGGTTCTTCTGCTTCATTTAACATATCATTAGCATCTTTTGACCCTTTCTCCCACAAGACTTCTTTTTCTTTACTAAATCCAACAGAAAGATATTCATTACCCATCTCTTTCATTCGTTTATAATCACCATCACATAACCATAAAACCAAAAAGAATATAACGAATACATCTATTTCATCATCATTTAATTTTACAGCCCTTCCAACTAAACTTGTTGCTCCACTAAAATATGGAATGAATACATTCATTTTCTCTTTTTTTTGAAAAAGTTTTTTATCAATAATCCTAGGCATCATTAGAGAACCTTGAAAAAATCCACACAAAGCCTGTGATGCTCTTCTGTATCTATCATCCGTTACAGTAAGATTATTAACATGGTTATAAATCTTTTTATACTGACTATATTCACTATTGAAAAAATCAAACAATCCCACATAAAACCTTTTAATTAGTATTTCAATTATTCTATCCAATTAATAATAAAAAATTTTCACAATTGTCAAACGAACTTTATAATTGAGAGTAATGAATATCTACAGCGCTCTGAGTTTAAATATAAAACTAATGAAGTCAGTCAAGTAATATTTTGTGCTAAATAAGTTATAAAATATCTAAGACAAATTATTGGACATTCTCTTACTCAGTAGCAAAAGAAACAAATAATGTCAGGCAGTAAGCTTATCTTATCATCTCACAAAACACTTAAACATTCTACTAGCAGGATAGATAATAGGTAAATGTATTAGGAAGCACTAATATCATACGGTTATCATACTTTCTTTTAATATTTTTACTCTATCATCAAACTCATCTTGAGTTATTATTCCATTATCAAAGAGTTTCTTACTTCTTAAAAGTTCATCTTCTGCTTTGTTATTTTGTCTAATATTTAAGCCTAATTTGACATATTCCATGACCGATTGTTTTTTTGTGACCAATAACCAAAGTGCAACAATAAAATAGAGTACAGCAACAAACATCATTACATCGCCAATTCTAATATCAGCAATTTTTGGGTCTGCAAAAATACCAACAACAAAAACAATAGTACACATCAATACTAAATTAAACAATTTATTAGCCATTTAAACTTCCTTATAGTTTTTACAACCATCATTATTTCCACCATCACATGATTTTCCAAATAATTCTTTTGCTTTAAGTTTATCTTGTCTTACTCCATCTCCATTAGCATATAAAACTACTAGATTATAACAACCATTCATATTACCAAGTTCAGTAACCTCTATCTTTTTTGATTTTATTTGTGTATTCATCCATCTGATTCCTGGACTTTCGCAAGCTATCGTTCATTCTATCCAAGTTTATTTGCTGTTCTATTTGTTGCAACTTGTAATTATTCTGCTGAGTTTGTTGTTCCATTTGTTGCATCCTATTACGATTATTAAGTTCTTGCATTTGTTGATTGTATGACTTATCGTTATTATTGCTGAAGTCGTAAGCTGACATCTGTAATGCAATTGCCAGACACAGGAGGAATGTTTTCATGTAAATCCTTTATTCTAATCAAAGTGAGTGAGTATACTGCTTTTATCGTTAAAAATAACTATTGTGTATTATATTTAATTGTTTTAAATCTAGACAACTAAAAGATATTAGGATATATGCCCACTACTTGTTCTCTAAACTTAGGCTGCAATTCAATAGCCCTATGATGAATTAAATCAAATAAAGAATTTGCAGTATCAATCATCTTCTTTTTAGATACATCATACTTAGGCATATTTGCAGTTATCTCCGGCAATGCTTCCAATTCATCGATACTATCCCAGTTCTTTATAACACCAAGATATTTACGAATAAAAGTAGCTTTCCAAATACTCACACCTTTGAGAGTCACTACTATAGCATTCCCACCACATCTCTGTGGATACTCCAAATAGACCAACATCAACTTAAGCATCTGACTTAGCAATGTACCCTTGAATGATTTTTGTGCTGTTGGAGATAATGCCTTCATAAAAGCACGATAATGTTCAGCCAATGGATTATTATGTAAGAAGAAGAAATCAACTCTATGATAGTGTTCATTATTCCATTTATAATTTCGTGAATGTAAGTGTCTAAACTTCATCTGTCCAAGTTCATATCTACTTGGTAATGCAGAACTAAAATCTGATAGTGCATATCTTTTCATACTCTCACCTTTATGTTGATATTTAATTATATCAAAATACTCTTCTGTTGTATGATATGCTGTATTAAGTTTAGTTTAATGTAGTCTATTTTTGCATGAGATATTAAGTTGTAGGCTTTCCCCCTAGAATGCTTTTTTGAATTCCCCCATAGGCACATCTGCTATTGGGTATAAAAAAATATCTATCTCTTTTATACTAATTAAACAGCTTGATTATATGCGATTTATTTTTGATTGATTGATTGTGAATAAATCTGTTTTGTGAAGGCTAAAGAGAATATTTTATGAATTATTTTGCAGTTAATGACACCTATTATGACACCCAGAGTAACCTTAAGGCTTGAAAGTTCGTAATATAGGGGAATTATTTGGTGCGACCGGGGAGATTTGAACTCCCACACCCAAGGGCACTACCACCTCAAGGTAGCGTGTCTACCGTTCCACCACGGTCGCATATAGAGAAGAAAGAGGTTTAAAACGCCCTAAGGCGTTTTAATATTTAAGTTGATTAACCTAAATATGGGTTTGCGTAAAGTGCTATAAGAGCAATTACTAGTGCATATATAACTTGTGCTTCGATCATTGCAAGAGCGATGAACATTGTAGTCATAAGTTTAGCACCTAAACCTGGGTTACGAGCTGTACCAGCGATAGTTGCAGCAGCAGTATGACCCATACCGATAGCTCCACCTAATGCAGCAAGACCAAGTCCAAGACCAGCAGCGATCATTGAGTAAGCTTTAAGAGTTTGGTTTGCAACCTCTGCATCTTCAGCTAGCAAAGCAGTAGCTAATGCTACCATTAAGAAAAGAATTTTTTTCATAGTATTTCCTTTAAAATTATTACAAAAATTTTCGGCTAGCGTAACCATATTCTAATGAATATAGCAACCTTCACATAAATGCAAAGATTTCCCTACTAAAATTTGATTGCGGATTATACATAAGAAGTGCTAAAAGAGAGTTTAAGTTTTATAAATTTATTTAACTAACCAACTCTGCACAGCAGAGCTGGTATTGTGGTGTAAAAAGTTTATGCACGACCTAGAGAGATTTTGTTGCCTTTAAACTCCAAAATCTCAACATTTATCTCTTCTCCCTCTTTTAAAACATCGCTTACTTTTTCTACTCTTTGGTCAGATATTTTAGAGATATGCATAAGTCCGTCTGTTCCATCCGGAAGCTCTATAAAAGCGCCGAAATCAACTATCTTTTTAACCACGCCTTTATATTTATCGCCGACTTTGTACTCGATTTTTGCAACTTTTGGAGCGTTTACGATAGCTTCAATATAGTCTCTTGCAGACTTGACGCCGCCCTTGCTCTTTCCTGTAACTTTTACTTTTCCATCTTTTTTATCAATATCGATAGCCACTTCAAACTTCTCAATTATTTCACGGATAGTTTTTCCTGCCTGACCGATAATCTCTCCGATAAAGCTCGGGTCTATATGAAAAAAGTCCGTACTTGGCAAGACACCGTCATTAAACTCAATATTTTTCTCAGCTTCAACCATAATGTCTATAATGTGAGCTCTGCCCTCTTTCGCCTGATAGAGCGCCTCTTTTAAAACATTTAGGCTGATTCCGCCGAGTTTTATATCCATCTGCATAGCAGTAATACCCTCTTTAGAGCCTGTTACTTTAAAATCCATATCCCCGTCATGGTCTTCAAGTCCCATAATGTCTGAGAGAATTGCATATTTGTTTCCTTCACTAACCATACCCATAGCAATACCTGCAATAACATCGCTTGTCTCTATGTCAGCAGCACGAAGCGCCATATATCCGCCGCAAACTGTTGCCATTGAAGATGAGCCGTTTGACTCTAAAATTTCAGAAACAATACGAACAGTCTGTCCATTAAGCTCAACTATCGGCTCCAGTGCTCTTTTAGCCAAATTACCGTGGCCCAGTTCTCTTCTCTTTGTTCCCATAACCGGAGAGGCTTCGCCTACGCTAAACCCCGGAAAGTTATAGTGAACCATAAAGTTCTCGTTTTGCACTCCGCTGTCAGTCAGGTTTTCAAACATCTGCGCATCTTTTGGTCCGCCCATTGTAAGAACCACCAATGCCTGAGTTTGCCCGCGAGTAAAAAGACATGACGAGTGAGCTCTTGGAAGTACGTTTGTGCTTATAGATATCGGTCTTATTTCATTTAATGCTCTGCCATCAGCTCGCACTCTCTCATTTAAAATCTGAGCTCTAACCTGCTCTTTTTTTACATTTTCAATTGCATCTTTTAACTCTGCTTCATTCCAATCTTCTTGCTCAAGAATAATTTTCTTTCTAAGTGTTCTGAGTGCAGTTGAGCGCTCAGATTTTGCCATCTGGTTCATTGCAGATTTTATGTCTGTAAAATGGTTTTGGCGTACATATTTAACCATCTCTTCATTTAGCAGATGTGCTTTATACTCCATCTCCATCGTCTCTTTTTTAAATGCCTTAAAAGCCTCTTCATACTTGGCATTACTAAGAAAAAGGAGCTGCTCTGTTTTTTCAAAAATAGTTATCAGCTCACCCTCACTAACAGCATTTGAAACATGAGTTGTTATAATAGGAGCGCTAAGCGTAGGGTCCATTAATGGATCTATAATCAGGCTGCTGTCAACTTTTTCTCCGCCAATGCTTCTCATCTCAATCATCAAAAGATCATCTTTTGTTCCTGAGAGATAGAGATCAAGTGTAGAACGGTTAAGCTCTGATAAAGTCGGATTTAAAACCAACTCCCCGTCTATTTTCGCAGCTCTTACCGCTGATACAGATGTGTTGATATCAATATTGCTTACAAATAGTGCCGCTGAAGCCGCATTTAGTGCTAAAACCTGAAGATCCGACTCTTTGTCAACACTAAATGTCATAATCGTTACCTGAGTCGGGTATCCAAATCCTTTTGGAAACAGAGGACGAAGCGAGCGGTCAACTATGCGAGATGTCAGAGTTTCAAAGTCGCTTGGCTTTGTTTCGCGCTTAAAAAATCCACCCGGAATTTTGCCTGCTGCATATGTTTTTTCAATATACTGAACTGTTAATGGGAGAAAATCATCTTTTACTATCTCTGTCTCATCTATAACAACTGTTGCCAAAATAACCGTATCACCGCTTTTAAGCCAAGCTGCGCCGTTTGCCTGTTTGGCAACCTCCGTAAATGAGTACTCTTCACTTCTATTTTTTAAATCTACTTTAACGTTATATTTCACTTTTTTCTCCTAATATTTTTATATCTTTTCATACTATTAATTTGTCTCCGATTTATCAGGAAGTCTATATGAGAAGCCTGTTCCTTTGCCCTGCGGCGACATAATAGGTTTTAGTCTTACAATAATGTAAATATATCTGTCATAAATCGAATCAGAAACACCGCTCAGATTTAGGATAGGCCTGTTGTTTTCAACATATCTAAGCCCAAAATCCCAGCATCTTTTTTGATACAAAAAGCCAACCTCAAACCCTTTCTTTTCACTTCTCTCTAAATCGTAGTCATGCTTGTAGGTGTAAGAGTAGTGTTTATTGTACTTGTAGCTTATACTTGAAGTCAGATAACTTGTATGTTGCAAAATATTTCCGGAATCAGGTATAAAACTATTTTTATACATGTGAGAGAGCCCAATATCAAAACTGCTGCTTACATACATTATTTTATTGAAATTTTTAGAAAAACCACTCTCGTCATAATTGTAAAACATATTGTTGTAAAAATTCAGATTGTCGGTTATCTGATAATCAAGCTCATTCTCAAGCTCTCCGGCTCCGCCTCCAATATCTTCATAGGATATGCCCTGAGCAACTCTATGATAAATTATCTGCTTTCCGCTTATATCATATAGATAGTGTGAGAAATAGAGCTGCAGACTCTCCTCAATATCTGTAATATTATAAAATTCACAGATTGGCTGCGTCTTGTTCTCTTTTATTGAGCAGTAATCTTTTTGTTCATCATAATACCCATCTTCCATTTCAGAGCCGCCCAATTGATACTCTGCACCAAAATCAACTACATGCGTGACTTCATCAAAAGCACGTGTAAGCTGGGTTGACGCCGTTAGTGAGTGATAATTTCTTGCGAAAAAGCCGTCATTATACTCATCACCTATCGTTGGAGCTTCTTCTTTTCCTTTGAAACTTGTATGTTGCGCGTAAATATATGACTTGTATGAAACATTCAGATGTTCATCAAAAAGCGACGTCTGAAGTGTTAGTGGAATGTTTATATCTGTTTGAATAGCACTCTTGCCAAGACTTCTGTAGTAATTATTGCTTTGTACATCAAGGCTGTATAAAAAATGCTCGTCCAACAGCGTCTCTAAATATTTGTGATAATGAAGTGCCGGAAGATTTTGAAGAGTTTTTTCATTGCTATCTAGGGTTAAATCTTTATAGTACTTAAAATATGAGCCTAAATAGTTATTGTCTGTATTATAAAATAGATTTATTCTTGAGAGCAGCTGCGTTGTCGTCACATTTTGCGTCGTATCGTTTGTGGAGAGGTTAATATAATCAACATCGTTCATATTTACAATATCCATATATAAACCGGATTGCCCCTTGAGCTCTGTGCCAAACCACTGATTTATAACATCGCCGTTGTCATATAAAAAATTAAAACCGTAATGTTTTTTATTTGCTAAATCGCTCTCATCAAAGTACTTTTGTTTCTCTTTAAAATATCCTGCGGTCAAAGAGCCTTTTGATATCTTGCTATCTACAAATCTAAAAGTGGTGTATAAACCGGAGCCTCGGTTCGTTCTTATCTGGGGCTTTAGTTCTAAATCCCACCAGTTTTGCTCGGCAATATAAAGTGCCTGTTCATAGTAAAGTCCCTCTTTATCCGAAAAGCCGACCATTGGAGGCAAAACCCCTGTTCTTCTTGTCGTATCCAGAGAGTATCCAAAGTATGGAGTGTAAAAAACCGGAATGTCATAGAGATAAATTCTAGCATTATAGAGATTTAACCACATCGTATCCGTGTTATATTCTGATGATGTAAACTCTATCTTCCAAAGCGGGTTATTAGGGTCACATCCGCTCATAACCCCAGACTCTACCTCTACCTCTATATCTTTTGCATAAGAGTTGGCACCGCTAAGCCAAACATCTGATGTTTTTTCTAACATGTAGAAAGGTTTGAATGTCCTCTCTTTTTGAGCAATGTTGAGTTTTGCATACTCTCCGAGCAGTTTAATATTTTCGCCTTGGCTTGCTCGAATATTTCCAAATAGCTCTAATTCACCGCTATTTCTATCATAAATTGCTCTTTTGGCACTTAAATGGTAATCCTGATATACTACTACGACCTCTCCGCCGGCTGTAACAACATTATCTTTTGTATCCATTGTTGTTGCATAAACTTCAACCTTATCATTAACATCATCACCGACTACATACGTAACGAATATGATTAAAAATATAAATAACTTAAACATTTACAACCAAAGTTTTAGCACTTTTGTCATGCCAAGTTTGTCTCGCAGGGTCCATAGCACCCCATAAAAACCCAAGATAAAAAAGCATCTCACTTACCACTCTAATAATTGCGCGATTTAGTGCAACGATAACATTTGGAGTTTGAAGGGTTTTAATCTCTACAACCCTTATTTTTATAATAAGCTTGCCCAGTGTCGCGCCATACTGCATAACAAAAAAGGCTTGATAAAAAATCTTCATTGCCATATATTCCAAAACAAAGGTGTTTGTTAAAATAATCATCTCCTCAACTGTTTTAGCTTCAAAAAACGAGTCCGATAATGCAATAATAAGCAAAAGTGAGAGCAGCATCTCATCTATAAAAAATGCAATGGCTCTCTTTTTTATTGGCGCCAAACTCATTCCCTCACGATTGAGGATGTCTTGAATCTCTTTGTTCACTTCATATCTTCTTAGAGAGCTTGGTAAGCTATATCGGTACGAAGTTTTTTGCCTGCAAAATGAACTTGCCCGCATCTCATATATGCTCTGTCTCTTGCCTCTTTTATGGTGCTTCCAATGCCGACACAAACCAAAACTCTGCCGCCATCCGCATAGAGTTTGCCATCAATCATACTAACTCCGGCGTATGATATATGTGTATATTTCTCTATCTCTTCATGATACACGTCATCCACTATTATCTCTGAGGGCGTCGAACTTTTATATGGATAATCTGCACTTGCCATAACCACGCCTACTGCAAACTCTTTAGAAAACTCTACTTTTATTTCACCAAGTCTCTTCGTAGCGGCTTTATAGAACATGTCACTTACGCTTGAAGTCATTAACGGCATAAGTATCTCGCACTCCGGGTCTCCAAAACGAACATTAAACTCCAGCGTAACAGGCTCTCCGTTAACAACCATGATTCCGATAAAAAGAACTCCCTCAAAAGGAGCACCCTCGTTTTTCATACCGTCTAATGTTGGACGGATGATTCTCTCTCTTACCTTTTGATAAAGCTCATAATCTACAAGCGGGGTCGGAGCGTATGCGCCCATTCCACCCGTATTTGGTCCCTGATCATTGTCTAGAAGTCTTTTATGGTCTTGTGCTGCCGGAAGTAAAATATAATCATCTCCATCACAAACAGCGAACACTGAGAGCTCATAGCCATCTAAAAACTCCTCTACGATAACGCTTAGTCCGGCATCGCCGAAGCTTTTTCCGCTTAGCATTTCTGAGATTGCAATTTTAGCTTCATCATGTGTTTGGGCAATAATAACACCTTTGCCGCCGCAAAGACCATCCGCTTTTACAACAATCGGGGTAGTAAGTTTGTCTGCAAATTTAAACGCATCTTCTATTGAAGAGGTTTCAATATAACGTGCGGTCGGAATATTATACTTTGCCAGAAAATTTTTCATATATATTTTTGAGCCTTCAAGCCTTGCAGCCTCTTTGCTTGGTCCAAAAATAGTAAGTCCGTGAGATTTAAATATATCTACTACACCCTCAACAAGCGGACCTTCAGGTCCCACTATAGTTAATTCAATGCCGTTGTTCTTGGCAAATTCTGCCAATTCACCATAATCTTTAATATTCAGATTCGTTCCAAGAGAAGAAGTTGCACCGTTTCCAGGCATAAAGAAGAGTTCATGAGCCTCTTTCTCGTTTAAAATTGCGCGGGCAATCGAGTACTCTCTACCGCCGTTTCCTAATATTAAAATTTTCATCAAAACTCCATAAATAAGTTAAAAAATATCTATTTAAAACACCTAAATGTACTAAATAAGTATCTTTATAAAAAATAGCCCGGATAGCCGTCTCGCATTTGGCTCGGTTCTAAAAGCCGTATTTGGGCGAAGCGAGAGTTCTCTATCGGCGGCATTATCTCGACAGAGTTAACATATCTCAAACGATAACACCGACACACGAAAACACTACTAGTTCGCAATTTGAAAATGTAGAACCCTCATTACGCGATATGTCGAACCACCCAGACTACTAGTACTATTATACAAAATAATTCTTGATTTTCTTTTATAAACTGCTATTTTATATTAATGGTTTTTAGAGGCGTCCTTGAGTGCCAACTCTATACAGCTCTCAATTGATGTGTTTTGACTAACTATATACTCCGTACCTTCTGGCAAACAATTAGCCGTTGTCTTACCTATTACTATAACTTTTGCATCGGGATGGATTGTGTTATTTTTTAAAAAGCACTCTATTGATGAGGGCGAAGTGAAAATAAGTGTAGAATCATCGCTTACCCTGATATCTAAAATCTCTTTAGAGCACTCGCTTACATAAAGAATTTTCTCATCTATCGCATATCCGTCATCTCTGCTTTTTTGTACAAAATCAGAAGCTATAAGTTCTGCTCTGAGATAGAGCCATTTCGCCAGCTTTGGATACTCTTTTATATTTTTAATAAGATTATCGCCATAACCGTCGCCGATTGCCAAAATTTTACCGCCAAACTCTTTATACGAATCTGCTGTTTTAAGAGATACACACAGAGCCGGAATATCTATAAAATCTTTTTTATCATACTGCTCTAACGCTTTTACGGTCTGCTTGGATGTGACAATCAGATAGTCATACTTTGCAAAATCAATGTCAGGCTTTAAAAGTCTGACATCCAGAGATTTCACATTTATAGCATGCTCGCTTTTTGACGTGGCGAAGAGATAGATTTTTTTTGGCATAAAAAAATCTACTCCCATTCAATAGTAGCGGGCGGTTTTGAAGAGATATCATACACTACGCGGTTAATGCCGTCAACTTCATTGATGATTCTTCTGCTTATTCTCTCTAGCAAATCATGCGGAAGATGAGCAAATGTTGCCGTCATTCCATCAACTGCTTCAACAACTCTAACACAAACAGTATTGTCGTAAGTACGGTTATCGCCCATTACGCCGACTGATTTTACATTTAGTAAAACTACAAATGCCTGCCAAGTTTTTGCATAATATCCGCTTGCTTTTAACTCATCCAGCAAAATAACATCAGCTTCTCTTAAAAGCTCCAAATCGGGCTGGTTTACATCGCCCATTATGCGGATTGCAAGTCCCGGTCCAGGAAATGGATGACGGTTTATCATAGACTCTGGAAGACCAAGTTCTAAACCGATTTTACGGACTTCATCTTTGAAAAGTTCACGCAGCGGCTCTATCAGCTGAAAATCCATCCAATCAGGCAATCCGCCGACATTGTGGTGAGATTTTATAACCTCTGACGGACCATTAACCGAAACAGATTCTATAACATCAGGGTAGAGTGTTCCTTGAGCTAAAAACTTAATGCCGTCATGTTTTTTAGCCTCTTTTTCAAACTCTTCTATAAACGTATGTCCAATAATTTTTCGTTTTTTCTCAGGGTCACTCACTCCTGCCAGTTTGCTTAAAAAGTTTTCTCTGGCATCAACAACGACCAAAGGCACTTTTAGATTGATTTTGAAAACCTCTTCAACCTGTTCTCTCTCGCCTTTACGTAAAAGCCCGTTATCTACAAAAACAGGCACAAGCTGATTGCCGATAGCTTCATAAAGCATAGCGGCAACGACAGAACTGTCAACTCCGCCGCTTAATCCGCAAAGAACTTTTCCGCTTCCGACTTTTTCACGAATATTCTTAATCTGCTCTTTTAAAAAGTGTTCCATTTTCCACTTTTCAGTTACTCCGCAGATAGTTCTTGCAAAATTACGAAGCATCAAATAACCCTCTTCAGAGTGCTGAACTTCAGGATGATACTGCATTGCATAAACGCGTCTTTTTTCATCTGAAATTGCCGCATAAGGAGAGTTTGCCGATGTTGCAATTGGCTCAAAGCCCTCTGGCAGAACATCAACTTTATCGCTATGACTCATCCATACAACTCTGTCATCATCACAATCTTTTAGAAGCGGCGAACAGTTCTCACCGACATTTTTGATTTTTAGTTCAGCTTTGCCGTACTCATGATGAGACGAACGAACCACGCTGCCGCCAAAATCAACAGCAATTCTCTGCATTCCATAACAGATGCCAAGCACGGGAATTCCCATCTTGTAAACGCCAAGGTCAACCTCGTATGCATCTTTGTTGTAAACAGAAGATGGCCCGCCGCTAAGAATAATCCCTTTTGGATTTTTAGCTTTAATATCTTCTACTTTTGTGTGGTAAGGAAGAATTTCACAATAGATTTTATCTTCACGAAGACGACGAGCAATAAGCTGGGTATATTGAGAGCCAAAATCTAAAACTATGATGCTAACATTTGTCATTTGAATACCTTTAAGAGTGTTTTGAAGTGCCGAAAATGGCTTTAAGAGGGCGTACCCTTTCGATAGCGAAAGGATACAATAATTAAGATTAATGTTTAATATATAGACCTAATACCTGATACTGCACATACCAAATAGCAACAGATGCAACATAGCCTATAAAGATAGTCCACGCATATTTCATGTGTGAGCTAAACGTATAAATCCCCGAAAGTTTGCCCATGACGCCAACACCTGCCGCAGAACCAAAAGAGATAAGCGAACCGCCCACTCCCGCAGTCATTGTGACGAGCATCCACTGATCAACTCCCATATCAGGATTTGCTTTTAAAATTGCAGACATAACGGGAACATTATCCACGATAGCCGAGAGGAAACCGACTCCTATGTTTGACCATGTAGGACCTAGAACCGACGGGTCGTAAACTATTGCCGCCAACCCTAGCCATCCTACAAAATAAAGCGCTCCGACTGCAGCCAAAATACCAAAGAAGAAGAGAAGCGTATTGTTCTCTATTTTTGCAATTGAGTGAAAAACATTGAACTCAGAATTATGAACTTTTTTAAGTCTGTATGCATAAAGCTTTAGCAGTGAGAGACCAAAAAGCATACCCCACATTGCCGGAAGATGAAGCACTTGATGAGATATGACAGCAGCAAAAACAGTAAATGCCCCAAGTCCAATTACAACCTCTGCACCCTTCATCATTTCCGGTTTATTTTCGCTGCTCGCATCAAAGGGCGGAACCTCTTTTGGAACAAAAATACTTAAAAGATATGCTGTTATAATATATCCGCCGATTGAAGCCGGTAATAAAAATAGGAAGTCAACAAATTCTCCCTTGCCAGATGCCCAAGCCATAAGAGTTGTAATATCTCCAAATGGACTCCACGCACCTCCTGCGTTTGCGGCAACAACAATGTTGATTGCACCTGGGACCAAAAATTCTTTGTTCTTTCTCTCAATAGTTATTAAAACAGTTGCTAGAATAAGTGCCGTAGTCAAGTTATCGGCTACCGGTGAGATAAAAAATGCTAAAAGCCCTGTAAGCCAAAAAAGTTTTCTATATGTATAGCCTTTTGATACTAGATTGTACTTGAGTCTATCAAAAACGCCCATGTGGATCATCGATTCTATATAGGTCATAGCAGCAAACAAGAAGAAGAAAATCTCTGCAATTTCTAAAATCATATGTTCGACTTGAGTATGAATTAGATTCATATCCATCTCATTTATAGCGTAGTAAAAAGCTATTATAATAAACATGAAAGTACCCGCAAACAATGCTGGTTTAGCCTTATCTATATGATATTTTTCTTCAGTTGCTACGAAATAGTATGCAACTACAAATATAACGAGAGCGGCAAAACCAACCCATGTAAATGTTAAATCCGGAATAACATTATCCGTGCCAGCTGAACTTGCGAATGCAAAACTAAAACTGAGCATGATTATTAATAGCTTAATCACTATCATCCTTTTTTATATAGTGTACACCTATTGACTCATCTCTGGCTAGTGCCGCAACCACAATCTCTTTTGCTGTAAGCAGACGAAATTTCAGAAGTTTGCCGATTTTTTCATTTAAGAGAGTATTGATTTGAGTAAGCGCACTGCTTAAACCTTTTTTTGTTCTGACTATTGAGACATTTTCCCACATAATTTTTCTAAGAAGATTCTTCTTCTCTTTATCCTCTTTAAGGCTCATTATCTCATCGCTGACTTCAAACTTAATCTCTTTTTTGACATGCTGTTTTTTTAAAATATCCTCTACCGCCCTTTTTCCAAATACAAGCCCCTCTAAAAGAGAGTTTGAAGCAAGTCTGTTTGCCCCGTGAACTTTTGTAGATGCAACCTCGCCTACGGCATAAAGTGATTTGACACTAGGAACCGCTCCGTTTATGTCAGTTTTTATTCCGCCAATAGCATAGTGAAAAGCAGGTGAGATGGGAACTCTCTGCTTTGGCACATCAAACCCTAAAAGCTGTAGATTTTTATAAAGGTTGGGAAATCTTTTTGTAAAATAGACATGGTCAAAGTTTTTAAATGAGAGATATGTCTGCAAACCTGTTTTTTTATTATGGTCATATATCGCTTTACTGACTATATCACGTGAAGCAAGCTCGCCTCTCTCATCATAATCAAACAGAAATCTTCTTCCTTTTTCATCCTCAACAGTAGCCCCCTCTCCCCTTAATGCCTCTGTAAGAAGCAGCTTTTGGGCAGAGTTGTTATTAACATAAACGGTCGGATGAAACTGCATCATCTCCATGTCGGCAAGCTCTATCCCTTTTAAAACACAAAGACCCTGCATATCGGCGCTGATGCACGGTGCGTTTGTATGGTATTCATACAGCGAGCCTACTCCGCCGCTGGCAATTATTACATTGTCCGCATATATATTTCTGCTCTCTCTATGGTCTAGCACCGTCACGCCATAGCATTCGCCGTCTTTTATAAGCAAATCCACGACTCTGGCGTCTGTCAACATTGGATGAGGATTTTGCTCCAGCAAAAAGTAGTGCATGTACCTGCCTGTTGCATCTCCGCCTGCATGAAGTATGCGCTCTTTTGAGTGGGCTGCCTCTTTTGTATAGAGCAATTTCCCGTCTCTGTCTTTGTCAAATTCAAATCCGCGCGCTATCAAATCATCAATAATGCCTCTTGAACTCTCGCTAAGAACTTTTACAGCCTCTTCAGAGCAAAGTCCAGCTCCTGCATCAAGCGTATCTTTTATATGCAGAGGAACGTCCTCTTTATCAATGGCTAGGGCTATACCGCCTTGAGCATAAAAGCTGTTACATTTGAAAGTTTCTCTTTTGTTTATAAGGAGAACTTTTTTTTCACGCGGCAGATGTATGGCTGCATAAAGACCCGCTACACCGGCACCTACTATTATCACATCATATTTCATCTATTTACATTATCGCTTTCATTATTATCACTGCTTGGCTTTTTGATAATAAATTTTATATTACTGTCGCCATGCGGTGCATCCTCTAAATAATATGGATTTGCCTTGTATCCACATCCACTCAAACTTAATAAAAACATTGCTATAATTACTAAATGAAAAATGCTGCTCAAATTATAAACTCTATTCAAAGTAGACCTCAATTCTCTAAACTATCTTATTACAAGTGTATTAAAATAGTACAATCTATGTTCACTGCACCTGTACAAAAAATGATTAACTTCGCCTATATAAAAAACAGAACCCTATTTTTTGTATTTAATCATCCCGTAGGCAAACAAGAGTTTGATAATAATATACAAAGCATTAAAAGTGCTTTAAAGTTTTTTATGCCCGAGGAGTGCAAAGAGTGCCAAGAGAGTCTGTTTGATGATATAAAAGCTTTTGTGACGCATACTCAAAAAAAGAGTCAAGAAAATTTCAAAGAGGTAAAACAGATCTATAAAGAGCGTTCAACCGGTAATTTTGAGGTAAATATAGACGAAACGAGGCTCAGAGAGCTTGTAATGTCAATTCAAAAAATCATAAAAGAAACCAACAGTAATGAATCTTGAAGAGACTATAAAACAGCTGCCAAATTCTGCCGGAATATACCAATATTTCGATAAAAACGGACATCTTCTCTACATTGGAAAAGCGAAGAGTCTGGCAAAAAGAGTAAAGAGCTACTTCAACTTTACTCCGGAGCTAAAACCAAACTCAAATTTATCTCTCAGAATCACAAAGATGATTTCCGAGACGCTCTCTATGAACTATATAGTCGTAAACTCAGAACATGATGCGCTAATACTTGAAAATTCACTTATAAAACAGCTTACTCCAAAGTACAATATTTTGCTTCGCGACGATAAAACATACCCTTACATCTATATAGACAACTCGCAGAGTTATCCAAGGTTTGAGATAACAAGAAAAATTATAAAATCTCCAAATATTAAATACTATGGTCCCTATTCCGTGGGTGCTCGAGATATTTTGGACTCAATCTATGAGATATGCCGTCTTGTCCAAAAAAAGGGGTCCCTAAAATCAAAAAAACTCTGCCTCTACTATCAGATAGGAAAGTGTCTTGGTCCATGCGAACTGGAAGTTTCGGAAGAGGCTTACAAAAAAGAACTTGACACGGCAAAAGAGTTGATTCAAAACAAAAAAATATTGATAAAAAAACTAGAAGAGAAGATGCTCTTTTACGCCGAAAACCTCCGTTTTGAGGAGGCAAGCGAGATAAGAGACAGATGCGAGAGGATTGGCCGCTCGGAGATTAAGAGCGAGATAGATTTTGCTAGCGATGAAAATTATGACATCTTTGTGGTGCAAAACGCATTAAGCAGAGCAGTGGTTGTCAGAATATTTATGCGAGAAGGCAAAATAATCTCCTCTACTTACGACTATATTCAGCTTCACGAAGGATATGATGAAGATGAGCTCTATCAAAGGGCAATAATGGAGTTCTACTCCAGCGGCAAACCTCCCATTGTAGCACCAATCTTGGTAGCCTCAGAGTTTGAGGGCAGAGATATTATAGAGAGCTACCTCACGACACTTTTTGAAAAAAAAGCACATATAAAAGTGCCAAAAACAGGAAATAAAAAACAGCTTATCGATTTGGCTCTTATCAACGCCGCAGAGCTTCTAAAAAAAGAACATAAACAGAGCGACATCGAAATAGCAGATGAAATAAAAGAGCTTTTTTCACTGCAAAAAACTCCTAATCGTGTAGAGATTTTTGACAACTCACACATGTCGGGAGTGGCAACCGTCGGAGCAATGGCGGTCTATGAAAACGGCAAATTTGATAAAAAAAACTATCGCATTTACCATCTGGATGCAAGAGATGAGTACTCTCAAATGAGAGAGCTTCTTACAAGAAGAGTGGAGAGTTTTTCTAAAAATTCCCCTCCTGATCTATGGGTTTTAGATGGTGGGGGTACACTTTTAAATCTTGCTCTTGAAATTTTGGAGTCAAACGGGATTTTTTTAGATGTTATTGCCATATCAAAAGAAAAAATTGACGCAAAAGCCCACCGTGCCAAAGGAGGGGCAAAAGATATCATCCACACAAAAGAGAGCACTTTTAAACTCCAAGAGAGCGACAAAAAACTCCAATGGGTACAAAAGCTAAGAGACGAAGCACACAGATGTGCCATAGGCTTTCATAAAAAAACCAAACTAAAACTTGATCAAGAGAGTAAACTTTTAGCACTAAAAGGAATATCCCAAGCAAAGATTTTAAAGCTACTAAAACACTTTGGCACGTTTGATGCGCTAAAAAAAGCAAGCGTTGAAGAAATAAGTTCTATTTTAAACCTAAAAGATGCAAATATAATAAAAAATATTTATATATAAGTTTTTTTTTAAACTATTAATGATATATTTAGCCGAGTTTATGACGTTAACTATATTACACAGAGGTTTTTATGAACAAAGTTGTACCAAAAAATGAAGAGTATGTTTTTGAAGGCAAAGTAGCTATTAGTCAAACAGATTTAAAAGGTAACATAACTTTTGTTAATAGAAAATTTTGTGAAATATCAGGTTATACAGTTGATGAGCTTATCAACAGCAGTCACGGCATAATAAAGCACCCAGACGTTGAGGAGTCCATATATGAGAAGATGTGGAAAACTCTAAGCAGCGGTCAGGTGTTCAACGGCATGCTTAAAAACCTGCGTAAAGATGGTCGTTACTATTGGACCGATATAGAAATTGCTCCGATACTCGACAAAAAAGGGCAAACAACAGGATATATCTCCGTAAGCAAGCCCTCTCCTAGAAAAAACATTCAAGAGAATGAAAAATCTCATCAAAACGCTAATAATTAAGTAAAGGGTTCACATGCTAATCTATAATCATAAAAAAGAGTTTTTAGGAATTGAGGAGAGTGATTTAAAAACTCTTGGTCTCTTAAGTCTCGCAGATTTACGCGCCGAAGTAGCAGATTTTGCTGATTTTTTTGTAAAATCACCTGGGTACATTCATAATTTTAAACATGTTCACTGGATTGATTATATTACATGTAACGAAAGCGGCGTAGATTCCAAAGCGATTATCAATGTCAAAGGCAAGAGCTACTCAACAACCATAGAAATCAGAACAATCTATTTAGTAGATAACCCAGCGCAAAAAGCCTACATTATAGAGCTGCCAAACATTAAAGCTCTATCACAAGCGCAAAATGAAAAAATAGCCATCAGCGCAGCGCAGAAGCAAGATGAACCGGTAACTCCTCCAAAAGCTGCTCCAAAAAGTGAAGCTACCCATGAGCGCCTAAATCCAAATATAGTTAAAGACATTTATGAAGAAGATACCCACGAGTTTGCCTTTGACGTTGGCAAACCTCTTGAAATAGAGATTGAAGAAGAGAAGAGAGAAGTTGTAACAGAGCCCGTTGTTGTAAAAGAAAAACCTGTTATTAAAGAGCCTGTTAAAAAACCTGCTGAACCAAAGGTAGAGCATACAGAAGAGGACTCTTTTGCGAATTACATATTTGACCCACAGGTTGCATCTGAAGACCTTGGCTTGCCGATAGATTTGGTAGAAGAGTTTGTACAGGATTTTATTGCTCAGGCAAATAGTTTTAAAAATGACCTTTACGAATCAGCAAAAGCAGGAAGTAGCGATAATCTAAAAATACAGTCTCACAAACTCAAAGGTGTTGCCGCAAATCTTAGAATTGAAGATGCGCTGGACGCCTTAACGATAATCAACTCATCAAGCAATGACGATGAAATTATTGCAAATCTAGATAGATTGTATAGAATCATAGACAAGCTGAACAACAAAGAAAACACGGTAGTTAAAGCTGCGGTTAGCAAGGGGAAACCTAAAGAGGTTGAAGAGGATCTTGTTTTATCATTTAAAGATGAGAGCTTTTCTCCTGCTAAAAAAGCAGATAAACAAAAAGATTTATCAACTATGGAAATTGATGATTCACAAGTTCCTGACTCTATAGATATGCCAGAGCTCGCGGATGATGAATTTTTAAAACAAAAACCTGTTGCAGAGATAGATGAAGATATGATGATTGATGAAGATTTACCAGTTTTAGACGAGCCAAAGAGCGTTGTTCAGGATAAAATCAAAGAAGAGATACAAGAGAGCGCTCTGCACTATGACAAAAAAAAGATAGCGCATGATATTGGGTTAGACATAGGTAGTTTTAATGAGCTGTTTGAAGATTATTTGAGCGAGACAAAAGAGCTCTCAAACTCAATGAGCAGCTCCATTGAAAAAAATGATTTATATGCATGTAAAAATGCCGCTATAAAACTAAAAGGGATGAGTGAAAATATGAGAATCCACGATTTTGACACCTCTCTAGAAGCTATTATTAACTCGGCAGATGCCAATAGCGCTAAAACTTTTGTAAAAAGCGTTCTCTCAAAACTAGATTTAATCTCAAAAACAGAGGGTAAATAATGCAACTCGGATTAAAAAACAGATTAAGGGTAATAAGTCTTTTACCGATTATTATTCTCTTTTCACTAACAAGCTACTATCTTTATAACTCTTACGTTGCATTTAACGCGGCACAAGAACTTCAAGACAAACTAGATCAAAACAAGCATCTTAATGAGATAGTAGGTAACGTTGCCCGTGAACGCGGTATGAGTGCGATGTACCTCGGTAACAAAACAGAAAATATTTTGAAATCTCTTAATGAGCAGAGAAAAGTTGTTGATGAAAAGGCAGCTAAATATCTTGAGTATTCACAAAATAATACAACACTCCACACACACAAAGATAGCAAAAACAAATCAGAGTGTTTGGCTTGTGCCAACATAGACGGTGTTATTGCTTCTATGGCTAAAATAAAATCGGTTAGACCGCTTGTAGATGAGCATAAAATAGAGTTCAATGAAATGTTTATGAACGTTTATGTTGCGGCTCAGGAAGTTTTCATTAAGCAGCTGGAGCAAATCGCCGATAATCAGGTAGATAAAGAGATTAATGAGCTCTACGCTCTGTATATCTCAATGGTTAATGCCAAAGAGGCTTCGGGAATTGAGAGAGGTTACCTTGCATATATTATCTCTCGTTCAACTGCATTAGAGAGCGAAGACTTAAATAAGTGGATTTCTATTATCGGTAAAGCTGATGCTATTAACTATGAGGGGATACATGACAAAACCCTAGTAACTAAGCTAGACGCACTCTTTAAAACTGAAGAGAACACAGAGTTATTTCAAGATATCAACAATGAAAGAACTGCGATTATTTCAGTTGCATCTACTGGAGAGTATGAGATTGACTCCGGAATTTGGTTTACAATGTTGTCAGAAAAGATTAACATTATCTCTGAAGCAGAGAACTTGCTTCTTAGCGCTATGAATAACAGAGCTGGCGATGTACAAAAAAATTCTCTTCAAGTGCTAATGATAACACTATCCGTATGGCTTGTTGCGATTATTCTTGCGATTCTTGGTTATCTATTGTCAAAAGAGATTACCAACAACATAAGACACCTTGAGAGCGTTTTAGGAAAAGTTGCTGAGGATTATGATTCAAGCAGCAGACAAATAAATCTTCATACATCTGAAGGTACGGACTTGGCTTACGAGCTTCTTGAAGAGATTATTGAACAGACAAAAAGAGATAAGCTCTCTGCTCAAGAGGCGAGTGAAGCAAAATCAATGTTCTTGGCAAACATGTCACACGAGATACGTACTCCATTAAACGGTATTGTTGGATTTACGGAACTTTTAAAAGACTCAGGCTTAAAAGAAGAGCAGAGTGAATTTGTCGACATTATTGAAAAAAGTTCTGAAAACCTACTTGAGATTATCAACAACATTCTTGACCTCTCAAAAATTGAGAGCAATAAACTTGAAATAGAGCATATTGCATTCAACCCCATAATAGAGTTTGAAAGCGCTGTTGAAGTTTATGCTGTTCGTGCCAGTGAGAAGCACATCAACCTTGGCTGTTTCATCGACCCAAGTCTTGAGTTTCCGCTTAAAGGTGACCCTACAAAACTTAAAGAGGTCATCATCAACCTTCTTTCAAATGCTGTTAAATTTACCAACAATGCAGGCTCAATTAACGTCAACATAAGAAGAGTTAATTCTAGTGAAATAGGTAAAACAAGAGTTAAGTTTGAGATTCAAGATAGCGGTATCGGTGTAACGAGTGAGCAAAAATCTAAAATCTTTGAAGCATTTTCTCAAGCCGACACTTCAATTACGCGTAAATACGGCGGTACGGGACTTGGACTTACAATTTCAAGCAACTTCGTTGAACTTATGGGCGGTAAACTTGACTTAGAGAGCAAGATTGGAGAGGGCACGACTTTCTTCTTCACTATTGATTTTGAAGAGGTTGAAACTCTAAACGAAAGCTCTCAAGGAAGTTTCAACACTCTAAAAGCGCTGATTTTTAGCGACTCAGTAAAACTTAAAAAACAAGACAGATATTTAAGAGAGTATCTTGATTATTTTGGGGTAGGATACACGACATTTAAAGATATAAGCAAAATAGAGATTCTTCAAAAAGAGGCGAACTATAATCTTTTGTTTGTAGATTATGATTATGTAACAGAAGACGCTCTTCGTGAATTTGCAAAGCTCCCACAAGAGCTTATAGTTTTAACAAAATCAAATTTAATGAAGCGAATAGATTCGCTAGGCTTTGATATATTTAAAATTCTTTACGAGCCTATACACTCTACTAAAATAAAACTGGCGTTAGAGAACTATATATTGTTAAACTTAACTACTCAGGTTGTTAAAAAACAGTCTCGTAAAAAGTTTGACCTAAGCAAATCAAAATTTGTTGCTAATGTCTTGGTTGCGGAAGACAATATAATAAATCAAAAACTCATCCAAAGAACACTCGAGGATTTGGGATTAACTGTAACCATTGCAAACAATGGTCTTGATGCGTTTCAAAAGAGAAAAGATGGGAAATTTGATCTTATATTTATGGATATTCAGATGCCATTTCTTGACGGCGTTGAAGCAACAGCGGAGATTTTAGAGTGGGAGCATGACTACAATCAGCCCCACACGCCTATTGTTGCGCTAACGGCAAATGCCCTAAAAGGAGACAGAGAGAAATTCTTAGCTGCGGGGCTTGATGAGTACACGACAAAACCTCTTGTTCGTACAGAGATAATATCTGTACTTAACAACTTTTTGGCTGATTATATAGTTGAAACTAGCGATACGCCAAAAGCCGAAGCTCATGAGACACAAAACATGAGCGTGCAAGATGCTCTTGTAGAGAAACTCACTGAAGCCCAGGAACATACAGCTCCTACATATAGAGCAGATATATTGATTGCTAAAAAAAGCGCTTTTGAAACAAGACTCTACACTAAAGTTATAGAGGCGATGGGCGGCTTAACCTATGAGATAGCATCCTCTTTGATAGACTTCCAAGAGCTGATAAACAACTACTCTTACAAAGTTGTTCTTTTTGACAAGGAATATAGTGATTTAGATGTCCAAGAGATAGCTTCAAGCATTAGAAAGCTGAGCCTCTCTAGCGGGCTTGAGTCGCATGTCGTCTTAATAGATGACTCTATACAAAAAAACAGTTCACAACATGTGGAGCATGTAGATGAAATTATTGATAATGTAGTAAACAGAGATTTGTTAAAATCTCTATTTACAAAATATGCCTAAAAGGAAAAATAGATGCCAAAAGAGTTAATAATACTAGCCGTCGATGATGATTTGATAAACCTTAAACTCTTAAAATCGATGCTGATGAAAAATCCGGATGTCAAAGAGGTAATAGAGGCAAAAAATGGAGCTGACGCTATTGGTCAGATAAAATCAAGAAGTGACATAAATCTTATTCTTTTAGACATTATTATGCCTATTATGAATGGATTGGAAGTGCTTAAAGTTGTTCGTTCCGATGAAAATATAGAGCAGATTCCTATTATTGTTTTAACAACAGATGAGACAAAAAAAACAGAAGCACTTGAGCTTGGTGCTAATGATTTTTTAATGAAACCGATAAGAAGTATTGAATTGATGCAAAAGATAGAATCGACTACCTTCTAAATACTAAATTGTAGAGGAGATTTTAAACCAAAACCTGTTTTAAAACTTCCTCTATCCTGCTAACTCCGACAATCTCCAGCGATTCTCTTACCTCGCTAGGAATATCATCTAAATCTCTCTCATAATTTTTTAATGGAATAAGCACCTTGCTCATCTCCGCCTTGTGTGCCGCGATAAGCTTCTCTCTAAGCCCGCCTATCGGCAGAACGTCCCCGCTAAGCGATACCTCTCCCGTCATTGCAATTTCTGAGCGAACTTTTCTGTCGCTTAGGATTGAAGCGATGGCGCTAACAAGGGCTATGCCGGCACTTGGACCATCTTTTGGAGTTGCACCGTCTGGAACATGTATATGTAAATCGTAACGCTTATAAACTTCACTGGAGTCAACCTCTAGCTTATCTTCTGTCTCCTTTGGGGAGAGTGGGATATTTTTTGCGTCTATTTTTAATTTTTTAGTATCAATTAGAGTTTTCACAACGCTGTATGCGATTATTGCCGACTCTTTCATAACTTCGCCGAGACTTCCGGTAAGCTGCATTGCGCCCTTGCCTTTTATGCGGATACTCTCTATCTTTAAAACATCCCCGCCGACTGCCGTCCAAGCAAGACCGTTAACAACTCCGACAACCGGAATTTTTGTTGTTTTTTCTATCTCAAATACTGTTTTATCAAAATAATCTTTAAGATTTTTTTGAGTCAGTGAAACTTTATTGGTTTCTGGATGTTCCAAAATTTCACGAGCAACTTTTCTTGACATGTTGGCAAGACGGCGGCGAAGATTACGAACACCTGCTTCACGGGTATAGCTATGAATCAGCTCTTTTAGTGCCGGTTTTGAGATGCTGACTTCCGATTTTCTAAGTCCATGCTTTTTAAGCTCCTGCGGCAGAAGATATCTTGAAGCTATCTCAAATTTTTCTTGAGGAGTGTATGAGCTAATGCCGATAAATTCCATTCTGTCACGCAGAGGTGCGGGAATATTGCCGACATCATTTGCCGTTGCTATAAATATAACCTTGCTCAAATCAATACTAAAGTTAAGATAGTAGTCACGAAATTCTTTGTTTTGTTCAGGGTCTAGTATCTCTAAGAGTGCGGCCGTCGGGTCGCCTCTTCCTGTTTTTGCGACTTTGTCAATCTCATCCAAAACTACAACCGGATTCATTTTTTTAGCGTCAATAAGCCCTTGTGTTATTCGTCCGGGCATTGCTCCGACATAAGTTCTTCTGTGTCCTCTTAACTCATTTACATCCTCAAGTCCGCCGAGCGCTATCCTGATGAGCGGTCTTTTTAGAGCTTCTGCAATTGAATTTGCCAATGATGTTTTACCGACTCCGGGAGGTCCCCAAAAGCAGATTATTGCACCAGAATTTCCTTTTACGCCTCTTAGCTCCATCAGCTCTTTTACTGCAAAAAATTCAGCTATTCTCTCTTTTGGTTTTTCAAGCGAGAAGTGGTCTTTGTCAAGCTGTTTTTCCACTTCGCTTATTTTGAGCTCTTTCTTGCTCTCGTCCCCAAAAGGAATCTCCAAAGCCCAGTCAAGGTATGTTTGAGTCATTGAAGCATCGGAAGAGTCAGGGTGCATGCGAGAAAATCTCTCTATCTGTTTGTTTATCTCTTTGTAAGCTTCTGGACTCATCTTCTCTTTTTTGGCTGCAAGCTTTCTTCGATACTCTTGCATCTCTTCGTCTCTTGAAGTATCGCTTCCAAGCTCTTTTTGAATCTGCTTTAACTGCTCTTTTAAAAAATACTCTTTGTTTATCTTCTCTATGTGTGTATGCACTTTTGAGCGAATCTCTTTTTGAAGCTTGTTAGCTTCAATCTCGTCAATAAGATGCTCTATGAGGTCTAAAAATCTCTTCTCGGTGTTTGATTCTACAAACAAGCCGTAAGCCTGCTCTTTTTTTATCTTAACGGTACTGCAAATAAGGTCGATGATACGGTTATAATCATGATTTTCTTCTATTGTTCTAAGTAAATCTGGCGGAAAATAGTTGCTCACGCTCGCGAGTGTTCTAACTTTTTCACGAAGAATTTCCAGTATTGCGTCTATCTTTATGGTGTTTACGTTTGTTGCTTCTATTATATTTACCGTTGCAATCAGCGGATGTTCACTGATTTTTGCAAGCGTTTTTGCACGAGCCAAACCCTGAAATAGAACCTTAATTCTTCCATCTGGAAGTGCCACTTTTCTCATAATAGAACCGACTACGCCTGCGTCATAAAGCGACTCAAACTCTCGCTCTCCCTCATGTGATGGCTTAGTTGGACAAACTATTACTAAAGAACCGTCTTCTATGGCTTTTGTAGCCGCTAATATATTGCTATCGTCGCTCAAAAAAAGCGGTGCAATCATAAAAGGGTATAAAAAAATCTCATCTTCGGCAATAACGGGTATATTTGTAGGAAAATTACTATAATCACTTAGTTTCATTGTTATCCCCTGATACATTATCATCCTCTGATACAGAGTTTCTTGATACAACACTTTTTGTATCCGGTATCATAAATTCATACCAGCTAGAAGTGCCGTCTCCCTCAAACCATGCACGATACCAAGAGGCAGTCGCTCTGTTTATATCTTGCGAGAGTATCCATGGCTGTGGATTTACGCTTCTATAATAGTCGGCACTTTTTGGCTTATCAAGTCTTTTGTAAAGGTCGGTTATCTCTTCATTTAACACAAACTGCGCAAGATAGAGGCGAGTAAGCATTGTATTTACAATCTCTATGTACATAGAGTTTGGGTAGTTTGACTTAAACGCTTCTCCGTCTGTTATTGCTGCATCTATTAAAACCTGATCACGTCTTGGATTTGGAAGAGCTTTATATTTTGCTTTTATCTTTAAAAACTCCGCCTCCTCTTTTTCGTTTGGCGTTGCATACCTTTTTATATACTCATCTAAAAAATGCTCACTTAGGAGATACTCCTCCTCGTGCATATGAGCGATTGCAAGTATCATGGTTGCTTCGGGAAGCAAAGGAGAGCCGATATGCTCGCCTTGGAGTGAGCTGTAGTAACTGTCTGCCTGCTCCAAATCACCGCGGGAAACATTCTCCACTATTTTAGAGTACCAATACATTGCAGGTTTGTTATACTCCTCAACACTCTTTGAACAGTTTGTAAAAAGCAGCACTATAGGCAAAAGAGCGATTATCTTGTAAGTTTTTAATTTCATTAAATATATTCCTGATTATAAATAGGTTGATATTTTATCTAAAAGATATACAACACTCATTAAACTAGGTACATTTTATGCTTAAAGTGATACAATTGACGAAATATATAACAAGGGTTTTTATGAAATTTGATATTTGTGTACCTATTTTAGGCTTTGAAAATGTAAAAGAAGTGACGCTGGAAAAGATTGATGATATTTTTATGAAAATGCAATCAACGGAAGATAAATATATCTCTTTTACTCTAATTAACCCGTTTGTTCTAAGAGAGTATGATTTTGAAATTCCTGATAACACGCAACAACTGCTCGGCATAGATAAAAACTCCAACCTAATTATTTTAAACATCGTCCTTATCCAATCCCCGATAGAGAACTCGGTAGTAAACTTTGTAGGACCTATGGTCTTTAACACCGATAACAACAAAGCTGCCCAGATAATTCTATCAGAATCTGAAAAATACAGTGTTGCAGAGAAGATTTCTACTTTTTTGAAGAAATAAAAAAGAGCGTATTTATGAACATAGAATTAAAACTCAAAGAGCTATTAAGTCAATATGATTTTATAACCAATGTTTTAATTTTTGGTTCATACGCCACGAATAAACAAAATAGCATGAGTGATATTGACATTGCCATGCACACCAACAGAGATTTAGATATTTTTGAGCTAGGTGAAATTATCTCAAACTTAGAATCAGCACTAGCCCTAAAAACTGACTTAGTTATACTTAATGACCTTTATAAAAAATCCCCTCTTCTTGCATACAATATTTATCAATCTCATAAACCGGTATATTTAAACGACACCGTGGCATATAACAGCTTCAAAGAAAATGCGCTGCATTACTATTTGGATTTTCAACATGTTATAGGAGAGCAAAACAAGGCATTTCTTGAAAGAGTAAAAAATGGAACTATTGCAAAAATTAAAACTGCTTGAAGAAAATATTTCGATATTAGAAAATATAAAAGAAGATGTAAAACTAGAAGAGATAACCACAAACAAACGCTATGAATGGGAACTCCGATATGGTCTATTTGAATCCATTCAGATTATGATAGATATTAGCTGCAAAATTACAAGTCATTACAATCTTGGAAATCCTCAAAACTATAGGGAATGCATAGAGCTTCTTGGAAAATTTAACTTTTTAAACACACTACATGTAAAAAAATATATAAGTATGATAGGGCTTAGAAACCTTCTAATTCATGAATATGCTACAATCGACTCTGAAAAACTATACGCCTTTTTAGAGTCAATAGATGATTTTAAAAACTTTATAAAAGAGATAAAAATAAATATTCTTAACTGACTTTTTGAAGAAGTAAAAACAATTTAACCGCGCAACAATCTCTCAGCCTCGGCAAAATCATTAAGCGCTTATTAAGTACAACTGATAGTATAATGTAAGATTAGTAAGTTAGGCTTATGCTTTTACTTGGAGGACTCAATGAATTTCTTTCGCTCTTTTTTAATTGTTTTGTTTACAACTTTGTTTCCTAGTTATCTCTTTGGAGCTATTTTAGACTCAGATACTTTTGATAGTGATACAGATGGTTGGACAATCACAAATGGTGGCTGGGATAGTGGTAATCAACGTATTTATATTGACAGAGATGATACGGCAACAAAAACTTTTTCATTTGGCGCATCTTATGCAGACGCTACTGTCTCAGTAACATTGGACGCTACAAAAACAAATACCTGGGAGGACTCAGATCTCATTCAAATTAGTGCGAACGGGACATCTGTGTACAACTCAAACACAGCAGGTTCTATCGCATTTAATACAACGTTAAACGGCTCTGGGCAATTAACCTTAGTCATTATGCCAAATACTAATA
>JBAZDX010000020.1:0-41889 GCA_041654255.1 Sulfurimonas sp.
CTCGGTAAGCTTATCTATGGTTAGTTTTGAACTCTCAGGAGCGCTAAAAGCCTCGTTTTGAGATATACCTCTTGATGATGAATCTTTTTCGTCAACCTCTATTTGTTTTAAAGCATGGCTGCTTTGTGCCACAAGCGTTGTGCTTAAAAGTAGCGTAGCTACTAAACTGATTTGTACTCTATTTTTCATATTTTTCTCCGTTTTGTTTATTTTGGTTTCGTTGTTTTTATCTTTATCCATTACTTTAACTCCTTTGGTTTGTTATATCATTTTTTATATAACGATATATAAAAATATTGCCTTTATGCCCAATCTAAAAGTCGTCTCTCACCTTCGATTTTTTTAATATCCGTGATATCTTGAGTTATTTCTACTACGCCTTTGTAGTTTTTCTCTTTGTCTCTAAGTGCAAAATAGCGGATATGAATGAGCCTGCCGCCAAAATTAATCCAAAACTCTGCACTCTCTTTGCTTCCATTTTTAAATGCTTCTAGTATCGCCAGTACGGTATCTACGCTTTTTGGAGGATGGCAAAATTTCACCTCTCTGCCTATGACGCTTGGGCTTCTTGGAAAAGTTCTCTCCGAGCCTTTGTTGAAAAAAACAACGCGGTCATTCTCATCTACAAAAGTTATATCAATAGGCAGATGAGAGAAAAACAGGTTGAGTTGATCTTGCGAAAGAGAACCGGTTTGAAGCAAGAGTTTGTCAAGTGTTGCGGTTTGTACATCTTCGTCGCTTGATTGTGGCCACATCGGCGGATTTTCTATAAATCCGTACCCTATCTCATCTTTTGACTCCTCCTCTTCTTGGCGAATCTTGATCCACTCTTCTTGGGAAAGGAGCTTGACAGAAGTCGGCAAAAGCATCTTCTCTTCTCTTGTGGTCATGTCAAAAATATTTTTTATAGTCTCTCTCATAAGCCCTAATTTCTCATTGTCCAATGCACCACTCTCAACCGCTTTTGTTACGGTTTTGAGGTTCACTCTCATCTCATCATCAAATTTCCACATTCCCGTACTTGGGTAGGTAAATCCATGTTTTTCAAGGTATGGAAAAAGCTGATCCTCTTTTCTTAGATAGTGAATATGGATTTTTGACAACTCATGAAGCAGTGTAAGTGTTGGCTCATAAGTTTGCGGATCTGCTGCATCAAAAGTATCTTCTATTTTCATACAAATCTCTCGAATCACGATATTTTCATCAAGATAGTTGGTAACGGGGTGACCTTTTGGAAATTTTAAGGGGTCGGATTTGACTCTGTTTTTAAGCACATCAAGAAAAAAGTCTCTTCTTTGTTGAGATTTCGCTTTATCGGGATTTGCTTTATGCGGACCATCTTCATTAAATACTCTTTGATTTGCTCTAAAAAAATGTTCAATATTTATCTCTCCCATCTCTTGAAGCCATGCTTCTCTTTGGCTTTGGCTCATCTCATCAAAAGATCTGTTAAATTTCATAATCTTTTCTATTTTCGCACTCTCATCATTTTTTGTTAAAAATTCACTCATCTTTTTTCCTTTTTTATCTATTTAATTTAAATGCAACAGGTAAAACTATCGACATGTTGTTTTGTGGAGGAGTATCAAACGGAGATACGCTTAAAATAGTATCTATGGCTTGTCTGTCCAAACTTTTGTGTCCGCTTGAGTTTTTTATCTCTAAAGACGACCCCCTTACGCTTCCATCATCTAAAATCTCAAACGCCACGATACTCTCTCCCTCAAGCTTAAGGCGTTTTGCAAGGGAGGGGTATCTGAGGTTTTTCTCTATTTTTTCTCTAACTCTAAAGAGATAGCTCTCCATCTCGTTTGGAGCGACTTTGGAGGTAGCTTTTTGCTCATTTTTTGGCTCTTGTATCCTTGAAGCCGAATCATTTTTTGCAATTTTCATCGGTTCTACCGAGGGCTTTTCTTGAGCTTGTAAGGGTTGCATTTGCTCAACCGTCGTTTTTGGCTCATCCGGCTCCTCTTTTGTGATAGGGTTTGGCTTTTGAATCGGCTTTGGTACTATTTTTTCTTTTACCGACGGTTTTGGCTTTTGAATCGGCTTCTCTTTAACTATGGATTTTTCTTCTGCTTTTGGTTTACTCTCCTCTTTTTTTTCAACTTTTGGCATATCAAAGAGTGCAATTTCTACGGCTTTTGGAGTAACGATTTGCGGCTGTTTTACCTCATTTAGCGTGTAGAAGATAGAGGCATGTAAAATCGTCGTTGAAGCTATAGATATAACCGCTCTTTTGTATAGATTTCTCATTTTTTCTCCGTCTGCGTTTGGATTGAGAACTTTGAGATATTGTTTTGTTTGCAAATATCGATAACGGTTACTACGCGTTCAAACTCTGTTTTTGCATCGCTTCTTAAAATTACGCCTTTGGTTTGAGCATCACTATTTTTTAGCAGTTGGCTCTCAAGAGCTTCTCTATCTATGAGTTTGTCATCCAGATAGAGAAGTCCCTCTTTATCGATAGATATCACTAAAGGTTTTAACGGCTCTTTTGTATCGGTACTCACTGAAGATTTTGGAAGAGATATGGCTATTTTGCCCTGTGCGACAAAGGTTGCAGTCGCCATAAAAATAACCAAAATGACAAGAACAATATCCACAAACGGCGTCATGTTTATCTCTGAAATTTCGCCCTCTTCATAAGCGTTACTTGTTTTCATCTCTCGTTTGCCTCCGTCTCAAGGAGTAGCATCTTTATTTTTCTTACAAAATAGTTGTAGGCTATAACGCTGGGAATCGCCACAAAAAGCCCCGCGGCAGTAGCAACCAAAGCTTCAGAGATTCCTCCCATAACGGCGTTTACCCCAAATTCGCTTCCCTCTTTTGAGAGTGTGTGAAAAGCGTTGATTACCCCAAGTACCGTTCCAAAAAGCCCTATAAAAGGAGCGTTGTTTCCAAATGTGGCAAGTATGCCAAGCCTTTTTTCAAGTAAAATTCTTATCTTTGCACCGCTTAGATTTTGCAAATCGTTTTTTATATATGTAAATGCAAGCACTCTCTCTACGATTATGCCAAATGAGATAACGCTCATAGATATAAGCACCCACAACACAGGCTCAACTCCGATGATGGCAACTCCTAAAAGTTTTTCAACCAACATTTTCAATTCTCCTGTAATTGAGGAAAAAAGAGCTTCTCAAACTCTTTTTTCTCCTCTTTAAACGGTTTTTCTAAAAGCGATGGATAAAAAGAGTTCATCAGCCATCTGATGCCTAGAAGTCTCATAAAAGAGGGCGGTCTTGAGATGTAGTTAAAAGGAGTTGCGGGAACGGTGAAAACTTTACTCTCTTTAACGGCTCTTAGATTTCTCCATTGTGGATTTTGCTTTATCGTATCGGTAAATGTTTTCTCCATAGCGACTATAACATCGGGGTTGCTTAAGATAACGCTCTCCATGCTTATCTTCTCCATTCCATAAAGGGAACTCACACGGCAATCAAGCGCATTTTTCGCACCTGCATATTTAAACGGCTCCAGATGAAACGAGCCTTCGCATTCGCTAGATAGCCCGTCTAACCCCTCTGCAAAATAGTAACGCACCTCTTTTTGTTTAGATAGCTCTTTTTTGAGTGATTCTATAAGAGAGAGGCTTTTCTTTGTGTAAGCTATGAGTTCGTCTGCTCTTGTAGTGTCGCCTGTGAGTTTTGCAAAGAGTTCAAACTGGGTAATGAGATCATAAATAGACTCATTATTTACAAGCAAAACAGGAATGCCCATCTTTTCAAACTTGGTTAATATTTTCTCATAACCTCTCATCCTCGTCCACATGATTATCACATCGGGTTTTATGCTTGCCAATATTTCAAAGTTTGGAATATTTCCCTGCCCCATAAAACCGCCTACAACGGGTTTGTTATATGCACTTCCTACATATTTTTTTTGCGTCTCGTTAAATGGAGAGTTAAGCCCCGCTACCAAATCAGGGTTAAATGCCAAAAGGCTCATGGTAAGCGGCGGCGAGGCGGCGTAGATTTTGGTGATATGCTCAGGAACTTCGACAACTCTACCGTGATCGTCGGTAATACTCCTTGCATTGATATTTACACTAAAGATAATTGCTAAAGCAAATAAAATATTTTTCATCTGTTTTTCCTTTTGTTGTTTCATAATTGATATAACGGCATGTAAACCCGAATTTTTACTTCTTCTTAAAAAGCTTGTATGCCGAGATTAAGAGTATTACCGCTAGAAGTATCTCTATGATTGAGGCATTTACCTCTCCAAAGAGCATAGCACCTATAAAAGCGCCGACTATCGAGCCTATAGACATAAATAATAGAACATCTCTAAAACTTAAAATTTCTAAAAATCTACCGTTTTTATGGTATCTGTAAAGTCCTACTAAAAGGGTGGGAAGCGATATGGCAAGACTAAGTGTTCCTGCGGTTTTTATATCTACTCCGTATAAAAGCACGATAGTAGGAATAAGCAGCTCCCCTCCAGCTACGCCTAAAAGCGAACTGACCAAACCTATGCCTACTCCAGCAATCAAGCCAAGTGCGCCTTGAGATAGCGTTTGTGGCGAAATAACATTTTTTATTTCTAAAAAGGTATGGCTAAATATAACAAGACTTAAAAATATCAAAAGATAAAAGATGAGTGTATGAAGTGCTTCTTTATCTATTTTTGTAGCATATGAAACACCAAGATACGCACCGATAAGCGTCCCGCTAAGAAGATTTAGCACTATATCGGTGTGAGATACTATGTTTGCATCTACTCCTCTAAAGAGAAGCGCAAAGATAACCGTTACCAAGGAAATAGAGAGATTGATGATTATGGCATGAAGAGTGTCTATTTTGAGTATCCCTACCAGAAAAGGGAGTCTAAATTCCGCTCCGCCAAGCCCTATCAATCCGCCCAATATGCCGATAATGCCGGAGCCGAAAAAACTTTTTATTTTCATCTATTTGTCCCCTTTTATAGTCACTTTTATATCAAGGGGTTTTGCATGATAAGGCGATGAAGTGACTATAAAATCAACACCGCACGCTGCAAAATCGGCAATATTTTTCTCGTTTATCCCACCCGTCGCAGAGAGTAAAAGATGAGGAAACTCATCTTTTAGTTTTACACATTTTTTAAGAAGTTCAAAATCCATCTTTTCGCATTGAAGTATGTCCGCACCCAGCGTGGCAAAGTATGAAGCCTGCTCAAAACTCTCAACTTCAACGGCGATTTTTCTCTCTATAAAGTTGTGTTTTAGCTCTTTAAATCCTCTCTCCAACTCTGCCTTGTCGCTAAAAAAACTCAGATGCTGTTCAAAAATCAAAACAGAGTCATAAAGCCCAAGACGATGGGGCGCGCCGCCACCGCACATAACGGCTTTTAGCATAAGCTCTTTAGCTCCGGGGAAGTTTTTTCTGGTTGTCGAGACGCTAATGTTTGGATTTATCGCTTTAACACTCTCTACAAGTATGTTTGTGTATGTTGCGATACCGCTCATATATTCAAAGATATTTTGAGAGATTTTCCACGCCTTATGAAGCGAAGCCGCATCTGCCTTGCACTCCAAGATGGTCTCATTTGCCATAACTCTATCGCCGTTGTTTTTAAAAAAAGTGTGTTTTATGTCAAGCTTTATTAAAATCTTTTTCACTTCATCCGCTCCGCAAAGCACTATCTCGGCTTTGGGTGCAAAACGCATCACCCCTTGTTTGTCGCCAATCCCAAGTCCATATGTGGTTAAGTCAAAATAACCTACATCTTCAAACAGTAAATCCATCTTAAAATCCTTATCTATTTTGTAAAAATCGGAACACATCGCTTATGTGCATCATGAGTGATAATGTCGGCTTTGATCCCATAGACACTCTCTATCATCTCGCTTGTTATAACTTCAGAGGGAGTTCCGTTTGCTATGATTTTGCCGCCGTTCATAACCACTACACGGCTTGATACCAAAAGTGCATGGTCGGGGTAGTGCGTGGTTTTTAAAAATGTATATCCTTGCGCACTTAGTTCGTTTATGAGTTCCAGTAGTCTTATCTGATTCCCGTAATCAAGCCCTGCAACAGGCTCATCCATGATAAAAACATTTACTTCTTGAGCGATGGCACGAGCCAAAAGCACCATCTGTTTTTGTCCGCCGCTTAGTTGTCCAAACGCTTTGTCTCGCAGATGTGAAATGTTTATTTTTTCAAGCGCTCTGTTTGCCACCTCATAATCATTTGCCGAGGGAAGAGCAAAAAAATCGAGTTTTGCAACCCTTCCCATAACCACCATCTCAAGAACAGTATAGTTAAAGGGCGTATTGTTGTACTGCGGAATATAAGCTACATGTGAAGCTATATCTTTATGCGAATATTTTTTAATCTCTTTGGAGGCTATTTTTATCTCTCCATCTCCGTTTAGAAGTTTTAGGATGAGCTTGATGAGCGTACTTTTTCCGCATCCGTTTGGTCCTAGTAAAGAGACGACTTCACCACTAAATAGTTCTAAATCAACACCTCTTAAAACTTGATGATTTTTATATGAAAAATGGAGGTCTTTTACCTCTATGACGGGTTTTAGTTCCATGCCGCCCTCGCATTTTTTAAAACAACTATAAAGATAGGAATCCCTATGAGCGAAGTTAAAATCCCTATGGGTATCTCAACGCTAAGAGCAAGTCTTGATACGGCATCCGCAAGAAGCAAAAATGCTCCTCCAGCAATAGCCGAGAGAGGTATGAGCAGACGATGCGATGGACCAACCGCCATACGGATAATATGCGGTATGATAAGTCCCACCCAGCCGATAATGCCCGCCATAACGACAGATAATGAACTCACAAGCGTAGCAAGAACGATAGCTATGATGCGTATAAGCTTGACATTTACGCCAAGCGCTTTTGCCTCCTCGTCTCCCAAGCTCATCAAATCAAAATATTTGCTCATAAATATCATGCCCGCAATGCTCACAGAAATAGGAATTGCTACAAGAAAAACCTCATCAAGCTTAGCCATGGAGAGTGAACCCATAAGCCAATAAACAATGGCAGGCAGTGTGCTGTAAGGGTCTGCAACATACTTTATGATGGACAAAAGAGAGGTAAAAAGCGAACCGCTGATAACTCCGCCCAGAACCAACATGACGGTTGAGCGGGAGTTTGTAACCATAGAGCCGATAAGCACCGCAAAACCTACCGAGATAAACCCAAATATAAAAGCCAAAATCTGCACGACAAACCAATGCTCAGAGATTAACATTCCGCATGCCGCACCAAATGATGCTCCTGCAAGTACCCCCAAAATCCCGGGAGAAACCAGAGGATTTACAAACATCGCCTGAAAAACCGCACCGCTTGTAGAGAGTGCCGCACCGATAAGAATAGCAAGCAAAACACGAGGAAGACGGATCTCTAAGATGATATTGTCAATTAACGCTAAAGTATCTTGGTCAGCAACAGAGATTGCAAAAAGTTTATAGTTAAGATACTCAAAAAATGTCTCCATGCCGATATGATATTGTCCCCACAAAAGAGAGAAAATAGCTAATGCAATAAGAAATAGAGCTGATACTATAATATATTTGTTTTGTTTTTTATGGTGCATAGTTGTTGTTATAAACTTCCTTGTTATTTATTTGAAAAGATTTTAATCTAGTGAACCGCTTATTTTGGACACCTAAACAGAAAATATCACAGGAGAGTAGAGATATATTGCTTTTCTTTATAGAAAAAATGGTCACTAGATTTTTGAGGCGAAAACGCCTCAGAAAATATTACATGTAAAACAAAATGTACTATTTTCTGAAGAGTTTTTTAGATTTCTTTAATACTTTTAATCTCAAAAAGAAAGTGTTTTGTATCTTTTGTGATATAACGATATATGCAAAGTTCATAGCTAGTTACTCCCTTTAAATCTTGTTATAAGGTACTTAAATATCTAATAAGAAAATTCGTTGTATCTCATATGACATAACGAATGGTAGTCAAATATTTCTTAAAGTTTTATTTAACTCTAAACTATAAACCTATTATTATATTATTGGTATTTATCAGTGCAAAAGCTTTAGAGCCTATTTTTAAAGAAGCGGCATCCTCCTTATTTAAAAGAGCGGTAAGCGTTATATCTTCATTGATTTTAAAAGATACTTCCAAAGAGTCTTGAGATATTTCTATTAGTTCTATATCGCCTTTTAAAATGTTTATGTCCTTATTTGAAGCAGGTGTTTCATTTACGATATTTATGTCGCTGGATTTGATGATGGCGTAGACTTTGCTTCCTACATGTAAGCCCATGTTTTTTATAGATTTGGTTGTTATACTTGATGTTAAAGAGCATCCCCCAAAAAGAGAGAGTTCTATATATGCGTTTAAGCCGTTGAATTTTATCTCTTTTATCGTAGAAGGAAGTTGATTTCTAGCACTTGTGGTTAGAAAGGTTCTTGCTAGTATTTTGGCTAAATGCTCAGGGTCATCACCTGCCTCGGCAAAACGGTTGATGAACTCTCTATGCAGCTCATTTAGACGGCTATATGTTTGGATAAGTTTATGTGCGTAAGGAGTAAGTGTCGTTCCGCCTCCGCCTTTTCCTCCCGTTGTTCTTGTAATAAGCGGCTCATCTGCAAGGTTATTCATGCTGTTTATGCGTTCCCAAGCTGCTTTATAGCTCATTTTCATCTCTTTTGCCGCAGCATTTATAGAACCTGTCTTTTCTATAGTTTTTAATAGTTTGACCCTGCCTGAGCCTAAAAAGCTCTCATTGTCTTTTGTCAGCCAAAAACGACCGTCTATCTTCATGTTAAATACCTTTTATAAAAAAATGATTAAGATTCTTAAAATGTGATTATTATAGTGTATTAAAGAATTTTATGCAATCTGCGGTAGATGCCACCCTCGTTTATAGGCTAAAAGTCTTAATACTATGCTAAAGAGCGCAGTTGCGAGGATGCTAAATTCGTTTATAGCTTCAAAATAGTGCAGAGTTCCCAAAATAAGAGCGACAATAACCGCTATCGAGCCGTAAAAGTCGCTTATTAGAACTGTTGGAACTTCATTTATCATTATATCTCTTGCAACTCCGCCGCCGACTGCCGTGATGAAGCTAAGAATGATAATACCAAAAAAGTTAAATTCGGCATTGATTGCCATAAGTGCGCCTGTGATGCTAAATGCTACAAGCCCTATGGTGTCGCTCACTACAAATATCCATCCTCTCTCAATAGAATCTTTCTTATAAAGTCTTAAAGCAAAAATCAAAAAAACACTGAATGTAAGTGTAAGAGCAGGGTGGAGTGTGGTAAATGCAAATGGAGGAACATTTAAGATGGCATCTCGCAGGATGCCTCCGCCTAAAGCGGTAAGTGTGGCAGCTATCAAAATACCCAATATGTCGAGCTTGTTTTTGATGGCAACCAAAAAACCGCTTATCGTAAAAGCGGTTATGCCTATGATATCGGCGAAGATAAAGTATTCGGGCATCTAGTTTTGGTAGTGGGATTTAAACTCTACATAGCGTGATGCAGAAGCATACAGCTCTTTTACCTCTTCATCGGTAAGTTCTCTGATAAGTTTTGCAGGGCTTCCCATGATAAGGGAGCGAGGCGGGAAAACTTTGTTTTTTGTCACAAGCGCATCTGCTCCGACAATGGATTCCTTGCCGATAACCGCGCCGTCAAGTATGGTCGCACTCATCCCGATAAGACAAGCATCTTCAATTGTGCATCCATGAAGCATCACGCGGTGACCTACTGTTACGTCGTTGCCGATAATAGTCGGATGACCGTCGCTTCTGTCTGCTTTTTTGTGATGCGTTACATGCACCATGCTCAAATCTTGTATACTTACTCTGTCACCGATTTTTATATAGTGAACATCGCCTCTTATAACAGTTCCAAACCAGATAGAGCAATCCTCTCCGCACTCAACATCTCCGATAACATCAGCCGAAGGTGCTATCCAACTATTTTTGCCGATTTTTGGCTCCATACCTTTAAAATCATATAACATCTTACTCATCCTCACTGAATATTTTAGTAGCTATCTGTTCAATTGCGCTTGCGCTGCCTTTCGCGGCAGATTTTGTAACTCTGTTTACGTAATCTTCTAAGAGAGCATGGTTGTTTATAGCTTTTGTGCCGTCATTTTTTACTTTTATATAAGAGCCATCGCTTTGGAGCTCATGTGCCAAAGAGTTGTCTGCGCACTGAAGTTTGAGTATCTGCACTATTTTCTCTTTTGCTTTTTGGTCTTTGATGGTGGTAAGAAGCTCTATGCGTCTAGTCAAGTTTCGTGGCATCCAGTCCGCACTTGAGATATAAACTCCCGCCTCATCGTTTTTAAAGTAAAACGCTCTTGCGTGTTCTAAGTACTTTCCAAGGATTGATATAACTCTTATGTTTTCACTAACCCCTTCAATGCCAGGTTTTAGACAGCAGATTCCGCGGACTATCAAATCAACTTTGACACCGGCTTGGCTAGCTTTATACAGAGCCTTGATTACGTCGTCATCCACAAGAGAGTTTAATTTTGCGATAATGCGCCCCTCTGTTTTTCTTCTCGTTTCATTCTGGATAAGAGAGAGAATTTTCGGCTTAACTTGTGATGGCGACATGTAGAGCTCGTTCAGCTTCCCTTTTTTGCTAAATCCCGTTAAAAAGTGAAAAAACCGAGTCATATCGGTTGTTATCTCATCTTTTGATGTAAGATAACTCATGTCTGTGTATATTTTTGCTGTAGATTGGTTGTAGTTTCCTGTGCCTAAATGAGCATATTGTTTAAGCTTTCCGTTTTTTCTTCTTGTTATCAGGGTCGCTTTTGCATGAACTTTAAAGCCTTTGATTCCATAAATAACATGCGCTCCTGCTTTTTCCAGTGCTTTTGCCCAAATAAGGTTATTCTCCTCATCAAATCTTGCTTTTAGCTCAACCATAACGGTTACCTGTTTTCCTGATTCGCTAGCAGACATAAGAGCTTTAACAATCGGAGAATCAGTGCCTGAGCGGTAAAGTGTCATTTTTATAGAGACGACGTCAGGGTCTTTTGAGGCAGTTTGGATAAGTTTTACAACGGGATCAAAACTTTCATACGGATGGTAGAGCAGAATATCCTGTTTTTCCAACGTGCTAAAAATATTTTCACTGCTGTCTAGCGGCGGAAGAGTTTTTGTTTTAAACGGCTCTGACAAAAGATGTGCGAAATGTTTGTTTGAGACTATCTGCCAAAGGCTGGAGAGGTTTAAAAAGGTGTGAAATGTATATATGTCATCTTTGTAAACATTTGTGTGGCGGTTGAAAAAATTAACAATCTCATCATCTCCGTCACTGCCTACTTCAAGTCTGACCATAGCGCCTTTTCTACGAAGCTTCAGTCCCTCTTCAAGTATCTCCAAAAAGTCATCTGCCTCTTCTTCTTCAATCTCGATGTCCGCATTTCTGGTAACCCTGAATGATGCAAATTTTATAAGAGTATATCCAGGAAAGAGTTCTTCAACATGTTCAGCCACTACGCTCTCAATTGGAATGTAGACGTTGTTCTCAAGCTCGACAAATCTCTCTAAAACCCTAGGCACGCGAATAATTCCAAATCTCTCAATTGTTGTGTTGTCGCTATCTCTTAGTTTTACGATTATTCCAAAGCTAAGGTTGTTTAGGTGCGGAAACGGGTGCGTTGCGTCAACGGCTATCGGGATAATTACCGGATAGATATTTTCATGAAAATATCTGTTGAGATACTGTTTTTGATGCTGGTTTACTTCGCTGTAAAGCTTTACGCTGATGCCCTCAGCTTCGAGTTTTTTTAAAACACCGTTCATGCAGTGTTCAACTACCTGCTGCTCTTGATGGAGATATTTTCTTATTTCACGAAGCTGCTGAAGAGGTGTCAGCTTGTCAGCGCTTGAGACAATGATGCCTGCGGCAAATAGTTTTTTTAGTCCTGCCACCCTAATCATATAAAATTCATCTAAGTTTGTTCCATAAATGGCTAAAAATTTTAGACGTTCTAGAAGCGGAAGCGACTCATCTTGAGCCTGCTTTAAAACTCTTGTGTTAAATTGAAGCCATGATGTTTCACGATTGTTGTATAGGTCTGGATTTTTGAGATTTAGCATTACTAAAAAGCTCCGTATAATTATTTTTTATAACTCAATATATCACACTATTATATCAAAGAAAGGTTACTTTATGATTCCAGTGCCGCGCCAGTTGGCTGAATGATAGATAGTAGATCCATTTTTTCTTGCATAAAACCTTATAAGAAGCTTTTGAAGCGTTGGTTCGATAGACGGGTAGAACCAAGCGTTGTTGCTGGTAGCAATTACGAAATCAACATCTCCTTCATATATCTCTTTGCGCGTAGCTTCATAACAGATGGCATTTCTAAACTTCACTCCCTTTATGATAAAGTCAGTTGGCTCAGTTGCTGTTTTAAAGTCGGATGCTCCGGCAAAAAAGATATCATTTACAATTTTTTCTGCAAATTTTGGAAGCGGAATATACTCTCCAAAGGGAACAAGTATCATCTTCTTCGCCACATCAAAATTGCCGTTTTCAAATTTGTAAGTTACATTGTAGTGTAGATTATTCTCGCGCAAAAGCGAGCCTGCAACAATGGCAATATCGTATGAAAGAGTTTTTAGCTGCTCTATAACAAGAGGGGATTCATTCATAAAAAAAGGAAAAACAGATTCAGGCAGAATAACTACATCATAGCCGTTTTTGATGGCGTCATCTATCTCTTTGTAGATAATCTGCATAGTTTCATAAAGAGTTTCTCTTTTCCATTTTATACCCTGCTCTATGTCAGTGGTGACAAGTTTGATTTTTAAAGGTGCATCTTTTTGGATAGGAGGATTAAAGTTAAATGCCAAAACAAGCAGCAGAAGCGGAGCGTATCTGTATGGATTTTTAATATAATTAACCAAAGCAAGAGAGAGCAAAACTGTTGCAAATTGGTATTTAAAGATGCCGATATAGCTATCTACAAATAGAATCTCAAGCTGGAGCCAGTTAAAATCAACCGGCTCAAAAAAACTGAGTCCAAAGAGCAAAACTGCCCTGATGGCAACACTGTTTGTAAGTGCCAAAACCCCGAAAAACAGCATATAGATAAACATAAACGCAACGGTTATGAGGGTCTCCATATTGTTTATGCCGTTGTATTTAAAGCTATATCCAATCCAGTAAAACCACAACAAGCCAATAAAAAAACCTGCCGTTAAAACGGCTCTTTTTGGAATGTACAGGAGAAGAGCGAGTGAAAGAAGTCCAAAAATAGTATTTAGAAGTTTTATAGTGATACCAAAATGCTCTAAATAAAGAAAGGCGCTAAAAAGTAGTGCTGTTACAACTCCCAATGTCAAGTCAAACAGTAAGTGGTTGTAGGAGTTTCTAATATTTTGTATTTTTTCAATCATTTTTTCACTCTGTTTTTGATGCGAATTATATCAGTATTCAGTCTTTTATTAATATACTTTTTGTACAATGCCCCCAATTTATTCAAAGGAAACCCAGAGATATGGAAATTATAAGTCAACTATTACCGTTCGTATTTTTAATTGCAATTATGTATTTTGTAATTATTCGTCCACAACAAAAAGAGGCAAAAAACCGTCAAGCAATGATTGAGGCTCTAAAAAAAGGCGACAAAGTGATTACATCAGGCGGACTTATAGTAACCGTGTACAAAGTTGAAGAGCAATATTTATCGGTAAAGATAAATGAGGATGTAACTGTAAAGGTAACTAAAGATTCTGTTATTAGGAAGTATGAGGATGAAGCTTAATTTTCGTTTAATAATCCTTGCTTTTGCTACGGTTTTCGGGCTTATTTTTTCTGCCCCATCTCTTTTACAACTAGAAAACGGTAAGAAAGTCACGCTTGGATTGGATTTGCAAGGCGGTCTTCACATGCTTTTGGGTGTGAAAACAGAGGAAGCAATAACTTCTCGCATAAAATCAATCTCGGCAAGCGTGAAAAATTTTAGTGACAAAAAAGACATTTTGATTGAATCTTTTAATTTTGGCGAAGATAGCGTGACAATAACCTTTTTAGATAAAGATGATGTTAAAAATGTAAAAGATTACATATCGGAAATAAAAGGGAGTGTTGTAGTTGTAGAAGATACAAAGATTTCTATTTCACTTACTCCTGAGGAAGTTTTGGCAACTGGGGAACAGGCTGTTTCACAAGCGGTTGAAACTATTAGAAACAGACTCGATCAGTTTGGTCTCTCTGAGCCGTCTGTTACGCGCCAAGGCAAAGATAAAATCTTAGTTGAATTAGCCGGAATTAAAACCGTAGAGGAAGAGCAGCGAGCTCGTGAGCTTATCTCTCGTGCCGCTAAACTTCAGCTAATGGCAGTTGATGAAGATAGAGCAGGCAGAGTTAATGCAATGAGCGATAGCGAGGCTGCGACGTACGGTGATATTATTTTGGAAGATACTGCAAATCCGCAAATAAAATATCTAGTTCGTGAAATTCCTATTTTAGACGGCGGAATGTTGACAGATGCGCATGTCGGTTTTGATCAGAATAATCGCCCTTTGATAAACTTTACACTAAATGCCGAGGGTGCCGAGATATTCGGTGACTTTACCGGTGCAAGTGTTGGAAAACGCTTGGCAGTAGTTCTCGATGGAAAGGTTTACTCTGCTCCAAAAATAAATGAGCGTATCGGCGGAGGTAGCGGTCAAATATCCGGCAGTTATACGGTTACGGAAGCTAAAGATTTGGCTATCGCTCTTCGTTCAGGTTCACTTTTGGCACCTATTTATGTAATGGAGAAACGTTCTGTAGGTCCTAGTTTGGGAGCAGACAGCATTCGAGCAGCACTGCTTGCATTGGTAAGCGGTTTTGGACTTGTTATTTTATTTATGATATTTTATTATGGACTGGCAGGCGTTATTGCTAATTTGGCAGTTGTAATCAATCTTTTTATTATATTGGGAACGATTTCATTGCTGGGTGCAACACTGACTTTACCGGGTATGGCGGGTATCGTGTTGCACATAGGACTTGCCGTGGATTCTAATATTATTATTAATGAGCGTATTCGAGAGGGTCTGCGTGCAGGAATTCCTCTAAGCAGAGCGATTGCAGAAGGGTACAAGAAAGCAATGCGTGCAATATTGGATTCCAATATAACACAACTTTTGGCATGTACTATTCTTTATGTATATGGAACCGGAGCCATTAAAGGGTTCGCCGTTACTCTTAGTTTGGGTCTTTTGGCATCAATGCTTACGGCGATTGTCGGTACGTACGGTATATACCAGTTTTTTATGGGTCGTATAGAGAAAAATAAAAACTACACATTGTGGTTTGGTATGTCACGAAGAAAGGGAGCGTAATTATGGAACTTTTTAAAGAAGATAAGGTTTATAACTTTTTAGGAAAAGGAAAAATCTTTTTTATTGTGTCATTTGTTCTATTTTTTATCTCAATTGCTCTTATTGCAGTAAAAGGATTTTCGTTTGGTATTGATTTTACGGGTGGGACAGTTGTTCAGGTAAAGTATACCCAAGATGCCCCGATAGATAAAGTTCGCGAAAGTCTTAAAAAAAGTGAACTTTTTAAGCATGCAACCGTAAGTGAATTTGGTTCTTCGCAGGAGATAGTTATTAAAACACCGGCATCTACCGTTGGTTTAAGCAATGATATAGGCGATACTACCAAAGAGATTTTAAAAGACACTGGTGATTTTGAGATTCGCCGTGTTGATATGGTCGGTCCAAAAGTAGGGGATGAGCTTCGTGTCAAAGGCCTTACCGCATTCTTGCTGACACTATTGGCTATTATGGCAACCGTAACATTTAGATATGAATGGCGTTTTGCTTTGGCGGCTATTATTGCAATTGTTCATGATATTATTATAACTTTTGGGTTCGTTTCCTACTTTGAAGTTGATTTTAACATTGAGAGTGTCGCGGCACTGCTTATGATTCTTGGCTACTCTATTCATGACACTATTATTGTTTATGACCGTGTTCGCGAGAACATAGAAGAGTCAAAAGAGACGAATTTTGTTCATGTTATTAATGAGGCTGTTTCGCGCACTCAGTCTCGTACGACTCTTACTTCATTGACGGTATTTTTTGTTGTACTTACTCTCTTTTTATTCGGCGGAGACATAATGCTTGGATTTAGTTTTCCGATGCTAGTTGGTGTTGTTATAGGAACATACAGCTCTATTTTCGTTGCCGCTCAACTTGTTGTATGGACTGGATTTAGTGTTAGTGACTATCGTCAAAAACTGGCTGAAAAAATAAAATCTAGAGCCGAGAGAGAAAAAATGAGAGCTCAGTTTGAATCTGGGGTAATGTAAGAAAAAAGTAGTGAGCTCAGTTTGAATCCGGGATTATGTAGAGGTTAAGGCTCTCATTTCTTTTTACAAAAAAACTACTTCTTAAATGAGCGGCACGAAGACTTCAGTCGCTCCTTAAGATACTTTTTGTATAATCTCCCTAAATTAATTTTATAGCTAAGGTGCTTGCCTCGGATAATACCGAGAGTTGAAAGAGCACTAGGAGATATTTTTGGAATACAGTTCAAAAGAGTTAGAGAAACAGTGGCAGCAATATTGGGCAAAAAACAGAAGTTTTGAGCCGGGTGAAGATTTTTCAAAACCTAAAAAATATATATTAAGTATGTTCCCATTTCCAAGCGGACGCCTTCATATGGGGCATGTTAGAAACTACACTCTAAGTGATGCTTTTGCAAGATACTACCGCCAGCAAGGCTTTAACGTTCTGCATCCAATCGGCTTTGACAGCTTTGGTATGCCTGCCGAAAATGCAGCTATCAAAAACGGCTCGCATCCAAAAAAATGGACTTACGACAATATTGACTACATGAAGGGCGAATTTAAATCGCTTGGTTTTTCGTTCTCAAAAGAGCGCGAACTTGCAACAAGTGATGAGCTTTATACAAAGTTTGAACAGTCTTTTATTATCGACATGTACGAAAAGGGACTTTTGTACAGAAAAAAAGGTTTTTTAAACTGGTGTCCGAGCTGCCACACTGTTTTGGCAAACGAGCAGGTAATAGACGGCTCATGCTGGAGATGTGACAGTGACGTAGTTAAAAAAGATATGAACCAGTACTACTTTAAAATCACTCAGTACGGCGATGAACTGCTTTCTGATTTGCATAAGCTTGAGGGCGGCTGGCCGAAGCAGGTTCTTACAATGCAGGAGAACTGGATAGGCAAGTCAAACGGCTTGGAGTTTAAGCTTGCATTTGATCAAAAATCAAAAGAGAAGCTAAGTAACAAATTTGAGAGCTTTAACGTATTTACAACGCGTCCCGACACCATCTATGGTGTGAGCTATGCGGCGTTAGCTCCTGAGCACGAGATAGTAAGCTATATGATAGAGAATTCACTTCTTGATGGTGATACGATTTATAAGATAAAAGAGATGAAAAATGCTTCATCTATAGACAGACAAAAAGAGAAGAGCGGTGTAGCATTAAATCTGTATGTAATTCATCCGCTCACTGGGAAAAGTGTTCCAGTATGGGTAGCAAACTTTGTTTTGATGGATTACGGAAGCGGCGCTGTTATGGCTGTTCCTGCCCATGATGAGAGAGATTTTGATTTTGCAAAAAAATATGATTTGCCCATTAAAGGCGTAATTAAACCATTTGGCGGCGAGTTTAGCGCAGACAAGCCTTTTACGGATGTAGGCGAGCTTTTTGATTCAGAGATGTTTAACGCTATGAACTCAAAAGAAGCTCAGGCAAAAATAATAGCGCACTTTGAAGATAAAAAAATCGGCAAAAAAACAACCAACTTCAAGCTAAAAGATTGGGGAGTGAGCCGTCAGAGATATTGGGGTGCGCCGATTCCGTTTGTCCACTGCAACGACTGCGGAATAGTGATGGAGAAAAAAGAGAATCTCCCGATAGCCCTTCCTGAAGACATAGTTATCACTGGAGAGGGAAATCCGCTTGACCACCATCCGACGTGGAAGCACTGCAAATGCCCTAAATGCGGCATAGACGCTCTTCGCGAAACAGACACCATGGATACGTTTGTAGAGTCAAGCTGGTATTTTTTACGTTTTTGCGCATCGCCTAAAAACTGGCAAAGCGAAGCATTCTCAAAGGAGCAGATTAAGTACTGGATGAGCGTTGACCACTACATAGGCGGTATTGAGCATGCAATTTTACACCTTCTTTATGCAAGATTTTTTACAAAAGTATTTCGTGATTTAGGATATTTGGAGTTTGACGAACCGTTTAGCAAGCTTCTAACACAAGGAATGGTGCTAAAAGACGGTGCTAAAATGAGCAAGTCTAAAGGAAATACTGTTGATCCCGATGCGATTATAGAGAAGTACGGTGCCGATACCGCAAGACTTTTCATACTTTTTGCAGCGCCTCCGACACAAGAGCTTGAGTGGAATGACAATGCCGTTGAGGGTGCTTACAAGTTTATAAAAAGATTTTATGAGAGAAGCGCTAACGCGTATAAAACAGATAAAATTCCTGCCATTGAGCACGCAAAACTGAGCAAAGAAGAGAAGTTTGCCAGAAAGAAAGTGTACGAGGCACTTCTCCGCGCAGAGGATGTTTACAGGGAAAAGTACACATTCAATACTATGATAGCAGGTGTTATGGAGGCTATGAACGCTCTAAATTTGCAGTCAAACAGCGATGTCTGGAGCGAGGGTTACTGGATTTTGACCTCCATTATGGAGCCGGTTATCCCGCATACATGCTGGGAGATAAGCAGCCAAAAATTCTCACTTGTAAATTTGGCACCGCAGAGAGTTCTGGATGAAGTTTTTGTTGAAAACACGTTGATTTTGGGCGTCTCTATCAACGGAAAAGCAAGAGCCGAGATAGAAGTATCCCCTGATGCCACAAACGATGTGATAATCGCAATGGCTAAAGAGAACGCTTCAAAATGGCTTGAGGGAAAAACTATAATCAAAGAGATTGTAGTCCCTAAAAAGCTAGTAAATTTGGTTATCAAGGATTAGTTTTGAAACAATTCTCAGGCATCAAAAACGTTTCGTTGCTATTTTTATTACTTTTTGTAATAAGCGGATGCGGATACACTCCAAGCGCTAAATTTTCCCGTGATAATTTGGGAGAGAAGGTAAGCACAAGCGTAATTATCTCGGCGGAAGACCCTCAAAATACAGTCGTAATCAAAGATGCAGTTGATAGCGCGGTTATAGAGGTGTTTCAAGCCTCATTGGTCAGCAAAGAGCACTCGGACACGCATCTTGTGCTAAAAATGGGCAAGCCGGCATACACACCGATTATTTATGATGAGAACGGTTTTGTTGTCGGTTATAGAATGCAAGTTGTTTTAAATATTGCAAGACACAACAACGGTTCATCAAAAAACTATACTACAAGAGGTTTTTACGACTTTTCGGTAGCTCCAAACGCTATTGTCACAGACCAAGACAGATTTGAAGCTATCGGATTTGCGGCACAAAGGGCTATTAAATCATTCGTAGCACAAGTTTCTGCCGAGGGAGCGAGAGCTAAAAAATAGGGAGATGTTATGAATATTCAGGCAATTATTAAAAAAGCTGTTAAAAGATTAGAAGTTGAGGGCAAGCTTCTAACGCCCGATTTTTATGCAGAGGCTTTTTGCAAAGAGGCGACCAAGGCAGGTTTTAGCGTTGAAGACTGCTCCAAGCTGGATAAATTCAAATTTATGCTCAATAAAGATTTTCAGGATGAGTTGAAAAAATATCATATTAAAACAATATCCGAGCTCTCTCATTTTTTAATATCTAAGCTAAATAGAACAAACCCGTCACACTGCTCAAACTTATTGGAGTCCCAGACTGCCTTTACAAAAAGAGTGCTTCAGGTAATAGAGGTGCTTCATAACAAAGAAGCAGCCGAGCTGGCAAGAAAAAGTCTGGATTTACTAAGCAGGGAGGCTTCGATTGCGGAAATAGAGCAGTTTAGGCAGTCTTGGATTAATTTTACAACCACATACGACGATACTTTTTTACAAAAGTTAAAATCATTTGGCGAAATCGACAGCAGTGATTTAAAGAAGAGTGTTCAAAATCTAAATTTAAGCGGTGTTTGCAATAAATCTTCAGATTCATTTGAGCTTTCAAAGGTAGCTTCACTCTTAGTATCATCGCTTGTTCCATCAATCGCCTCTGATGCAAACGAGAAAATAATTCAAATAAGCCAAAAAATTCAAAATAATCCTGCGCTTTTAGAAGAATCTGCTATCGAAGCCGAGATAAAATCTGCAATATCTCTGAGAATCGCTCTCGATAAACAGAGCGTAAAAGATATGATTGAGTCCATAGACGGCGTTCTTGACAGGCTCTCTCTTAGACTTATAGAGATGATAGAGAGTTCAGACAGCTCGACTATCGAGATACAAAAGATAAAAAAAGAGCTTGAGAACTATTCAAATGAGAGCACAAGCACAAATTTTAATATCGCACATAAAAAACTCTACACCATAGCAGTGGCACTTGAAGAGAATACCAAAGCGCTGACAAAAGACTTAAAAAAGCACAGCGGCGAAGTAGCCATACTAAGTAAAAAAATAGAGCAGTTAGAGTCTGAGCTAGAAAGAGCCAAAGAACAATCAAGAGAGGATTTTTTAACAAAGCTTTTCAACAAGCGTGCATTGGATGAGTTTATGAGTGTTAAAGAGGCAGAGTTTGAAAGATACGGTCACAATTTTACGGTTGTATTTTTTGATCTTGACTACTTTAAAGCAGTTAATGACACCTATGGGCATGATGCCGGTGATGCAGTGCTTGTCGCTTTTGCAAAGATTCTTAAAAATGAGGCTAGGGCCGTTGATGTAATAGGAAGATTCGGAGGCGAAGAGTTTATGGCGATTCTTGGAGAAACTGATCTTGACGGCGGAGTGGTTTTCGCGCAAAAAGTACGAAACAAGGTTAAAAATGCCCGTATGATGTACAAAGAGAACCGCATAGAGCTTACCGTCAGCTGCGGTGTAAGCGAGAGAAAAACACGCTTCTCACTTTCTAATCTAGTAAAATCGGCTGATGAAGCCATGTATAAAGCAAAAAAAGACGGCAGAGACAGGGTTGAGGCTAAGTGATATTAAAAGATTATCTAAACTCTAAGCCTCTTTTTTACGAGGAGATTGACTACGCTCGTATGCCGCGTGTCTATGAAAAAGTGAAATCTTCTCTGGCTACTCCTAAAATAGTTCATATCATAGGAACAAACGGCAAGGGTACTACCGGGCGTTTTTTGGCAAATGCTCTCTGCTCAATGGGATTTTATGCAGGACACTATACGTCGCCGCATATCTTAGAGTTTAATGAGAGAGTTTGGCTCAACGGCGCAAATGCAACAAATGCAGAGCTAGAAGATGCGCATGCAGAGTTGCAAAAACTTTTAAGCCAGTCGGACTCTGACTCTCTTAGCTATTTTGAGTACACAACTTTTTTGGCAATGATTATTTTTAAAAAGTGTGATTATGTGGTTATGGAGGCAGGACTTGGCGGCGAGCATGATGCAACCGCTGTATTTCCTAAAATACTTACTCTTGTGACGCCTATCGGTTACGACCATGAAGCTTTTTTAGGCTCAAGTATAGAGAGTATCGCTGCTACAAAGTTAAATGCCATTCAAAACAGCGCAATTTTAGCTTCTCAAAACTACGATGAGGTTTATAAAATTGCCGATAAACTCAAAGTTGAAAAATCTTTAAATATTAAAAAAGTCACTGAATTTATAGATGAAAAAGATAGCCAAAAGATAGAACAAATTGCCAAAAAATTATCGCTTGTTCCATACTTGAGAGACAACCTGTCTTTGAGTATATCTGCCTTAAATTTTTTAGGACTCAAATATGAGATAGGAAATTTCTCGGCAGCTCCTCTTTTTGGAAGAGTTACTAAAATAAGCGACAACATAATCATTGATGTTGGGCATAACGCACTGGCAGCACAGGGAATAACAGAGGCTCTAAAAGGGCAAAAGTTTAGACTTGTTTACAACAGTTACAGAGATAAAAACTATAAAGAGATATTGTCAATTTTAAAGCCGATAATTTTAGATGTAGAGATAATAGAAATTGAAAACCAAAGAGTGGAAGGGTTGGAAAATATAGAAAAAGCGCTTGATGAACTGGGTATCATTCATACAATTTTCAAAGAGGTAAAAGAGGAGCAAAACTATCTGGTTTTTGGCTCTTTTAGCGTTGTTGAAGAATTTTTAAGGAGCTATGTTTAATGTCACAGCAGAGACTGTTTCAGTACTACAAAACCGCCAAAGAGCAAGATTTGGAACTTTTGATTTGCGATGACTCAAAAGAGGCGCATGAGTTAGAGAGCGTAGCCAGATTTTTTAAGCAGGATGTTATTGTCTTTCCGGATTTCAGAGCAACTTACGGAGACGATTTAAGGGTTTACAAAGAGGAGCTTCACGAGCTCTTTTGTGCTTTGAGAAAATATTATACATCTAAGAAAAAGCCGCTTGTTATTTCGCCGCTAAAAACACTACTTTTCAATCTGCCGCGCAAAGAGCTATTAAACTCTACTGTTATAGAGTTCGGAACAAAGATAGAGTTTAAAAAATTCAAAGAGCAGATGCTTTTTTGGGGATACAGCTTTGTTGATATGGTGCAGGTTGAAGGAGAGATATCTTTTCGCGGCGACATCATAGATATTTATCCGCCATCAAGCGCTCTGCCGCTTCGCATCTCGCTGTTTGACGATGAGATTGAACAGATAAAATATTTTGAACTTGAGTCCCAAAGAACACAAAAAGATGAGCTTGAGAGCTTTGAACTTACTCCTGCATTTTTCTCTCTGGATGAAGAGGGGTTTGAAAGCCTAAACGTGATGGTAAAAAATAGCAAGTTTGACTCTTTGGTAAAAGATATAGCCTCTTTGGGTCTATGGCATTTGGGTGAGAACGCTCTAAGCTTTTTAGATGGCAAAAATGCAAAACTGGTAAGAAATCTAGATGCTACTTTGGTGGATGCTTATGCTCTAAACAGACCTACAATTTCAAGAGAGTGCTTTAACCTCGATGTCTTAAGTGAGTCAGATGATTTTAAAGAGATTTATGTCAGTGACCTTCATGCCCTCTTAAAAGTGCACAAAGATAAAAAGATAACCGTTATCGCTTCAAATGAGGCTGTCGTAAAGCAATCAGGGCTATTTGAGCTTAAAAACATCAGCGTGGTTTATGCTCCATACATTATAAACATAATCTCAAAAGATGAGCTTGTCATCTCTTTAAACAAGCAAAGCAAACAAAGACGTAGAAGAAAAAGCTCAATCCTGCTTGATGATTTAAAATCTGGCGATTATGTCGTTCATGAGGATTATGGGGTCGGTATATTTGAGGCTATCGAGCAGACTCAAATACTAGGTGGAATTAAAGATTTTATAGTTATCAAGTATGTGGGTGACGATAAGATTTTGCTCCCAGTTGAAAACCTTGACTGCATCGACCGCTACATCGCTTCAGGAGGCTCTGTTCCCGTATTGGACAAGCTTGGCAAAGGGAGCTTCGGCAAACTAAAAGAGAGCGTTAAAAAACGCCTTATGGAGATTGCAGGGCAGATTGTAAATACCGCTGCCGCAAGAGAGCTGATCCAAGCGCCTAAAATAAGCGTTGATGAGAGCGAGTTAAGAGAGTTTCAAAAGCTCTCAGGATTTCTTTACACGGATGATCAGACACAGTCAATTAATGAGATAATTACGCAGATGAGCTCAGGTCACATCATGGACAGACTTCTTAGCGGCGATGTCGGCTTTGGTAAAACAGAGGTTGCAATGAACACCATCTATGCGGCATACAAGTCAGGCTTTCAATCGGCTCTCATAGTTCCTACAACGCTTCTCTCGGCTCAGCACTACCGCTCACTCAGAGAGAGATTTGGTGAGCTTGGAATCAAGACGGCAAAGCTGGATAGATTTGTAAGTGCAAAAGACAGAAGCAATATAATAAAAGGTCTAGCTTCAGGCGAGATAGATGCGGTAGTGGGGACACACTCTCTTTTTGATCTGAATTTTAAAAACTTGGGCGTTGTTATAATTGATGAAGAGCATAAATTCGGTGTAAAACAAAAAGAGAAGATAAAAGAACTCTACCACAATGTTCATCTTCTCTCTATGAGCGCGACTCCGATACCGCGCTCACTAAATCAGGCTCTTAGCTCCATAAAGACAATGTCGCAGCTGCTTACTCCTCCAAGCCAGAGACAGCCGGTTAGAACCTTTGTAAAAGCGTATGAAGAGAAGCTTATAAAAGAGGTAATACTCCGAGAGATTCGCCGCGGCGGGCAGATATTTTATGTTCATAACTCAATTGACCATATGCCTATAAAACTAGGCGAGTTAAAAGCACTATTGCCGTCGCTTAGAGTTGTGATGCTCCACTCAAGAATCTCGGCAACAGACACAGAAAAAGAGCTTTTGAAGTTTGAAGCGGGAGAGTATGACCTTATGCTGGCAACCTCCATCATCGAATCTGGCATCCATATGCCACGTGTAAACACCATAATTGTTGACGGTGCTGATAGATTCGGAATGGCGGACCTTCACCAGCTTCGCGGCCGTGTAGGGCGCAGCAATGTTGAGGGTTTTGCATATTTTATAGTAAATGACAAAGAGACGCTCACGGATGATGCTAAAAAAAGACTTCTTGCGTTAGAGTCAAATTCATTTTTGGGAAGCGGCTCGGTGCTGGCTTATCACGATTTGGAGATACGCGGAGGAGGAAATCTTGTCGGAGATGCTCAGAGCGGACATATAAAAAATATCGGCTATTCGCTCTACTTAAGAATGTTAGAAGATGCCATAAAACTCCTTAGCAACCAAGCGCAGGTTGAAAAGATGAAAGTAGATATAAAACTTACAATCTCTGCTTATATATCTGATGAGATAGTAAAAGAGGACAGGCTTCGCATAGATATTTACAGAAGGCTCTCGGCATGTGAGAACAGCGTAGAAGTGTATGAGATACAAGAAGAGGTTATTGACAGATTTGGAGAGCTTGATGCACCTACAAAACAGTTTTTTGAACTGATGGTTATCAAACTCTTAAGTTTGCACAAAAAGATAAAAAGCGTCTCAAATTATGGACAAAATATTACATTTACATATATGGACGAGAGAAAAGAGAGTATAAAATCGGATTCAAAAGATGATGACGATATCATCAAAGCGGTGCTGGGGTATTTGAGGGCGTGAGTGTGGAAATTTAATATAAAAATATTGCAAATTGTCATATTTTTAAAGTGTAAAATTTTATTTTTGTAATATATCTCTAAACCATGTTGGAGATATATAATGACATATTTTATGGGAAGAAGAAGTTTATTTAGTATGGATATATATAAGGAAAATAAGTTCAAGGCTATCGACCTTTTTGCAGGTATAGGTGGTATTAGACTTGGATTTCAACAAGCTTTTGGCGAAGATATAGAGTTTGTATTCGCTTCAGAAATAGATAAGTACGCCAGAGAAACATACTATGCCAATTTTGGTGAAGAGCCTTATGGTGATATCACTCAGATAGATGAAAAAAAGATACCGCCTCACGATATTATAATGGCAGGTTTTCCATGTCAAGCTTTTAGTGTGGCAGGTCATCGCAAGGGTTTTGAAGACACAAGAGGAACGCTGTTTTTTGATGTAATGCGTATCGCTTCATACCATAAACCGAAATTGATTTTTTTAGAAAATGTTAAAGGTTTAGTGGGACATGATAAGGGTAGAACTTTTAAAATTATTTTAGAAACTTTAAAAGATTTAGGTTACTCTGTAAAGTATCAGGTTTTAAACGCAAAAGATTACGGTGTGCCTCAAAATAGAGAAAGAATTTATATTGTTGCTTTTTTGGAAGATGACAAATCATTTGACTTTCCAAAGCCTATAAATAAAAGTGTAAAATTAAAAGATATATTAGAAAAAAAAGTTGATGAAAAATATACTATTTCCGATAGACTTTGGGCTGGACATCAACGAAGAAAAGTAGAACATAAAGAAAAAGGAAATGGCTTTGGATATTCCATATTTAATGGAGATTCTAGTTATACAAGCACTATAAGTGCTAGATATTATAAAGATGGCTCAGAAATTTTAATAGAACAGCAAAATAAAAACCCAAGAAAATTGGCTCCAAGAGAGGCGGGAAGACTTCAAGGATTTCCAGATAGTTTTAATATAAAAGTAAGTGATGTACAGGCTTATAAACAATTTGGCAATAGTGTATCAGTACCAGTAATTGAAGCAGTTGCTAAAAATATTTTAAAAACAATAAACAAGGAAGAAGCAAATGAGTGTTGAAAAATTGATAATCGACAAAAGCAAATTTGATATAAATTTAAAATTTTATTTCATTTTAAAATATCTTTTAAAAATGAGTTTGAGTGATAAAGATATAAAAAAATTGTTGGAATTGTACTCACTAAATCAAGGATTGTTATTTAAGAAAGTGATTTTAAAAAATATAGATACTCTGTTTGGAACAACTAAAACAGGGCTAAATAAACAAAATTATTTAACTGATATTTTGGATTTATTTGAAACAGAGTACGATAGTGAGCTTTTTATTTTTAGTTTAAAACTTTATGCCATAAAACCTCTTTTGTTGCAGGAAGCAAAAACCAGAGATTTGCTTGATACTTCAAAATTACCTACGCTTAACCCACTTTCTCTTGCTTATGACAAAATAACTCTTTTTAGTCCATACTCCACAAGGGTAAGTGGGGCATTGCTCTCTTTGATATTTTTTGATAAATTGGAAAGTAGCGATACAGCATTTATCTCTAGTGATGCAACTGAATTTTTAAAAGAACTCTCAAAGGAAGCGATTAAATTAAAAAAGATTGGGGTAGAGCCAAATCAGATTTTCATGCTTATGTTTAGCGAAAGTATAAATCAATCTATCATAAGCGATAGCGGTTCAAACTATGAAGACAGGATTTTATCTGTTCTTAGAGCAATTGGGATTGATGAAGATAAAATAGCAAAAACGCATGATAAAGATGACAGTTCAACAGAGTTTGATTTCTTTTTTGAGCTTGATGGCAGGACTTTTGGTATTGGAGCCAAAAGAACGCTAAGAGAGCGATATAAACAATTTATAAAAACTGCTCAAATGACAAAAATCGATGTGATGATAGAGATAACATTAGGAATTGATTTGACAGAAGAAAAAGTAAAAGCAATAAGAAATCATAATGTTTATTTATTTGTAGCAGATGAAATTTATGTGGCTTATGAGTATTTGCAGAATATAGACGGTGTATATGGTTCAAAAGATTTAACGCTTCAAACATTGAATAAATTATAATTTATACTTATTTAAAATAAAAGTAAAACAATTATAGCTCTCACTATTATAGTAAAAGGTATAATTGTTAAAGCTATAGCAAAAGAAATATATGAAAAGGCACATTTATTTTGTGAGATATGTGGTATTTCATTAAAAAATAACGGAGAAAAAAATGATAGACCCTAAGATAGAAGAGAGTTGGAAAGCGGTACTTGTTGATGAGTTTCAAAAACCGTATTTTAACTCGTTGAAAGAGTTTTTGGTTGAGGAGAAGCAAAAACACACCGTGTACCCGCATGGTTCAAATATCTTTGCCGCATTTAACAACACTCCGTTTGATAATGTAAAAGTCGTGATTTTGGGGCAAGACCCCTATCATGGGGCAGGGCAGGCGCATGGACTTGCATTTTCCGTAAATGAGGGAGTGCCACATCCGCCTTCGCTTCAAAATATCTTTAAAGAGCTTCGTGATGATATGGGTTGTGATATGCCAAAGAGCGGTAATTTGACAAGCTGGGCAAAAGAGGGAGTCTTTTTGCTAAATACCGTTTTAACGGTAAGAGCGAGTGAGGCAAATTCACATAAAAGCAGGGGTTGGGAGATATTTACGGATGCGGTTATCAGATTTCTAAGTGAACAAAAAGAGAATCTGGTTTTCATACTATGGGGAGCGCCTGCGGGTGCAAAGGCTTCGCTCATTGATGCGAAAAAACATCTTATACTCAAAGCGCCGCATCCATCGCCTCTTTCGTCATACAGGGGATTTTTCGGTTCAAAACCTTTTTCAAAAACGAATGCGTTTTTGAAAGAGAGAGGGTTAAAATCAATTGAGTGGTGTCTTTAAAAAAATGTATAAAATAAAGGAAATGTAACATTGAGAGTAGCATTTATAGGCGATATTGTAGGAAGTCCCGGCAGAGATATGTTAAAAGCGTATCTCAAAAAAATAAGGCAAGAACACGCCATTGACTTTGTGGTGGCGAACTATGAAAATGCTTCACACGGGTTTGGGCTGACTGCCAAAAACGCAAGCGAGATTGTAAGTTTCGGTGTTGACTGCATGAGCGGCGGAAACCACACATGGGATAAAAAAGATGTTGAAGCGCTTTTTGACACCCATGAGATTTTACGACCGCACAACTATCCAGATGAGGTAAAAGGAACCGGCTGCAAAGTTTACGATGTGTGCGGAGAGAAGCTGGCAGTTTTAAACCTTATGGGGCACTACTCCATGCCATATACCGAGAACGCTTTTAGAGCGGCAAAGAGTACGGTTGAGTCTTTACATGCAGACGGCGTAAAAAATATTTTTATAGATTTTCACGCAGAGGCTACAAGCGAGAAGCGAGCTATGATGATGTTGCTTCAAGGAAGTGTGAGTGCCATCATAGGGACACACACCCATGTAGGAACCGATGATTTTCAAATCTATAGAGGCACGGCATATCTGACTGATATGGGGCTAACGGGCTGTCGTGATAACGTAATAGGGATGGATGAGAAGGTGCCTCTAAAGCAGTTTTTTACCGGAATTAAAGGTCATTTTGATATTCCAAAAAAGTGTAAGAAAATAATGCAGATAGCTATTATGGATTTCAGTAACGGTAGGTGCAGCGGCGCATTTAAGTTAAAAATATTTGAAGAGGGCGCGGTTATAAGAACGGATGCTTGGATTGAGAACGAGTAGTTAAGCGGCTGTTATTTGGAAATATCTGTTGTTTGCAGCGTAGGTATTTACCATAACATGACGTAAATTTTTCTCTTTTGCTTCTTTAACATCACTAGGCAGTTTCTCGTCTATTTTAGGCGTCTGGCTCAAAGTAAGAGCAGGTTTTCTCGCAAGTGAAAACATCGTGTTATTGCCGTCATATGCAACTTTAGCATTGATTGTGGCAGTTAATTGTTTTAGTCTTAGTTCATCCTGAGTTTGTAACTGTTCTTGCAGTTTTTGCTGGTTATTAAAAGATTTGTAGTTAGAGATATAATCTATTGGCAAATTTTTATTGTTGTGCGATTTTATTATGGCAGATTTTGACAGCTCTTCACCAAAAGAGTCTAAACTTTCCTTAGAGGCATCACCCTTATAGTTGTTAGTCTTATTTGAACTGTTGGCGCTGATATATGTACTATATGATGATACAAACACTGCGATTTTCTCCCTAATAACGCACATTATAAGGCAAATGAACTTCAAAAAATATAAAAGAAGAAGCATACTTTTTTAATACATTTGATACAATAGTAAAAAGATATATTTGGGGATGTTTTTATGAGTGCTAAAATTGTTGTCGTAGAAGATGAAGAGGATATATTAGAGCTTATTGAATACAATTTGACAAAAGAGGGCTACGAGGTTATAGGATTTTTAAACACAAAAAGCGTTGAGCAGATGCTTGGCGAAGAGAGTGTTGATTTGCTTATTATGGATAGAAATCTTCCCGGAGTGGAGGGGAGCGAATTTGTCCAAGCTCTTAGAAAAGAGGGTTTTGTAACTCCTGTTATCTACTTAAGTGCAAAGAGTCTAGAGAGCGAGATAGAAGAGGGTTTTATGCGCGGGGCTGATGACTATATAACAAAACCTTTTAACATGAAAGAGTTGCTGCTTCGCATAAAAGCAATCTTAAGAAGAACAAGCAAAAAGGTGGAAGAGGGCGTTTTGGCATATAGGGATTTGGTGCTGAATAAAAGCTCTAGAACATTGAGCGTTGGGGGCGAAGATGTTGATGTTACAAAACTTGAGTTTAATCTCTTGTGCGAGTTTATTTTAAATAAAAACAGCGTGCTTGACCGTGACTACCTACTGGAAAATGTATGGGACGGAGCGGAAGAGTATCAGTACAAAACCGTAAATGTTGCAATAAACCGTCTAAAAGAGAAGATAGATCCGGATAAAAGCAAAAATTACATACAAACAGTTCGCGGAATAGGGTATAAGTTGTGTTAAAAATACATCAAATATTTATACTAAAATTTCTGCTGCTGTTTGTAAGTACACTTTTAATTACCTCTGTCATTGGCTATATAGCGTTAAAAGATATAATTATTGAACATAAAAAAAATCATCTAAAGCATGCCATCGAGCTGATGGAGATAGAGTTAGAAAAAGTAGATAGTTTAGATAAATTTGCAATGCAAATCAATAATAAAACATCTCTTAGAGTAACTATAATATCTGAGGATGGAGTTGTGTTGGCTGAATCAAATGCAGATAAGGCAGAGATGGACAATCATGCTTCAAGATTTGAGATAATGCAGTCAAATAACCGTAATTACGGAGATATAACAAGATATTCAAAAACCGTTAAAGCTGATTTTTTGTATGTTGCAAAAAAAATTGTTTATAAAAATAGACATATATATGTAAGACTTTCGATGAATCTTACGCAGATTATGAGTGATTTTTACTCTCTGTGGATAAGGCTATTTTTTATTTTTCTTGGTATTGTAATTTTTGCTACATATATATCCAAAAAAATGAGTCAAAGAATAGTTTATGATATTACTCAAATTACAAACTACCTTGATGAGGTCTCGAACAAAAACTATAAAGCGGTTATAAAAACAAAATATTTTTATGAGTTTTTGCAAATATCGCTGCTTCTTAAAAATCTGGTTAAAAAGTTAAGTAAAAATGAGAAGAAAAAAGCAAAACACATGGCGAAGCTTAGACTTATAAATAAGCAAAAAAACGATATTCTCTCAGCTATTTCGCATGAGTTTAAAAATCCAGTGGCATCAATAATAGGGTATGCTCAAACGATTCAAGAAGATAGCGATATGCCAAAGAGCATAAGAGATAAATTTTTGGGCAAAATCAGCTCAAACGGCGATAAAATATCTAAAATGCTAGATAGGCTTACCCTCTCCGTCAAGCTTGAAAATGGGGATTTGTCTATAAACAAGAGCGAATTTGATTTAAAACAGCTCTGCCATGAAGTTGCATCAAACTTGGCTCTAAAATATAAAGATAGAGATATAAGGGTTGTAGCAGTTCAACAGCTCATTTTTACCGATAAGACAATGCTTGAGTTGGTTCTCATCAACCTAGTGGACAACGCTTTAAAATACTCTAAAGGTGATGTCATGATTGAGCTAAAAGATAACAAAATCTCAGTTATAGACAGCGGAATAGGGATAAAAGAGGAAGATATTAAGAGAATTACAGACAAGTTTTACAGGGTAGATAAAAACAGATGGGACAACTCTATGGGAATCGGCTTGGCTATGGTTAAGTATGTTTTAAAACTGCTTGACTCTTCGCTTGAGATAAGCTCAAAGTTCGGTAAAGGCTCGACGTTTAGTTTTAGTGTAGAGAAAATGTTAAAGAGCTAGATTTTTGATTGAACCGTTCTTTTTGTTGCTTCAAAAAGTTCAGTTGCTTTTTGAACCATCGGTTCTTCTAAAATATCTGCACCGTTTATCTCTCTTGAATAGTCGCTGCTGTCGCAATTTGTGACACAGCTGGCACTTCCCCCGATTTCAGCATCTTCTATCATGGAAGCAGGTTCATACTGCTCAGTTTTTGGTTCAATCTCTTTTGTGCAGGCTTTATGTTTGATTTTAGTCTCAAATCCGAACACCTCTCGCACAAGCTGTTTTATAACTCCGTAGCCGTGTGTTAAAACTTTTTTGCACTCTTCATTAGCGCAGCTCTCCCACGTTAAGAGACTCTCTTCATAGGAGATAAATCTAATGCTTTTTTCAAAACACCCGCCCAGCTCAAAGTTTCTGTCTTTTATTTTAAAAACAAGCTGCTCAAAGGTTTTTTCATAAGGATTTATTTCTACATGTAAATCTTTTTTTGGCTGAGGCTCTTTTTGTTGAGGAGAAAGTTCCTCGTTTGGTATATTGATTGGAGCGGCGCATGAGATGGCAGGTCTGTAAATCTCTTTTTGCAGAGATTCTATCATCTGGTCAACCTCTTTTATACGCAGTGCTTCCATCATTTTAAAAAAGATAAGCGAGAGTACAAAAGAGCCGTCAGCGTTTATGCCAAAGAGATATTTTGCATCGCTTAAAATTCTAAAAAATCTATCTAGAACAAGAGTGGAGTAGAGCGCGTCTGAAGCGAACATCCTCTCTTTTAAAAATGCTATAAGCTCATCAACAACCATTTCTGCTTCATAATCTTGCAGAACTTTTGTATACTCGACAATTTTTGCATAATCTTTTGCAAAAACCGCACCAAATAGTTCACTTATAAATTTAGGGTCAACAAGTCCCAGCATATCGGTAACCGTGCGGACATCTACATAGTTTTTAGAGTAGATAATGGCTTGGTCGAGCAGGGTAAGTGTGTCTCTAAGGCTTCCGCTTCCGCTTCGTGAGAGTATCTCAAGAGCTTCTGTTTCATATTTAATTCCCTCAAGATTTAAAATATGCGCCAAATGGTCCACGATTTTATTTGGAGCAATCGACTTAAACCTAAAGTGCTGAGTGCGGCTTAGAATTGTCGCCGGAAGTTTTAGCGGGTCTGTAGTTGCCAAAATAAACTTTACGTATGAGGGAGGCTCTTCAAGTGTTTTAAGAAGCGCGTTAAATGCCGGAGTGCTGAGCATATGGACTTCATCGATTATAAAAATCTTAAATCTTGCGATTGATGGCTTGTATTTGGTCTGTTCCACCAAGTCGCGAATATCGTCTATCCCTCTGTTTGAAGCTCCGTCCATCTCGACTATGTCTATGTGGCGGCCATCAAGAGCCATTTTGCAGTTTTGGCACTCTCCGCACGGCTGATGCGTCAAGCCTACCTCGCAAATAAGAGCTTTTGCAAATATACGCGCGGTTGAAGTTTTTCCGCTTCCGCGAAGTCCTGAGAAGAGATACGCGTGAGAGAGTCTGTTTGAGTCAAGTGCGAGTGAGAGAGTTTGGGAGATTGTCTCCTGACCGATAAGCTCGTCAAAACTTTTTGGTCTATATTTTCGCGCTAATACTTCTGAACTTTCTCTCACGCTTGCTCTCCATTTTTAAGTGCCGTGATTTTAGCATTTTAAGAGTTAAACTTTGATATGAAGAGCTATTTGTTTTACAGCAGCGAACTCATTGAGATATGGTTTACATCTTGTTTTGCGACTTTTTTTTGAATAGATAAAATTTCGTTAATATTGCCAATATTTTTTCTCTGTTTTGCATTATGCAGAATAACCAAAGAAGCACTGGTGCTCAGCAAATCAAATTTTTTCATATTTCCATCTCTGTCTTTGGTAGATATAAACCCGCTCTGCTTATCTTCTTTAGAGTAGAGTTCTCTTGCGTCACTTTTAAATTTTGTGAGTATATTAAATATTTTTTTTATATATTTTGTTTCATTGATTTCATTGAATTCTACACCTATAAAAAAGTCATCACCCCCAATATGGGCTTTAAAAAACTCTTGAGGGAGATTTTTTCTTAATATATCTGCAAAAAGCATAATAGCTCTATCTCCGTTTCTAAAGCCGTAAACGTCATTGAATGCCTTGAAATTATCCAAATCAAAGTAGCATAGAATGTAGTTATTTTTACTAGCACTTATCTCTGAGAGATATTTTTCTATCATAGAATTTCCGGGAAGTTTTGTTAATGGATTTTGCTCTCTTGCATAGATGAGATTTTGCTCATTCATAATAGAAATAATTGCTCTGGCGGATAAAAGTCCGTAATACTTTGACTCTTTTGTTAAAATAATACCGATAGAATCAGGATTGTTTGAAAAAAGCTCAATTATTGTCGACATGTTGCAGTTTATCTCTGAAATACCGCAAGGCTGGATAAGGTTTTTGAGTTTAAGTTTGTGTGTGCCGTTGTTGAGCATCAGTGATCTGCCGTAAGGCGAATATATGAACTCTTTTATTTTATTTTCCTGCAAAATCCCAATAGGCTCATTGCGCGGGTTTACAATAGTTATAACTTCAGTTTGCGGATTTTTTTGAAAATATTCTACAACAAGATTCATGCTAGTGTCAAGAAGTAGCGGGGACGCTCTGTCCAAATATGTCTCTATTTTACAACTGCTGTCTGTAGCTCTTTTTTCATTCTTTAAGATGTCAATAACGTGAGGATACTCTTTTAATATCTCCGCAGATTGAACGGTTGGTTTTTGGACCAAATAGCCCTGAACCATATGACATCCTATGTCTCTGCATGCAAAAAGTTCCTCTTTTGTCTCAACACCCTCTGCTATAACCTTTATGCCGAGCTGAATAGCCAAATGTGTAATGCTTCTTGCCATAATCTTTTTTTTGACATCTGTGTCAATATCGCTTAGAAAAAATCTGTCTATTTTTATGACGTCAGGTTTGGAGTCATAGAGAAGTTTGTAGCCAGAGTGGCCTACGCCAAAGTCGTCAATGGCTATGCAGAATTTCTCCTCTTTATAGTGGGCAAGAACCTCTTGCATCCTCAAAGTGTCGGAGATTTCATGCCTCTCTGAAATCTCAAAACAGATACTGTTTTTGTCCACGCCGTAGCGTTTTAAAAGTTTGTTTGTGTTTCCATGCTTGAAATTTGGCATCTCAAGAAGCCTATTGTCAAGATTGTAAAAGAGCTTGATGTTTTCATAACCATCAATTGTTATGAATTTTTTTAGAGCTTTTTTTCTAAGTTTGATATCAAAAGAGTAGAGCAGATTGTCTTTGTATACTTCGTCAAAAAGCTCAAAAATAGAGCTAAAACCTACATCTTGGTAGTTTCTAAGAAGTGCTTCAACCCCAAAAATTTTACCCGTATGGATGTTTAAAATCGGTTGAAAAGCAACATCTAGAATTTTTAGGTTGTTTACCCATTTTTTTGGCAAGTCATTTTTCATAGCACAATTTTAGTGCCAAATTATTTCATAAAGGTTACGGCTATTTTATTTGAATTGAAAAAGTAGAGATAGTTCCATGCCCTATGCCGTCGCTCTCAAGCACAACATCTCCGCCTAAAATATTTGCCATTTTTTTACTAAGAGAGAGTCCTAAACCTGTCCCTCTGTGGCTCTTTTGCATAACGTTTTCAAGCTGTGTAAAGTCATTGAAGAGGTGTTTCATATCATTTTCAGATATTCCTATGCCGCTGTCTTTTACTCTGACATGCAGATTCTCATTCTCGTTATAGAGTTCGAGCTGTATGCTTCCCTCTTGAGTAAACTTTATGGCGTTGGAGATAAGATTTACGACAATCTGTTTAAACATCTGAGGGTCGGTTTGGTATTTTTTATTTTCAAAGTTATCAAACATAAAATCAAACTTGATATTTTTATCCTTAGCCAAAGGAGAGAGCATGTTGAGGCTACTTTGAACTATATCTAAAACATTAACGCTCTCAATATGTGCTTCCATCTTGCCGGCTTCAATTTTGGCTATGTCTAAAATCTCGTTTATCATGCTCAAAAGATATTGTGCGGAGGATTCTATATTTTTAACTGTATCTTTTTGATCCTCATTCAGCTCTTCATACTCAATCATAAACTGCGCAAAACCTATAATGGCATTTAGCGGAGTTCTAAGTTCATGCGACATATTTGAGATAAATGCAGATTTTGCCCTTGACGCGGATGTGGTTCTCTCGATTAGTCTGATTCTATCAAGCTGCAGTGTTATCATAGAAGCGATAGAGCTGTAAAAATCCTGTTCATTTTTATCTTCAAAGCTCTCTATTCCAAGCTCAATGGAGCCGAAATATATCTTCTCATCATTCTCAAAATCTGTAACATAAAGGTTTGTACACTCTTTATCTGAAGCCCTGTTTTGCTCTTTATTAAAATGCAGATTCTCTTTGTTTGTCAGCTTTTTTATCTCTTGCATAGAGACATCCATACACTCATCTTCGCTTTTTGTCTGAATAATGGTGTTAAAGACTTCGATTAGCTGAGTAAATCTTTTTAGTCTTAGCTTATTTTCCTCCTCTAGCGTCTGCAGTGCGGAGTAGGTAGTCTTTAACATATTGTTAAAAGAGTGGGTGAGTGTGGCTATCTCATCCTGCGAATTTACGTTTAACTGTGCGGAGTAGTTTTGCGTTTCTGTGATGTAGTTGGTTGTGGCGGTAAGCTCTTCGATGGGTTTTACGATATCTTTTGATTGTTTTATAGACATATAGATAATCACTATAAAAATAATAAGTGACATGTAGAGCATAAAACTTATAAAATCATATAAAAACTCTAACGCAACGCTTTTATCTACGGCATAAACTATGCGCCAATCATTTAAAAAAGATGAGAGTTTTTCATACACGACGACATATTTGCTATCTATAATGCTGTTTGTATTGTTATGAAAATTTATTTTTAGAGGGATATTTTCACCTATAGTAAAATTATCTTTTGGATTTATTATGTATGAGTGTACGGTCTCGTTATGTGTCAGATATGAGTCTAGATTTTTTAGATTGTACTTTAGGAATAAAAATCCAAGTTTTTTTGTCTTGTCAAAAGAGGCATTTATTTGTGAGTACATGTAGAGATAGTCATCTTTTACGTAAGCCCCGTACTCTTTTGTATTTAACTCATTGGGGCTATATTTTTTAAGCAATATATTTTTATCCGACGAAGCAACTATCGTAGAGTCTAACGCCACTGCCATAAATGTGATATCTAAGTTTAAATCCTCTTTTTTTTGAGTTAAAAGTCTTGAGATTCTCTTGTCGATATCCTCCGCCAAGAGGTCATCCATCAAATCAAGTGAGCTTAGAAATCTCACCTCTTTGGTTAAGCTCACAAGATGGTTCTCAATCAGTTCTGTTACAACTTTTGTCCTCTGTAGATGTTCATCAATAGTCTTGTTTACTATTTTTCTTTCACTTAAAAAAAGTGTATAAATTAGGAGTGTTAGAAACGGCAAAAAACCTATAACTATAAAAATAGAGAGCAGCTTGTTGCGAAGTGATTTTTTTAAAAAATCAAACATCTTGAAGTTTTTCTTTAATTTCTAAGATTTCATCCAAACTCTCCATAAATATTTCAACTACTTTTGGATTAAAATGTGAACCTGAATCATTTTTTATAATTTCAAGAGTTTTTTCAAGCGTGAATGCTTTTTTATAGGGTCTCTCACTAAGCAGCGCGTCAAACACGTCAACTACGGCAACTATGGCGCCGCTAAGCGGGATATTGTCGCCGGCAAGAGCATTTGGATAGCCTTTACCGTTATATTTTTCATGATGAGTATGGGCTATCTCCGCCGCTAGCTTAAGAAGAGGCGTCTCTTTTTGTGAGAGAATAGAGTGCCCAATTGCAGAGTGCTGTTTCATTATCTCAAATTCGCTCTCATCGAGCTTGCCTGGTTTTAGAAGTATGTTGTCTGCAATGCCGACTTTTCCTATATCATGCATCGGAGACGCCAATCTCATAAGTTCGACATCTTCACTGCTCCATCCGAATTTTCTTGCAATCAGTGCAGCCATTTCGCCTACTCTAAGAGTATGCGCTGATGTTTCATTGTCTCTATATTCGGCAGTTTTTCCAAGGATTGAGATAATATCATGCTCGCTTTTTTGGATTTCTACGAGTGCATCTTGAAGCTCTTTAGTTTTCTTTGCAACTTCTAGTTCCAAGATTTTCTTGTGCTCCTTGAGCATATTTTGATAAGCTCCGAGTTTGATAGCATTTTTGACCCTAAGGCTGAACTCAACAATATCATAGGGCTTTGTTAAGTACTCGTTTGCCCCAAGTTTTAGGCACTTTGTTATAGCCTCTTTGTCTGAGAGAGCAGAGATGACAATAAGCGGAATAGCAGAAAATCTCTCATCACCCTTGATGATGCTTGTGGCTTCGTATCCGTCCATAACAGGCATCATCAAATCCATCAAAATCAAATCGATGCTATGAGAATTTAAAATCTCTATAGCTTCTTTGCCGTTTTGTGCTTCGATGACATTAAAACCCTCTTTGTTTAGTATCTTTGAGGCGACTTTTCTGTTCATTAACTCATCATCACACAAGAGTACGCTGTCCATCATTCGCTCCATCTGTATAAAACCTTGACACTGTTGTCGAGATTTTTTGCATTAATATATCCTATGGCACCTTCGACTTTTTTTACAAAAGCTTTGACACTCTCTTCGGACTGCATGGTAACCGGAGGTCTTTTTCCAAGATAGTGCTCTTTTGTCCAGTATGATTTTAACCTCTCAAAATCCATCTCAACTATTTTATTTTCAAATTTTTCTCTTATTGGGTCCATCGCTCCTAAATTTATAGGAACTGCATCAAGATTATCGATAACGGCTATTTTTTTCAAAAATATCGCCTTAATCTGCGTGGCTGATAAATCTTTCATTTTAGAGTTTGAGATTACAACATACTCATCGGCAAAAGATAGAGCGGATAACACAATAGTTGATAAAAAAATTATGATAACTATTTTCATCAGAAGAGTACCGAGAATGAGAATAAAAACTGATTTTGGTCACTTTGCGAGTGAAACTGGTACTCAGATTTAATTGCAATTGGATAGAGCGGTCTGTACGTATAGCCAAATATCAGCATGTCATCATCGGTTGCGTTTAGATTGTCATCGTATGATTCGACTCTTACAACCCCAATGTGCTGTTCGCTAAAACGGTATAGACCTTGAACGTAGAGCGCGTAGTCGGTAGTATAATCGTTCTTGGATTTTTGAGAGCCGATTTCGGATAAAACTTGATATTTGTCGGATTCATATTTTGCGGATAGAAGAAGGTAGTAAAGGTTGTCTTGGACTATGTAGCTATTTAGATTGTGAAAATAGCCGCCGTTTAACTTTAGCGTAAAGTCATCTCTCTCGTATGATACGCCAAATCCATAATGCTCGTCTATTTTGTAATTATTGTACTCATCGTCAATATCATTGTTATGTTGCAGCATAACATCAACTTTTAGTTCACCATCCCCGTAGGAGAGATAAGATGTACCAAGCCCCGTTGTAAACTTTGGAAAAAGCATATATGTACTCATGGGATTTGATGTTGTTTCTCGCAGGACATTTACAGGCAGCAGGTTCCAAAAACCTATGGGTGAGTTGTATTTACCGACTCTAAACATGTAGTTTTCGTTGAGGTTATAATCTACATAAAGTCTCTCTGTGTACAATTTATCGTTATTTGTACTATCTTTAACGCCGTTTTCATGCGTTTCTACATACATCTCTTTGAACTCAAATTCAGCCAAGTATGAGAACTTTTCATAATCCCCATAACCCAAAACAGCCAAATCGTCTACTCTGTATCTGTCAATATCGTCCGTATGTTTGTAGTCAAGTGAAAAGTAGCCGCCTATATAAAGAGGAAGAGAGCCGGCTTGTATGCCTTTTCCTAGCTGATACTCTTCATCAGCTTGCAAGAAGAGCAAAAATATAAAAACAAGAGCGATATAGCGCATAATAAATTTCCTTTTATAGTTTTATATTTTCAACCACTGCTTTGCTACGTTCTTTAGAGCATCGGGATTTTCTGAGGCAAAAAACTCCAGCTTTGTCGTCTCATATTTTTTGTTGATTTTAAAATCAAGCTCAAGCTGTTCCACGATAGCATCGCCGGAATGGATTAGAATGGTATCTTCGCCAAAATAGTTTTGAATTGCATCTGAGATTAGAGGAAAGTGCGTACACCCCAAGATGATGGCGTCCGGTTTTTTAAGGGCATCAAAATAGTGTCTGAATGTCGCTTCCAAAATCTCGCCGCTGTAAATCTCCTCTTCAACAATGGGAACAAACAGTCCAGTCGCTTTTGCTTGAAGGTTGTTAAACCCTTTTTCTTTTAGTCCTATCTCATAAGCTTTTGAGTTGATTGTCGCTTTTGTTCCAAGAATGAGGATGTTTGAATTTTTATCTTTTAGTGCATTTGACGCCGCCAAGATGCCAGCTTCAACAACTCCGATAACAGGACACTCTGAAACATCTCTCATCTCGTCAAGCGCATGTGCGCTCACCGTGTTACAAGCGACAATGATGAGGTCAAGTTCAAAGTTTTTAAAAAATTCTACCGCCTCTATGGCGTAGCGGATAATGGTAGTTTTGTCTTTTATGCCATAAGGAACGCGCGCGGTGTCTCCAAAGTAGATAATCTCTTCAAAGAGTCTATTTTGTAAAAGAGATTTTACGACCGTTAAACCGCCGATTCCGCTGTCAAATACACCTACTTTCATTACTGATTCGGGTTCATACTTTCTAAGAATTCTGCATTTGTAGCTTTTTTGCCCATCGTCGTATAGACAAATTTCAGTGCTTCTATTTCGTTCTCCTGCTTATGAATCATTTGGCGAAGAATAAATACTTTTTGCAGTATTTCAGGACCGATAAGAAGCTCTTCTTTTCTAGTTCCTGATTTAAGGATATCAATAGCAGGGAAAATTCTTCTCTCTGCGATTTTGCGGTCAAGTACGACTTCTGAGTTGCCGGTACCCTTGAACTCTTCAAAGATAACTTCATCCATTCTGCTTCCTGTATCTATAAGGGCAGTTGCGATGATGGTCAAGCTTCCGCCGTTTTCTATGTTTCTTGCAGCTCCAAAGAATCTTTTCGGTTTGTGAAGCGCATTTGCATCGACACCACCGCTTAGAACTTTACCGCTTGAGGGTGTAACAGTATTGTATGCACGTGCTAGACGCGTGATTGAGTCTAGTAAAATAACGACATTGCGTCCAAGCTCAACGCGTCTTTTTGCCTTTTCAATTACCATCTCTGCAACTTTAACATGGTTTTTTGCAGGCATATCAAAAGTTGAGCTGTAAACATCACCCTTAACGCTTCTCTCCATGTCGGTTACCTCTTCAGGACGCTCATCAACTAAAAGAACCATCAAATCTATCTCTGGGTGATTGTGAGTTATACCGTGAGCTATCTCTTTTAAAAGTTCTGTTTTACCGCTTCTTGGAGGTGCAACAATAAGACCGCGCTGACCTTTACCGATAGGAGCAAATAGGTCCATCATACGACCTGTTAACCCTTTTTCGTAGTATTCTAGTTTAATCTGTTCTGTCGGATAAAGTGGAGTAAGGTTTTCAAAAAGCGGTCTTTTTTTGCTCTCTTCTGGAGGCAGTCCGTTAACAGCTTCTATCTTTATGAGCGCGTAGTATCTCTCTTGTTCTTTTGGAGGACGAACCTGTCCCGTAACAACGTCTCCGTTACGAAGTGCAAAGCGTTTAATCTGGGTATTTGACACATAGGCATCGTTGATACTCTCATCAAAACTTTTATCAATAGAGCGGATAAAACCGTAACCATCCTGCATAATCTCCAAAATACCGCTAAAGAGTATGAAGCCACCCTGTTCCGTTTGAGCTTTTAAGATTTCAAAGATAAGGTCCTGGCGTTTTAGCTCATTCGGATGTTCAATGTTTAGCTCAGCAGCCATAGCCGTCAGCTCTTCTATGCCCTTGATGCGGAGGTCTTCGACGCTGGCACCCTTTACCGGGTTGTGTGTTCTTGTTTTAGAGTTGCTTTTGTTGTTAGTAGTTTTACGAGGTTGTTGCGGAGTGTTTTCGCTCATAAGATAGCTGCCTTAGTGTTTTGAGATTTGCCCTGTGGATTTTACTTGTATGGTGCGTAGGGAAGCGTAAGATGATTTCATACAATTTTTTGATGCCGCAATTTTACACTAATAGAAGTTGTAATGTCAAGTTTTTGTATTAGTCCATAACATTTGGCACTGAGGATTAGTATTAATGAGATATTGTACAGGAGTTTTCATTTGTAAACTATGGTGCGGTATTTCAGTGTTGTATTCTATGAGCCAATCTGCCATTTTTTG
>JBAZDX010000021.1:0-34812 GCA_041654255.1 Sulfurimonas sp.
TTAATTACAGATAAAGCCCTAAAGCTTTACAAATAATTAATGTGGCAGGCGTAGAGAGATTCGAACTCCCAACACCCGGATTTGGAATCCGGTGCTCTAACCGTTGGAGCTACACGCCTATTTTAAAACAATAAAGCCAAGTCAAAAGACTTAAGCTTAAATTGCAGCTATTTTAGAGTTTCATCTCTTTGTGAACAGTATGCTCACGACAAAACTTACAATATTTTTTTACTGAAAATTTTTCAGTGTGAGTTTTTTTATTTTTAGTTGTGTGATAGTTACGACGAGTACACTTTTCACATCCTAAATGTATTGCTTCTCTCATGTTATTAACCTTATTAAAGGATTAATGCAAATTCGCCAAAGCGAATTATGCAATAATCTCAGCTACAACACCGGCACCAACAGTACGTCCACCCTCACGGATAGCGAACTTAGTACCTTTTTCCATAGCGATTGGGTGAATTAATTCAACAGTTATACTTACGTTATCACCTGGCATAACCATCTCTGTGCCTTCAGGTAAGTGGATTGCACCAGTAACGTCTGTTGTACGAACATAGAATTGTGGACGGTAATTTGTGAAGAATGGAGTATGACGACCACCCTCTTCTTTACTTAGTACATAAATCTCAGCTGTAAATTTTGTATGTGGATTGATTGTGCCTGGCTTACAAAGAACTTGACCACGCTCAACATCATCTTTACCGATACCACGAACAAGAATACCACAGTTATCTCCAGCTAAACCTTCCGTCATCTCTTTACGGAACATCTCAATACCAGTAACAGTAGTTTTTTGAGTATCACGGATACCTACGATTTCAATTGCATCACCGATTTTAACTGTACCACGCTCAATACGACCTGTTACAACTGTTCCACGGCCAGAAATTGAGAATACATCTTCAACAGGCATTAAGAAATCTCTATCAACTTCACGAACTGGTTGAGGAATATACTCATCTACAGCAGCCATAAGCTTCTGAATTTTTGCAGACCATGGTCCAAGAGTACCGCTTTTTGCTTCTTCTAGAGCTCTAAGAGCAGAACCAGCTACGATTGGAGTATCATCACCTGGGAAATCATACATGTCAAGAAGTTCACGAATTTCCATTTCTACTAGTTCTAACAATTCTTCATCGTCAACCATATCTTCTTTGTTCATGAAAACAACGATATATGGAACACCAACTTGCTTAGAAAGAAGAATGTGCTCACGTGTTTGTGGCATCGGACCGTCAGCTGCAGAAACAACTAAAATAGCACCATCCATTTGTGCAGCACCAGTAATCATGTTTTTAACATAATCCGCGTGACCAGGACAGTCAACGTGTGCATAGTGACGATTGTTTGTTTCGTACTCTACGTGTGATGTAGCAATTGTAATACCACGCTCACGCTCTTCAGGAGCATTATCGATTTGATCATAATCCATCATTTTTGCACCGTTTGTTACTGCCAATACTGCCGTAATTGCCGCTGTTAATGTAGTTTTACCATGATCTACGTGACCAATAGTACCAATATTACAGTGTGGTTTATTACGCGCAAACTTTTCTTTTGCCATAGTGTCCTCCGACTTAATTTGTGAATAGAAATGGAATTATACCCAAAAATTATTCAATTATTGCTTAAATTTTATCTATACTTTGTCCGATGGAGCTCACGAGCGGATTTGAACCGCCGACCTCTTCCTTACCAAGGAAGTGCTCTACCCCTGAGCCACGAGAGCAGAGTAAAAAGTATGGTAAAAATAACAAGCAATAATTGCATAATTTTTTTAAAATTTTAAATATCAGATTTTTTGTGTAGATAGCTATGTAAATATTTATAAATATAAACAATTACTTTAATACGAAGTAGGTTGAACTTGTACTTCAGCTTCCAGAATGTTTCAATGGAGCGGGTGAAGGGACTCGAACCCTCGACCCTCAGCTTGGAAGGCTGACGCTCTAGCCAACTGAGCTACGCCCGCATGTGCCATTGAAATGGTGGTGAGAAGAGGAGTCGAACCTCTGAACCCGTAGGGAGCGGATTTACAGTCCGCCGTCGTTGGCCACTTGACTATCTCACCATCTATACAATTTAATGTTTTATCTGGTCTAACACTGTTTCTAATATTCTCGCATTCAATGGTGCCGACACGAGGATTCGAACCCCGGGCCTGCTGATTACAAATCAGCTGCTCTAGCCAACTGAGCTATGTCGGCATCGAATTTGAGCCAGAATTATAGTGCAATATATATCCAATGTCAAGAGTTTTTGACCAAAAAATTATAATATTTAACTCTTTATGTAAAATCAGCTATTATTTGCCTCTAATGTATTGATTTTCCCATATTTTGAAGGTGTGTTCACATGTTAAAGATACTATTTTCCCCTGCCGAGGGCAAAAAAAGCGGTGGCAATGAAGCAAAAAAAGAGCTCTTTGGATTTAAAAAATTTAGCGACTGTGAGCCGTATATAAACGACATCTTCGACTCAACTCTTATGTGCGCAATCAAGCGATATGACGGCGTTGCTTACGACTATCTTGATTTTAACTCACTTGAAACAGAAGCAAAAGAGTATGCAAAATCAAATACCATTATTTTTTCAAACCTTTACGGACCCTTGCTCGGCGGCGATACAATAGCAAACTACAAAGTAAAACAGGGGAATAACATCGGCGGTTTTGTGCCTGATAAGTTCTACAAGGATAGATTTTCATATCAGTTAGATTTATTTCTTGCAAATAGTGAGATTTTGGATTTGCGCGCTGGATACTACGACAAATTTTATGAAATAAAAAAACCCCACACTACACTTAAATTTTTAAAAGACGGCAAAGTAGTCAGCCACTGGGCAAAGGCTTACAGAGGTTTGGTGCTTAGAGCCGTTGCACAAAAGAGCATAAACTCGATGAGTGAGTTTATGGCACTGGAAATTGAGGGTTTAAGTGTTGCGAAAATTAAAGTTATAAAGAACAAAACAGAGGTTGTCTATAACATCATGAACTAATTACTCGCTAAAACTTAATTCGTTTAAGTCTAAGCGAGTTGGAAATTACGGAAACTGAGCTAAAACTCATTGCCGCCGCTGCGATCATTGGAGAGAGCAGTATTCCGAAAAAAGGATAGAGCAGACCTGCAGCGATTGGAATTCCTACAGAGTTGTAAAAAAAGGCAAAAAAGAGATTTTGCCTGATATTTCGCATTGTCGCTCTGCTTAACACTCTTGCTCTGACTATGCCTCGCAAATCGCCCTTTACCAAGGTAACACCGGCGCTCTCCATCGCAACATCAGTTCCCGTTCCCATGGCAATGCCGACATGTGCAAGAGCAAGTGCAGGTGCATCGTTTATGCCGTCGCCTGCCATTGCAACGATATGCCCTTGTGCTTGAAGCTTTTTAATAATCTCTGCTTTTTGCTCAGGCAACACCTCGGCATGCACCTCGTCGATTCCGAGTTTTCTTGCGACGATTTCGGCCGTGGTTCGGCTGTCACCTGTTAGCATTACCACTTTTATGCCTTGTGCATGTAGATTATGAATAGCTTCTGCCGTACTCTCTTTGATAGGGTCGGTAATAGCGATGAAACCGCCTGCAGTTGAGTCAACGGCAACAAGCATTACAATTTCACCATCAGCTCGTTCTATCTCTGCTTTTTTTGACAATTCAAGTGCGTTTATATTTAAGCTCTCAAGCAGTTTTAGATTGCCCACGGCAACCGCCCGTCCGTCAACTTCGCCTGTTATTCCCATGCCGCTTATAGATTTGAAATTATCAGATTTAACCAACTCTATATTTCTCTCTTTTGCACCGCTTACAATAGCTTCTGAGAGCGGATGCTCACTCGCTCTCTCCAAACTCGCAACCAAATGCAAGAGTTCCTTTTCACTAAATCCATCTTCTACATGTAGATTTACCAGTTTAGGTTTCCCCTCTGTTAGCGTTCCTGTTTTATCGACTACCAGAGTATCAACTTTTTCCATTATTTCCAAGACTTCGGCATTTTTGATTAATACTCCGCTCAGAGCGCCTCGTCCTGTTGCCACCATTATAGAGATGGGCGTAGCAAGACCGAGTGCACACGGACATGCGATAATAAGTACTGAAACAGCGCTGACAACAGCATAAGCCAGACGAGGTTCACTTCCCCATATCCACCAGACAAAAAACGTTATTATGCTGATACCGATAACAGCCGGAACGAAATAAGAAGAGACAACATCAGCCAGTTTTTGTATAGGCGCACGAGAACGCTGTGCAAGTGAAACCATATCTATAATCTGTGAAAGCAGAGTATCTGCGCCGATTTTGTCTGTTCTCATAAGAAGAGTGCCGCTTGAGTTAATCGTAGCACCTATAAGTTTCTCTCCTGCAAACTTTTTTACAGCAATCGGCTCACCCGTAACCATTGACTCATCTACACTGCTTTGACCCTCTGTAACCGTTCCGTCAACAGGTATTTTCTCACCAGGACGAACACGCAAAATATCTCCGACTTGAACCTTTTCCAGCGCTATATCTTCTTCACTCCCGTCATCTCTAACTATCCGTGCGCTGTTAGGAGCAAGCTCTAACAAAAGCCTGATTGCTGCGTTGGTTTGAGAGCGGGCACGAAGCTCAAGAACCTGTCCTAAAAGCACAAGCGTTGTTATTACTGCCGCTGCTTCAAAATATACAGGCACCAGACTATCGCTCGTCTGCATCATAGGCGGAAAAATGTGCGGCATAAACAAAGCGACTACGCTGTAAGCCCAAGCAACAAAAACACCTATGGCAATCAGCGTGAACATGTTTAAATTCATTGTTTGCAGAGATTTGTAACCTCGGACAAAGAACGGCCAGCCTCCCCAAAATACAACAGGAGTGGCAAGCAAAAACTCTATCCATTGAACTATTTTCATGCTTAATGCACTCGGCAATAGTGCAGGCAATAAGTCTGCAATCATCGCTAAAGCAAACACTGGAAGAGAAAGAGCCATACTGACCCAAAAACGACGACTCATATCTATCAGTTCTTCATTTTTTTCTTCTACCGCTTTTGCGACAACTGGTTCAAGCGCCATTCCACACTTGGGACAATTTCCTGCATGGTCTTGAACTATTTCAGGATGCATAGGACATGTGTATTTTGTCGCATTTTCCTCTTTTATGTAAGACGCCTGTGTGTTTATGTGGCAGAGATTTTCATTAGTACAGATTAGTTCTCTATCCGTTACAAGAGTATTAGAGCTCTCTTTTTTGAGATAATCTTCAGGATGAGTCTTAAATTTGACAAGACAGTGCTCAGAACAAAATAGGTAATCATCATTTTTATAGCGGTATGAATATTTAGAATCACTTGATACACTCATCCCACAAACAGGGTCCTTTAGTTCTTCAGCTTTTGTTTCTATTTTCAGGCTCATATCTCTACCATCCTTATTTATAAAATAGATATAAAATTATTTAAACCTCACGCTCCAAATCCTTAAAGTTTGACTTTCTCTTCTCAAGCTCTTTTCTATAGGTTTTATAATCGCCAAAATGAAAAAATTTATTATACCTTGAGTGCATGTCAATTTGCGGTTTTGAGTATTTTATGGGACGCCAAAACTGCTCACTTCTTGCTGCAATCTCCATTGTATAGCCTATTACGCCATTGAAATATTCACAGCACCAGCAGTTTATCTTCTCAACTCTGTCTAGATAAAAAAGATTGTATCTATCCATAATTATATAATCTTTCCTTTTTACTTTTGGTATTTTAAATATCGGAAAACAGACACTCTGATAGACAGTGACAAAAATATCTGCTATAAGTGCCGGTATCATCATAGACCAGATAAACGGTATTATTAAAATAACTTAGTTCATCCAGAAGCTCATTTTCTAGGGTTTTCATCTGTAGCACAATCTCATCACTTCTGCTATCCATTAAAACTCTCCAATTTCTATCTTTTAGAGTATAGCACTCTTTTGCACACTACTATACTAAAATAGTGTAGAATTGCACGAACATAAATAAAAGGTCTATTTTGGAAGATTCACAAGAGTATAAGAATAAAAAAGCATATTTTGAGAAGATAATCACGCTCTATGGCAGAAATGTCGTTATAGAGGTTTTGCAGGATGATAGTATCACAATACACAAACTTCACATGTCAAACTCAAACAAGCCAGACGGCGCAGTGGAAACTATACTTAATCTTGCTAAAAAAAGAGGTATTGAAGTAGCTTATCACGATAAAAATGCACTTAGCAGAATCAGCAAAAACGCCAAGCAGGACCAAGGCGTGGCAATAGACATCATTGCTTCCTCCTACCAAAGCGCAAATGAGATAAAAAATTTAAAAAGTTTTAAACTTCTTGCACTTGATGGCATCCAAAATCCCCAAAACCTAGGAATGATTATCCGTTCATGCGCCGCTGGCTATGTAGATGGGATAATTCTTCCTAAAAAAAGCAGCGCAAAAATCTCTCCGCTTGTCATAAAAGCGAGTGCTGGAACGCTTTTTAAACTCCCAATATACTACTGCAACACACTTGATGAGATTTTAAAAGAGCTAGAGGAGACAAAAATATATCTGCTCTCATCATATGCAAAAAACAGCATATACGATATAAAAAAGAGCGAGAGGTCTATATTTGTTCTTGGAAACGAGAGCGAAGGGGTCTCCAAAGAGGTTGAAAAACTCTGCAACGACTCTATCAGCATCCCGATGAACCGCGGTGTTGAGTCCCTAAATGTTGCAGTCACCGCTTCGCTTATAGCTTTTATGAAGTAGTTAGCTCATCATAATTTCATAAGGTCGTTTTATCTCTCGTACGACCTCATCGACGCTCATGTGGCGTGATTTTCTCAAAAACTCTCTGCCGCCTAGAAAAACCAAAACAGTAGGGATAGCAAAAATGCTAAAATGAGCGGCAATCTCCTGCTCAAACGAAGTGTCTATACTTACAACTTTAAACTCTTTGAAGCTGCTCTCAATCGCATCTAAGAGCTTTGGTTTTAGCGCGTGGCAAACATTGCATGTTGGAGCCGAAAAGTAGAGCATAACGGCTTGATTTTCTTCTAAAGTTTTTTGTATCTCTTCTATTGTCTGCATATTTTGACGCCTTTTTTTGGTGCGAAATTATACACTATTTGCTATAATCGCTCCATGAGTTCAATAATATTTTCAATTTTGGCTATCTATATCTTTATTGTCATCGGCTTTGTGGCAAAGATGAGCTTCAAAGAGAAGATTGATGACAAAACCATAACGCTTATAAACGTCTATTTTCTGCAGGTCTTTCTAACATTTTGGGGACTTTTAATCCGCCCCATCGACTCTACTCTATTTTTTGCACCCTTCGTCTATCTCTTTATAACTATTCTGGTTTTGATTATCTCGGCAATTATTGCGAAAAAACTTTTTTCTGATCAAAAAGAGTACTCTATAGCAGCCGTTGCAGCAGTAATCGGAAATACCGGAAACCTAGGAATACCGCTAAACATCGCCATCTTTGGAGAAGAGTCCATACCCTACACGACGGTAATTAATCTTATGAACGTATTTGTAGTTTACACGGTTGGAGTTTACTACTACTCCAGAGGGAGTTTTGATGTCAAAACCTCGCTGAAAAACATAGTAAAACTTCCGATTCTCTGGGCGGCGGGTGTAGCCATATTTTTAAGCCTGAATGATTACAAACCAAGCGAAGAGATTATGAAGATGCTTATGATGGGGGCTTACGCCTCCATCGTAATGCAGCTATTTCTATTTGGCATCTATCTATACGGCACAAAAATAAACGAGATAAGCAAAAGGCTGACTATATGGGTAATGGGTCTGAAATTTATCTTCTTGCCGAGTATTGCTTTTTTAATTCTCTACAATATAGAGCTGGATATGACAATAAAAGGAATAGTTTTTATAGAACTTTTGGTTCCTCTTGCGATTGCCAATGTAAATCTTGCTTCACTTTACGACTCTAAACCAAAAGTAGTGACCGCACTAGTTTTTATCTCTTCTGTTATTTTTTTGGGTGCAATTTTTGCGGGTGTTAAGGTGTTGACATATTTATGAACAAAATATATAACATCTACAAAATATTGTATGAAAATTATGGGCCGCAGGGATGGTGGCCGATAACAGGCTATGGATACCACAAACTCAATTATAATTTTCCAAGAAACAGCAACGAGATATTTGAGGTCTGCCTAGGCTCAATTCTTACTCAAAATACGACATTTGCATCTGTTGTAAAATCACTAGAAAATCTACATGTTAAAAATGCCCTAAATGTTAATGCCATAGAGTCTATGGATATAGATGAGCTAAAAGAGGCGATAAAACCATCAGGTTACTTCAACCAAAAGGCAAGATATATTTTAGAGTTTATAAAATTTTATAGAAGTTTAAACGGAACTACTCCGACAAGAGAGGCACTTTTAAATGTTACCGGAATCGGAGAAGAGACGGCAGACTCCATACTTCTATACGGCTACAATCAACTCCAATTTAAAGTCGATGCCTATACAAAAAGGATGCTGGTAGAATTAGGTTTTGTGGATGAAAAAGCTAAATACGGCGATATAAAAGCTTTGATGGAGAGTTCTCTAAGAGAGTATGTAAAGGACGAAAGGGGGCTGCTAAAAATCTATCAAGAGTTTCACGCCCTCATAGTAAATCACGGCAAAAACTTCTACTCAAAAAAACCATACGGTGTCGGATGTTTTTTAAAAAACAATATTTAATTTATTAAAAAGATGATAAAGTTTACTCATAGGCAAAATGCCTACAAGAAAACTATTTTATTTTTGAAAGAATATTTTCTACCGAGAAACCGAACTTAGCAAAAAGCTTATCCGCAGGAGCTGAAGCACCGAATGTATCCATACCTATAACTTCATCAGCAAATCTGTACCACTCCAAGCCGCGAGCCGCTTCAATAGCAATTTTTTTACTATCAGGTTTGATGATTGAATCTATATACGCTTTATCCTGCTCAATAAAGAGGTCGTAACAAGGAACTGAAACAACGGCTGCATTTATGCCTTTTGCATTTAAAGCATCTTTTGTTTTAAGCGCCAGTTCTACTTCGCTTCCGCTTGACATCAAAGTTACAGTCGCATTTTCATCACTTGCAAGAAGGTATCCACCTCTGTCGGCACTTCCTTTAATCGCAGCCGGCAGAACTGAGAGATTTTGGCGTGAACATACAAAAGCAGATGGAGATTTTTTCATACTAAGTGCAGTTTTCCAAGCCTCAACATTTTCTGCTCCATCAGCCGGACGCCAAACATAGAAGTTTGGCAGTGCGCGAAACTGGCTCAAATGCTCAATAGGCTGGTGAGTAGGACCGTCTTCGCCGACACCGATGCTGTCATGCGTCCAGATAAAGAACTGCTGGATTCCAGTAAGTGCAGCAATGCGAGCTGCAGGTTTTAGGTAGTCTGAGAAGACAAAAAATGTAGCTGAGAACGGCATTAGCGGTCCATAGAGAGCGATAGCATTGGTAATTGATGCCATTGCATGCTCACGAATACCGAAGTAGATATTTCTCCCTTTTGGATAGACGCCCATATCCATAAGTTCAGTTTTGTTTGACGGGCTAAGGTCTGCGCTTCCGCCTAAAAAGCTTGGGATGCCTTTTGCGATTGCATTTAAAATTTTCCCGTTTGTGTTTCTGGTTGCATCTGCTTTATCAAAAGAGGGCCACTGGATTCTTGAAAAATCGGGATTTTCTAGGGCTGCCAAAGCTTCATTTTGCTCCATAAGCGGAAGAGTTTTTTGTCTATGTGTCCACTCGCGCTCTGCCAAATCACCCTTCTCAACAGCGCATCTAAAACGTGCCATCACATCTTCATCTACATGAAAACTTTTTGTCGCATCAAATCCGACTGCTTTTTTTGCTTCAGCGATAACATCGCCGCCTAACGGGGCACCGTGAGAGTGGTGAGAACCCTCAAGTTTGCCTGCACCTTTTGCGATTATTGTGTTAGCAATGATTATGGTCGGTTTTTTATTGCCTTTTGCAGCAGTTATCGCACTGTCTATCTCATCAAAATTGTGACCGTCACACTCCAAAACATCCCAGCCCTGCGACTCAAAACGAAGACGAATGTTTTCGCTTATGCTCAAAGAGGTTGAGCCTTCAATAGTAATGCGGTTTGAATCATAAATAAGGATTAAATTGTCGAGTTTATTGTGTCCTGCGATTGAACAAGCTTCATAACTGACACCCTCCTCTAAATCCCCGTCGCCACATAAACAGTAAACATTATGGTCTATCAAAGCAGCCGTTTCAGAGTTAACCTGAGCGCCGACAAATTTTGAAGCCATTGCAAAGCCAACAGCATTTGCTATACCTTGACCAAGAGGACCGGTTGTAATCTCAACGCCCTCTGTATGTCCAAACTCAGGATGTCCCGGAGTTTTTGAGTCTAACTGGCGAAAGTTTTTCAAATCATCAATACTCAAGCCATATCCCCAAAGATAGTAAAGAGAGTAGATAAGCCCTGTTGCATGTCCGCCTGAGAAGACCAATCTGTCACGGTTTAACCAAGATGGATTTTTAGGATTGTGGCTTAAGTGCTCACTTAAAACAACCGCAATATCAGCAAGTCCCATTGGTGCGCCCGGATGGCCAGAGTTTGCAGCTTGAACCATATCTGCTGCTAAAAATCTTATACTGTTTGCCATTTTTTGGCGCATTACATTACTCATCTTATTCATTACCTTTGTCTGTTTTATTTATGTCTATTTATATATTGTGTAAGAAGCGGTGATAGCTCATTTTTTAACTTCTCATCAAAACTATCCATCTCTTTTATAAGCGTATCTGCCAACTCATTCGCTTCGTCTATTGCTTTATTAAGCCCTAAAAGTGTGACAAAACTATTTTTAGCTTCATCGTTGTTTGTCAGCTTTCCGGCTGCTTCACTGCTTTGAGTAACATCCAAAATATCATCTTGAATCTGGAAGAGAAGTCCAAGTCTAATCCCAAAATCATATAACTTTTCACCCAATTTCTCTTGATTTACAATTATTGCGCCCATCTTAAGCGAAGCAGCAATCAATTTAGCCGTTTTGTTCGTATGTAAAACTTTTACATCTTCTATGCCAAGAGGTCTGTTTTCAAAATAACAGTCAATAGCCTGACCTAAAACCATTCCGTTTAATCCGCCGTTTGTTGCAAGTTCTCTTATAAGAGAAACTCTAGTGTAGTCAGAAAACGGGGCATTGCTCAAAACTTCAAACGAGTAGGTATTTAACGCGTCGCCTGCCAAAATTGCCGTCACTTCGTCAAAAAGTACATGTAAAGTCGGCTCTCCGCGGCGAAGCGGCGAATTGTCCATTGCAGGCAAATCATCATGAATCAAAGAGTATGTGTGCAAAAGCTCAATCGCATAAGCAGCATGATGCGCTCCGCCGACAAGAAGAGGATTGTAAGCATTTACAACGCCTAGCAAAAGTGCCGGACGGAATCTCTTTCCGCCGGCAAGAAGCATCCTCTGCAGAGCCTCTTGATAGTTTGGATGTATGCTTTTTGAAGTCGGCAGGTGATTTAGTAAAAAATTCTCAAAGTTTTGCATGCGAAATTGTATCTAATTTACTTTCACAAAAAACTGAAAATGGTCTCTTTCAAAAAGAAGATTTACGGACTTTTTAGAGTCATCAAATATATTAAATATATCTTGCTCATCTTTTATCTCTTTTGTGTTTATCTGAAGAAGTTTATCACCCAGTTTAAGACCGTAATTTTGAGCATTTTTATCTATACCCATAATTGAGAGGTTTTTATCAAAAGATATCCCCAATAGTTCCAAGAAAATATCGTTAAGATAACCTCCGCCTCTTCTATTTTGGCTTTTTGTACTCAAAGTCAATATTTCACTGCCTCGTTTTATTTTCACTTTATGAACGGACTCTATTTCACTAAAAAGTATATCTCGCATAAGCGTTACGCTGTTTTTTACTTTTTTGCCATCAAGTTCCAAAATTATGTCATCTTTTTTAAATGGGTTCTCTTTCTTAAATGGGTTAGAGCTGCTAACTACAACCTTTGAGTCAACATCTTCTACTTTTATGCCAAAATCACTGTAGGATACTTTTTTTATTTTTAAAAATCTCTCTATATACTCTTTTTCAATAATTCCAAGCGGAGTGACAATCCCCTCCAGCGCGCAGCAACTGTTTAAAAGCAGACTGGGTACAGAGAGCGGCTCGCTAAATGTTGCAAAACTCTCTAGTCCAACTTGTCTTTTTAAAATTTTTCCTTCGACAACACTTTTGTTGTCAACACCAATGATTCCAGAGGCAAGATTTTTATTTATTATGAAGGGGTATTTAAAGTTTTTTGTATCCTCTATAATGTATAGTGAAAGGTATGGGTCATGTTTAAGAATTTTTGCGTTTGGAGCAGTCGTAGAAAAAACCAATCTTTGATTATTTTTCAGAGGTATTTGAAGTGTTTGATTTACAATTGATTTTGAGTCGATGGTTTTAAGCTTGCACGACTCAAAACTTCCTTTGCACGCATAGAGATTTAAAAAAAGAAGGTTTAGCGCTACAAATAGCCTAAACACTCACTTGCTCCCAAAAGGATTTATGCCGCCAAGCATACCCAAAGCGCTGTTTTGTCTGTTATCTTCTACCATTTTATTGGCATCGTTAATAGCGCCGATTAGTAAAATTTGGAGCGACTCTTTATCGCTAAGAAGCGAATCGTCAATATTTATATCTGTCACTTCGCTCTTGCCGTTTATAGTAATATCTACTAGTCCGCCGCCGCTTTTTACCTTAAAAACTTTGGACTCTAGCTCAGCTTGAAGTTTTTTAGCATTTTCTTGCATTCCCTCAAGCATCTTGCCCATGTCGCTCAAGTTGCCCAAGTTTCCTAACATATCTATATCTCTTCTAAAATTTCTTCGATATCATTATTCTCATCTACTAAAACAACTTTTGGCTTATAGGTTTCTAAATCTTTTTCATCATATGTAGCATAAGCAACGATGATTATTTTATCGCCTTTGTGAACTTTTCTAGCAGCGGCACCGTTTAGACAGATGTCTCTTTTGCCGCGTTCACCTAGTATAACATACGTTGAAAATCTCTCACCGTTATTGATGTTTAGTATCTCAACTTTTTGTCCAACCCTCATCCTCGCAGCTTCCATTAGCTCCTGATCTATGGTAATTGAACCAACATAGTTTAGGTTAGCATCAGTTACCGTAGCACGATGAATTTTGCTGTACAACATTTCTATAGTCATCTTATTTTCCTACATTCCCATCTGTTTTTTCATATCACATGGAGAGATTGGCTCATCCCACATGTCAGAGCCGATTAGATACTCTTTAACAACGTTTCCGCCAATGATGTGCTCTTCTATAATTCTATCTATTTTCTCTTTAGTTAGCGCTGCATACATAAAGTGTCCCGGTTCTACAAGCATAACAGGACCTGAACTACAACGACTGAGACATGATGTACGGATAGGCTGAACTGTTCCCATCACGCCCTCTTTCATCAATTTTTGTGCCAAATGCTGAAATAAATCTTGAGTTTGCGGAGTAACACATGATGGCTTTGGCATGCCCGGAGGAGCTGATTGTTCACATTTAAATATATAAAATGCTGGCTGAGGAATTCCCATAAATACCACCCTTGTAAAAAATTTTCGCAATTATATCAAAAATAACCTCATAAATAATAACGCATGACAAGAAGTTTCCATGCTTAAGATTTATATTACTTTATTTTTAATAACTCTCTCACGACTTCTCTGTCATCAAACGGAAACTTCTCATCATATATAATCTGATAAGCCTCATCGCCTTTTCCGAGTATTACGACTACTTCATCATCTCTCTGGTCACAAAGCGCCATCTCAATGGCTTTTCTTCTGTTTAGCTCAACATTTACAATAGTTCTGTCTTCAATGCCCTCCAAAATATCATTTACAATATCTTGCGGATCTTCATTTCTTGGATTGTCACTTGTAATATAAAGTTTTTTTGCCAAACTTGCCGCAACTCTCCCCATCAAAGGTCTTTTAGTTCTGTCTCTATCCCCGCCTGCACCAAAAACAACTAAAAGCTCTTTCTCTTTAAGTGCATTTAAGACCTGTTGGATACCGTCTGGAGTATGTGCAAAATCAACAATAACATTTGGAACTTCGCTTACCTGCTCCATTCGCCCGCTTACTCCGGCAAAATTATCAACGACAGCGGCAACCTCTTCAAGTTTTTTTCCGGTTAAAAGATGTGTCGCCGCAATGGCAGCCATCAAATTATAAAGATTGAAAAAACCATGGAGCGAAGAGGTAAACGGAACAACATCTTTAAAGTGCTGAATTACCCCGCTTGAAGCGTTATTTAGAGAGTAGGCAATTAGTCTATATGTAGCTGGATTCTCTATTCCGTAAGTGAAAGTATTTTTAATAGTAAACGACGCCTTTGGCTCATCTTTATTTATAAGCTTTCTTCCGTTATCTTGAAAAAAACTGTTCTTTGTAGCTATATATTCGCCGATTGTTTTATGAAAATCTAGGTGGTCCTGCGTAATATTTGTAAGGATTTTAAGCTCAAAATTGAGCCCCTCTACTCTTTTTTGGGCAATAGCATGTGAACTTACTTCCATAATAAAAAAGTCACAACCCGCACTTACAGCCTGATAGATGTGCTTGTATGTGTTTAAGACTGACGGAGTAGTAAGCGTTTTGCCCTCCACCATCTCATCATTCATAAAAAAGCCGCGGGTGCCTTGCATAGCAGCCTTGTAGCCCAAATCCAGTAAAAATGAGTAGATTGCACTTGCTGTTGTAGTCTTGCCATTAGTCCCGGTAATTCCTACAATTTTTATCTTATCGATTCCAAATAACTTTGCAACATCTTTAATATTAATAATAGAGTGTGCCCCATTATCTTTTGCGTTCTGAAGATATTTTTCATTTTGCGGAGTTAAAACAAACGCTGTTTCGCTGTCGCACTCTTGTGAGTTTTCAGTAATATATTTAAACTCTTCCTCTGGAAGTTCAATTTTCAACTTTTGTACCTTTTGCTAATTTTTTAAGCAGTTTTCTAAGCAGTTTATCACTTGGATAAACACTCAGAGCATTTTCCAAATACGTAAGTGCCATCTCCGCAAAATCATGCTCTATTAACTTATCTAAAAAATCAACAAAGTCCTCCTTTTGAGTAATAATCACTCTAGTAGAGAACATAATATTTTCAAAAATTTCCTTGAAGTCTCCGCCCTCATCAATAAGAGTTTTAAAATCTTTATACAAAATTCCATCTTCGAACTCAACTCTGTCGCGCAGAGGTTCTGCAAAAACTTCTCTAAGTTTTTCTAGCGAGCCGTCCATGTTTTGGAGTATTTGGCTCATAATGATGTCAGCCTGCTCTTTGTCTTCCTCTTTTAATACCTCATAATAGTCAAAAAGAGCCTCTGCCCCGCCCTCTCCGCTCATTGCCATCTCTGCGAGAATAACGCCGTTATATGCCTCTTTTGAGTTAGGGAAATTTTGCAACACTGCCGCAAACTTTTCCAATGCATTTTTATAATCTGATTTAGTAAAGCTCTCTTTTGCTTGCGTTAATGTTTTATATTTGCTCATCGCCATTTTTTTCTACATCCGTTTATAAATTATCTATATCGTTTTCCATACCCAGAGGAACATTAATCACTGTCAACTCCGGATGAATATCCATTTTTAATTGTCTTTCAACACCATATTTTAGCGTTGTTGCACTGCTGGCACATCCTATGCATGCACCCCTTAATTGTATATATACTTTTGAGTTTCTGACTGTAATAAAATTTATATCACCTCCATCAAGAGCTAACGATGGGCGAACTTTGTCTATAACACTTCTCACTGGGTTTATCAACTCTTCATCTGTAAATGGAATCATACCCATCCTTTAAAATTTATATGTTTATTGTCTTCATAAGATATGACAAAATCACTTAATAAGTGATAAAAATTATAACTTATCTCTATAAAGAAAGAATTTGATGGACGTAACTGGGCTTTCTCATACCCACCAATATATAATCGACATTTTGACTTTGCATTAAAAATCTTATTGCACACTCTTGCATAGACAAATTGCAATCATTAAAAAACTCTCTAAGCTCTGTTTTTGTCTTTCTTGAACACTCGTAAGCGACCATTTTTCTATATTCTGCGAGATATAAATCTATAAAATCAAGCATTGCCTGAGTATTTTTTTCATCAACCGCTTCTAATGTTTTTTTTATGTGAGGCACTATCTGCGTAAATAAAAAAATATCATAATTGCCTATCCAGCCAAACTTGTGTTTGTTATCGTCTAGCTGCTCTATAAGATTATATAGTGCTTTTAGCTCAGGTGTATCGCAGATATCAAGCATCTCATTTAAGTGGTGATAGTACTCTTTGCTCTCTTCATAATCAGCAAGGCGATACATCTTATTTTTGTATTTTGCATTAAGCGGTCTGTTTGCCAAAACCCTTAAACCTCTCTTTTTAGCCCAAGATGCACACTTTAACCCATCTCTCTCAAGAATATTAATAGGAAGCTCTATCGTTGTAAAACTGTGTCTTTTGTTTCCGACTGCTTCTGCTGCATTTTGCGCCAAGGTGATTAGGTCCTCGTAAGGCAAAAATTCATCGCTGGACTCTGGAAGCGAAAAGCTGTTTGAGCTTATGCCGTAAGAGCCGATTCTTTCATATTTCACCTCTTCCTCAAGTCCAACAAATGCATCCTCCAGCCTTCTGTACATCTCATCGAGTCTTTCGTCTTTTGGAATGCCATTGTTTATTGCATCTAAAATATAATATTCAGGATTATGTATAAGATAGCAGCCTATTTTCTCAAGCTCAAGTCTCTTTAACGACTGCGTCAACTGCTCATGCATAAAAGATTTTGATATTGAGTGGTAGCAATCTTCGCTGTACTTTACCACCTCTTGTGAACTCTCTATCGTGGAAAAGTCTTCTTTATAATCAAGCAAAGCGGTGCCTTGTATATAGCCGAACTTGCTTAGAATTTCAATCTCATTTTTTTTCTCTTCATCAAACTCTCTAAATGCGAGAGCTATTGCACGCTCTGCTCCGCCATCCATATAGTTTGAAGATGTGTCTATCATTTTTATACCGGATTTTATAGCCTCTTTTAGGCTTATTACATGTTGTGGATTTAAATCACTTATTCTGTAAGTTCCAAATGCGAAATTACTCATAATGTCTCACTTATAATTTAAGTAGTTTGGGATGTGGAAATATATGAAAGAGTAACAGCAAGATCATATCTCGCTGTTATATAAACTGAATTATACTAATTCAATAAATGCCATAGTAGTAGCGTCACCACGGCGAATACGTGTTCTAGTAATTCTAGTATAGCCGCCTGGACGATCAACGTACTTAGGAGCTATCTCATTTACTAGAGTCTTTGTTGCTTCTTTACTTTGAAGCGCCGCGAATACTGCTTTGTGAGCGTTTGAATCATTCTTACCAGCAACTGTGATAAGTTTTTCAACATAAGAGCGTAACTCTTTTGCTTTTTCAACAGTAGTTTCAATTTTACCATGTTCTATTAACGAAATGCTTAGGTTTTTAAGTAAAGCAGCACGGTGTGCGCTTGTACGACCTAGCTTACGGTATCCATGACGATGTCTCATCTATAATTCCTCTATTTAGCTTATAAAGCTTCTATTTTCTTTTTTAATGCGCTAACAACGTCATCTGCAAGATCGCCACCAACTTCATAACCAAACTCTTGAAGTTTTTCTACAATCTCGTCATACGACTTTTTACCTAGGTTTTTAACATTTTTAAGATCATTAGTACTCATCAATGCTATTTCACCTACTAGTTTAATGCTTGAGCGGTCAAGACAGTTAAAACTTCTTGCGCTTAAGCCTAAACTATCAATATGTGCAGTTAATTTTTTAAGATCTGGGTTCTCTTCAACTCTCTCTATAGTAGTTGGAGCTTTAACGCTGATCTCACTATTAAATACTGCCAATTGTGCATACATAACTTCAAGAGAATTTCTAAATGCATCTAATGGAGAAATCTGTCCATCAGTTCTAATGTTTATGATAACTCTTTCAAAGTTAGGGTTATCTTCTACTAGTACATTTTCAATTCTGTAAGTTGCACTACGAACAGGAGTAAAATAAGCATCAAGTGCTATATAACCCTCTTCTAAGTCATCGTAAGTGTCTTCACTTGCAACATAACCGATACCTTGTGCAATTCTAATACTAAAATTAAGTGTAGAATCTTCATTTAATGTAGCGAGATGAGTATTTGGAGTTACTATTTCCACTTCATTATTTGTAAGGTCACCACCTTTGATGGTACAAGGACCAGCAAAGCTGTAGTTAATCTCTGTTTCTGTAACGTCACCAAGTAGCTTAAAGCGAATCTCTTTAAGATTTAAAATAAAATCTGAAATATCTTCAAGCATACCGCGCACTGAGTCAAACTCATGCTTAGCGCCTTCAATCTTAATAGCTATTGGTGCATAACCAACTGAGCTGCTTAACAAAAAACGGCGAAGTGGATGAGCTAAAGAGATAGCATAGCCCGTTTCAAATGGGTATGCCATAATATTAGCTTCATTCTCACTAATCTGCTCTACCTCAAATTCTTGAGGAGCAAGTGGAGTAGTTTTAATCTTTTTCATGTCTCTTACGCCTTTTATTTTAACTATTATTTCGAGTAAAGCTCAACGATTAAACGCTCTTCTACAGGGATAACAACTTCTTCACGTTCTGGTAAACGAGTAAAGATACCGAATTTTTTATCAGCATCAATATCAACCCATGGAGCTAAGCCAGTTTGGTTAACAAGTTCAAGAGCACGAGCAATTTGAGAATTGTTTTTGCTGCTCTCACGAATCTCGATTTTCTGACCGGGTCTTACACGGTAAGAAGGAATGTCAAGTTTTGCGCCATCTACTAAAAGGTGACCGTGAGTAACAAGTTGACGAGCAAAACGACGAGTTGATGCAAATCCCATACGATAAACAACGTTATCTAGTCTTTGCTCAATTAAAGTAATAAGGTTTGTACCTGTATTTCCTTCTCTTCTTTTAGCTTCAACGAACAGTGCACGGAATTGCTTCTCAGAAACACCATACATAAATTTTGCTTTTTGCTTTTCGTTTAATTGTAATCCGTATTCAGATACTTTTTTACGACGCTGACCATGTTGACCTGGAGCATACGGACGTTTTTCTAATGCAGATTTACCTGCTAAACGACGCTCCCCTTTTAGGTTAAGGCTAACTCCAAATCTTCTTTCGATTTTTTCTACTGGACCTCTATATCTTGCCATCAGTAATCTCCTTAAACTCTACGGCGCTTAGGCGCGCGACAACCATTGTGTGGTAGTGGAGTAACATCTTTCATGTATGTTACGCGAATACCTTCAATAGAACCTACTGCTTTAGTTGCAGTTTCTCTTCCTGAACCAGGACCTTGAACTTTAATACCAAGTTCTTTTATACCATGTACTTGTGCTTTAGCTACCGCATCTTCAACAGCTGCTTGAGCTGCAAACGGAGTAGATTTTTTGCTACCTTTAAAACCAAGGCTACCAGCGGAACTCCAAGCGATCAAGTTACCCATATCATCTGTAATAGTTACAAGAGTATTGTTAAATGATGCAGAGATATGAACTATACCACGTGCAATATTTTTCTTTACTACTTTTTTTCTAACAGCTTTTCTTTTTGCCATCTGTTATCCCTTACGCTGCGCCGACAGTTTTGCGTTTACCCTTACGAGTACGCGCATTTGTCTTAGTTTTTTGACCACGGCATGGAAGACCACGACGGTGACGGAGACCTCTGTATGAACCTAAATCCATAAGTGCCTTAATGTCCATTGCAACTTGTTTACGAAGATCACCTTCTACTACATGACTTGCACGAATCTCTTTAGTGATTGCAGCTACATCATCTTCGCTTAGTTCATAAACTCTCTTGTTATAGTCGATACCCGTCGCATCTAATATCTTGCGAGAAGCATGAAGACCAATCCCATAGACGTACGTTAGACCGTACTCTATTCTTTTTTTCTTTGGTAAATCAACACCTGATATACGAGCCATGGTTATCCTTGTCTCTGTTTATGTTTTTTAACTTTGCAGATTACTCTTACAATGCCTTTTCTTTTGATAACTTTACAGTCATCACACATCTTCTTAACTGAAGCTCTTACTTTCATCGAAAGTCCTTACAATAAATTCTCATAAAATCCGAAAAAACTCGGTTTTTACTCTGTCACTAAAGCTCTGCCAAGCGGCGAGAGTTAATGAAACCTAATAAATCCCCTGCTATTTACTGCCTTTAGGCAAACAACTTTTAGTTTGCCAATACTTTTGTCTATACATGATTATATAGGTAAAAATACTCTAGCCTATTGTTAAAGCAGTAAAGCGGACGAGGATTATACACAAATAAATGTAAAAGATTTATTAAGCGGACTTATTTTATTTGGTTTATTATACTTTTACTCCATTTATTTACATCTCACTCCCATATAACACTCACTCCGTAGTCATGATTGAGCGTAATATGTTTGTTGTAGTAAACTTTTTTGCCATATTTTTTACTGAGCAGCTCTACCTCTATTCTCTCATCTTCAAGAAGTTCCCTTACCTCTTTATATGAGAGCCACTTTCCATATTTTGCAAGCGAATTTTGCCAGATTCTAAAACTGCACGTTGAGTTTGGAGTAAGCTCAAACATCTCTCCGTCTTCTGTTCTCCAGTTGGCGTTTGAACATGCATAAAGCTTTACTTTTTTGCCGCTTACCTCTTTATCTCGCACTTCAATAGAACCATCATTGCAATATGGGCATTTACCCAAGATCATAACAATCTCCTCAAATTAAATCAATATCGAAATTTTGATAATAGTACTGTTTTTGATTTTGCTATTTGAAAAATATTGCAAATTGACATATTTTTAATGTTTTTTATTCTTATTTTTGAGCAGGTTTGGATAAGATTGGCTTGATTTTAATACTATAAAGACGTTCTGTCTACGTTAAATATGCTTTTTGCTTTTAAAAAGAGAACTAACATGTAGATAACGCCTATGCCGTAATGCAGTGTATCTTCATAAACCCTGTAAGAGTATATGTCAGCCCAAAAAAAGTAAATTACAGAGCTTATTGCAACAGCAGAAATAATAAGAGAAACAAAATAGAGGCTGTCATTGTACAAACTTGCAAGCAAAGCCAATCCAATAAACAGAGGAATGGTGTGCTCAGTGTAGTACCAATAGACAGCTCCGACGATTATCAATAATATATTAAGCAGCATCTTTTACCTTCTTAATTATTTTTTACAAGTTTAACTAAATATTTAGCTTTTTAATGTAAAACTGTTTTTTATGATAATCGCATAATTGATTCATGTATGTAGTTTTTTTAATCCAGAACTCTTAGTGAGTTCCACATCCGCCGCCGCAACAGCCGTTGCTTGTTGAATCATTCATTGCAATTACAAAGCTGTTCTCTGCTTCTTGAACTTTAAAACTGTGTTTGCCGCAAAATTCGTCATTCATAAAATTTCTCATCTCAATTGATTTCATAAGCGCCTCATCTTTAGACTCCATCTCTAAACCGTTTACCAAGTTGCTCTTTTTAAAGCAGCTGCACTCTTTTTCTACAATAATCTTAAACATAATTTTTTCCTTATTTGATATTAATTATTGAATAGTATCAAATTGCTCTGTTGATACTCTTAGTATATTTGGAGTAAAAATATTTTTAAGATTGTCATAATTATGTCAATCTTAAAAATATTATCAACCGCAAACTACTTTGAGATATGTTTTGGAGCGTTCTTCTCTCTCCGGTTTAAAAAGAGATATAATGTCGGATTAAATTCTCAAACATTTTGAGATAGACGGAATAGCGAGGAAACAACATGCAACAAAACCAATACCTAGAGCTGGGGCGAATAAACTGCCTCCGCGTAGACAGACACACTCCTCACGGTATATTTTTAGAATCCCTAGACGAAAAAGATGTACTTCTGCCACAGGCTTACGTAACAGACGAGATGCAAGACGACACTCTTTTAGAGGTATTTTTATATACCGATTCCGAAGACAGACTGATAGCGACAACACTCAAACCAAAAGCTATGCTTGATGAGTTTGCCCTTTTTGAGGTTGTAGATGTCGCACCCTTTGGAGCATTCGTAAAGTGGGGACTTGCAAAAGATCTGCTTGTTCCAAATATGTTTCAAAAAACACCATTTAAAGTCGGTGACAAAAGATTTTTAAAAGTAGTTTACGATGAGAGAACTCACCGTCTTGTCGGAAGCGAGAAATTGGGCGATTTTTTTGACAAAAGACCAAAAGGACTTGCTCCGCACAAAGAGGTAGAAATACTCATTATCGCAAAGACTCCGCTTGGGTTTAAGTGCATTGTAGAGGGCAGATACGAGGGGTTGATATATCATAACGAGATTTTTGAAAAAATAGAGATAGGAAGCACAAGAAAAGCATATGTTAAAACTGTTAGAAAAGACGGCTGTATAGACCTGACCCTCCAACCCAGCGGAGCAAAGAAAAAAGATGCTTCCGCAGAAAAAGTTCTCTCTCTTTTAAAGCGTAGCGGCGGCACAATGCCATACAACTACAAAAGCGACGCAGAGCTAATTGCAGATGTGTTTGGGCTTAGCAAAAAAGAGTTCAAACGCTCACTGACTGCTCTACAAGAAAGCGGAGATATCGAAGTTAAAGATAACGGCATTTATTTAAAAGGCTAAAAATGGCGAAAGAGAAGAAAAGTATAGAGCTCTCTGATAAAAAAATATCTTTTAATTTGGAGAGAGCTTCATATAATGTTATACGATTTTTTCCAACCAAAATGACAGTAGATGTTATGGTGTTTGAAGATGGCATAAAAGAGGGTGTAAAAACCATCCCCTTTGCTCATCTTCCAAAAGAGATAAAAAAAATTATTAAACCGAACTAAATATATTTGAGGAACTCCTTTTGACATTTAACCAAATAAAAATGGCTATCTACTCCACGCTTGTCACAAACTTTTATGGATTTAAACTAACAAAATTCAAAGATTCAAAAGATAAAAAAAGAATTAGAATTGAGTATGCAAATAAACTGCTAAAGAAACTAAATATAAAAATAAAAGTTATAAATGAGCAGAAACTTCCAAAAGATGGGCAATATCTGCTCATCTCAAATCACAGAAGCATAATTGACCCTCTGATTGTTGAAATTGCTACACAAAACAGCTCAATTTTTGGATACTGGATAGCAAAAAAAGAGCTCTACGACTCACTCTTTTTTGGGAAATTCACTAGAAATGCGGGAACAATTCTTCTTGACCGCGAAGCCTCGCAAATGAGCGGCTTTTTTAAAGATATAAAAAGCTGTGTCAATGATGGCAACTCCGTTTTTATATTTCCTGAGGGGACCAGAAATAAAACGGATGCGGAGCTTACGGAGTTTAAAGAGGGTTCTCAGATTATCGCCATCAAAAACAGGCTCCCGATTCTTCCCGTTTATATACGCTCAAAAGCAGATGCTATTTTAAAATCAGCAATAAATGACTCTGCCCAGCTGCGAATAATTGAGATAGAGATAGGCAATATCATAGATTTCAAAGATAGAACCCTCTCTATAGAAGAAGCTTATAAGAGAGAGTTTAATATAGCACAATAAGTTTTATATAAAGTCGCTATTTTAAAATCCAATAGCTAAACTATTATCTCTTTTTGGCTAACATATCTTACTAAAAAACGGAGAAATTATATGTCAGAAGTTAAAAAGTGCAATTCATTGGAAGAAGTTAGACAGGAGATAGACAAAATCGACGACGCAATAGTTGAGCTTATATCTCAAAGAAGCCACCTTGTTCGACAGGCTGCAGCGTTTAAAAACAGCATCGAAGAGGTAAAAGCAGATGACAGAGTAGATTATATCCTGCAAAAAGTTCGCCACTCAGCAATAAAAGCCAATGTGTCTCCAAATATGATATCGGACCTTTTTAAGATTATGATTAACGAAATGGTAGAGACTGAAATATCAGAATTTAGAAACACTCAAACATTTTAAAGCTTATAAAAAGAGGGATAAACCCCTTTTTATTTGTATCTGTAAGTGATACGGCCTTTATCAAGAGAGTATGGTGTTAGTTCAAGTTTTACCTTGTCACCCGGTAATATTTTTATATAGTGCATACGCATCTTACCGGCAATATGACATAAAATAATATGTCCGTTTTCTAACTCAACACGAAATGTTGCATTTGGCAAAGCCTCTATAATCTTGCCATCAACTTCGATAACATCTGATTTAGCCATTTTAATCCTTTTTTTCTCAAGCCAGAGATAAAATTTCAGCTTTACCGTTGACAATTGCAACAGTATGCTCGTAGTGTGAACCGCACAGACCATCGGCACTAACAACATCCCACTTGTTCTCTAAAATAAGCGGCTTTGACTCTTTTTGACAAATCATCGGCTCCAGACAAAAAACCATTCCGTTTTTTATCTTTGGGCCGCCTTTTGGGTCTATTCCATCAAGATAGTTTGGTATCTCAGGCTCTTCATGCGGTTTTCTTCCGATACCATGTCCACAAAAACTATGTAGTGGCACAAAACCTCTTGAGCGAATAGAAGTTTCTAAAATTTGAGAGAGCTCTTTAAATCTCATTCCAACTTTAATCGCTGCAATTGCTTCATAAAGAGTATCTTTAGCACACGCTATAAGCTCTTCATCTCTAGCGCTTACTGTTCCGACAGGAACGGTTATAGCAGCATCACCATACCACCCATCAAGCTCTGTTCCGATATCATATCCGATAATATCGCCCTCTTGTAGTTTATAGTCAGTAGGAATACCATGGATAATTACTTGATTAAGTGATGTACAGACGGAGTTTGGAAAGCCGTAGAGACCCTTAAAAGATGGCTTGGCTTTATGAGAGAGGATATAATTCTCGGCCATAGCGTCAAGTTCTCTTAAAGAAATCCCTACTTTTGTATTTTGACGAAGGAGTTCTAGTGCACCTCCAACAATTTTGTTGGCAGCGCGAAGTTTCTCAATCTCTTTTGGTTGTCTTAGTGCAATCGCCATTAGCTATAGACCAACCGCACTTAGTGTCTCATATTTACTCATGTAAATCTGAGCCTCAATTTTTCTCATGGTATCAAGTGCAACTTGAACAACGATTAAAACTGCTGTACCGCCAAAGAAGAATGGAACTCCCATCCCTTTTATAATCATAAAAGGAAGAGTAGCAACTAAACCAAGATAAAGTGCACCGGTAAATGTAAGATTACTAGCTGTTGTATTTAAAAATTCAGCAGTTGCATTTCCGGTACGGATACCTGGAATAAATCCACCCTGCTTTTTTAAATTTTCTGAAATATCTTTTGAATTAAAAGTAATTGATGCATAAAAGAATGCAAAGAAAACAACAAAAATAAATGTCAAAAAGTTAAAGAAATAACTATTTGGGTTTAGATAATCTGCAATTGCCATAATCGTAGGATTACTGCTGCTAGATAAAACAGTCATAGGAAACATTAATATCGCACTAGCAAAGATAACCGGAATAACACCAGCCAAGTTAACCTTAATAGGAATATAGTTCATAACTCTTTTATTTTGATTTTGCATAATAACTTTTTTAGCGTATGTAACAGGTACACGGCGCTCACCAAGCTCAACATAAATAATTACAGCAACTGTTCCAAAAACAAGAACTAGAATTGCAATTACAGTTAAAAAGCTCATGGCCCCCGTATTTACCATTGTTATCATTTGACCGATTGCTCTTGGAATAGCCGAGACAATTCCGGCAAAAATAATCAAAGATATACCGTTACCGATACCATTTTGTGTGATCTGTTCACCTATCCACATAAGAAGCATTGTTCCGGCTAACATAGATATAGCAGAAAGCATGATAAATGTATTTAGATCAACTAGTATTGCGCTGTTACCATTAGGTCCTGTTAAACTTTGCAGTCCAACACTTATACCTACTGCTTGAATTATTGTAATTACAATCGTCGCATAGCGAATAATTTGCATATACTTTACCATTCCGTCACGCTCTTTTTTCATCTGTCCAAGCGGAGCAAATGTAGCAGCTAAAAGCTCCATAATAATTGAAGCGGTGATGTAAGGCATAATTCCAAGAGCTATGATTGACATTCTCTCAACAGCATTACCACTAAACATATTAAATAGACCTAGTGCGTCTGATTGGTGAGAATCGAAGAATGAAGCTATAACAGCAGCGTCAACGCCTGGAACCGGCACGTATGCCAGCAGGCGATAAATAAATAAAAAACCGATAGTAATAAATATCTTATTAACTAGATTTTTATTCACGGCTATTTACCTGTAGTAGTAACGTTGTCGTCTTTAATTTTTGATGCTAAATCTTTAGCAGAAGCACCAACTAATTTAACTTTCGTTACTGAAGCAGCAATTTTATGTACACCACGGATACTCTCAAGCGTGATTTCACTTAACTCTGCAACTACTTTTATTTTATCTACGTTGATTACATATGGTTTTACAACACGAGAAGTAAATCCAATCTTTGGTAATCTTCTTGCAAGTGGAGTTTGTCCACCTTCAAAGTTTCTTTTTCTTGAGCTACCAGAACGAGCAGTCTGACCTTTTCCACCACGTGTAGAAGTCTTACCCATTCCCGAACCGCATCCGCGTCCAACTCTTTTACGCCCTGAAGTAGAACCCTCAGCAGGTGTTAAATTTTCAATACCCATTTTCTATCCTTTTAAGCGACCTAGTGCTTCAACGGTAGCGCGCACTAGTGTAGCTGGATTGTTTGAACCAATTGACTTTGTAAGTACATCTTTAATACCTGCAAGTTCAAGAACAGGACGAGTAGCACCACCCGCGATTACCCCTGTACCCTCTGATGCCGGTTTTAAAAGAATACGACTTGCATTGTATTTGTGCTCAACATCATGTGCAATTGTAGTACCTCTGATACTAACTTTGCTTAGGTTTTTAAACGCATTATCTACAGCTTTTTTGATTGCGTCTGGAACTTCTTTCGCTTTTCCAGTACCAAAACCGATAGTACCTTTTTTATCACCAACTACTATTAATGCTGTAAAACGAAAACGGCGTCCGCCTTTTACAACTTTAGTTACACGACCAATATTTACAATTGATTCTTCAAAATCTTCTCTATTGATTTCCATTTTAACCCCTAGAACTTAATTTCGTTTGCACGAAGTGCGTCACCAAATGCAGCTATAACACCGTGGTATTGGTAACCATTACGATCAAATACAATCTCGGAAATGTTTGCTTTCTTTAGTGTAGCAGCGAATACTTCACCAAGTGCAGCTGCACCTTCTTTGTTTGCTTTATGACCTGTTGCTTTTGAATTGATTGCAGCCAACGTTGTAGCTGTTACATCATCAATAGCTTGAACACTCAAATAACGATTTGAACGAAATACAGAAACACGAGGAAGTGAAGCACAACCAGATATTTTTGCACGAATACGACGCTTACGCTTTAAGCGATTAGCAATTTTGCTTTTTAATACTTTTGCATTCATTTATACTCCCCCTTATTTCTTAGAAGTTTTACCGGCTTTACGCACGATAAACTCTTCAACATATTTAACACCTTTACCTTTGTAAGGCTCCGGCGGACGGAATGATCTAATCTCAGCAGCACTTTGTCCAAGCGCTTGCTTGTCATGGCTTTTAAGAGTTATAACATTCTTCTCAACTGCTGCTTCAATACCTTCTGGTAGTTCATAGTTGATATCGTGTGAAAAACCAAGCTGTAAGTTAAGTACACTTCCGTTAACTGCGGCACGATAACCAACACCATTAATCTCTAAAGCTTTAGTATAACCAGTTGTTAAACCAGTAACTACGTTTTGAGCCAATGCGCGATATGTTCCCCAGAAGGCTCTATGTGCACGAGAATCTGATAAAGTTGCGAAAGTTAGAACATTGCCGTCTAGATTGAAGCCAACATTCCCTTTTGTATCTAAATCAACACTATTTTTGCCCTTAGCAAAAGTTATAACATTTCCATCTACACTGACTTTGATATCAGATGCAAATTCTACAGGTAATTTACCAATTCTTGACATGTTATCTCCTTCCTACCAAATCGTACACATAACTTCGCCACCAACACCAAGAGCATAAGCCTTGTCATTTGGTAGAACGCCATGTGATGTACTAACAATAATAGTTCCATAACCATTTTTGAAACGTTTAATCTCTTCTTTGCCCTTGTAAACACGACGACCAGGTTTAGACACTCTTTTCATTTCATTAATAACACATTTACCGTTATCACTGTATTTTAATACAACATTGATAGTCTTTTTAACGCCGTCTTCAACAACGTTACAGCTCTCAATATAACCTTTTTCAACTAAAATGTTTGCTAACGCTTCAACACTCTTAGAGTGAACAAGAGTAGTAACATCTAATCTTCTCATACCAGCATTACGAATACGAGTTAACGCGTCCGATACTAAATCATTAATCATCTATTTTTTCCTTAGCTGTGATCATTTTATAGCAATTGCGCTATAAAATAATTACTAATTATTAGAAGTTTCCTCTTGGCTTACCAAGAAGACTTTCTAACACCTGGGATTAATCCCTCATTTGCCATTTTTCTAAAACATACACGGCATATTCCGAAGTCACGAATTACAGAGTGTGGACGACCACAAATCTGACATCTTGTGTAGCCACGAACTTTAAACTTCGGCTCTCTTGCTGCTTTAACAATCATCGACTTCTTAGCCATTAGTTGCTCCCTTTAGTAAAAGGCATACCCATTTTCTCTAAAAGAGCAAATCCTGCCTTGTCTGAATCAGCAGTTGTAACAACTGTGATGTTCATACCATGAATTTGCATGATAGAATCATAGCTAATCTCTGGAAAAATCAACTGTTCTTGTAGTCCAAAGTTGTAGTTACCACGACCGTCAAAACCATTTCTAGGAACCCCGCGGAAGTCTTTCACACGTGGAAGAGCAATAGAAACAAGACGATCAAAGAAGTTGTACATCTTTTCACCGCGAAGCGTTACACGGATACCAACCGGCATACCTTCACGAACTTTAAAACCGGCAACTGATTTCTTAGCTATTACAGTACTTGCTTTTTGACCGGCAATTTTAGTAATAGTATCTTCAATGTTTTGGATAAGTTTATTATCTTTCATTGCAAAACCGGCACCAACAGAGATAATTACCTTATCTAATGAAGGAGTTTGCATAGGGTTCTTAATCCCTAACTCTGCTTGCAATGCAGGCTTTAAACTTAAATATTTATCTTTTAAACGAGCCATCTACTTATGCCTCCACTTTACGAACATTTGAAACATCTATTGGCATCTCTTTATTGATATGTCCGCCTTTAGTGTTATCTTCTGTAGGTTTGATAGCTTTTTTAGCTATTTTACAACCCTCTACGATTACCTTGTTTTTCTTTGGCATAACTGCTAATACAGTTGCCTTAGTTCCACGGTCATCTCCAGCGATAATTTCTACAGTATCGCCTTTTTTGAATTTAAACTTTGCCATTAAACAACCTCCGGCGCAAGAGATACGATTTTCATAAAACCACCGTAACGTACTTCACGAGCTATTGGTCCGAAAATACGAGTGCCTACCGGCTCTCTCTTGTCATCAAGTATAACAGCTGCATTGTCATCAAAACGGATAAGAGAACCGTTTTCACGGTGAATCTCTTTAGCAGTTCTAACTACAACAGCTTTTACAACTTTACCTTTTTTAACTTTAGCAGTCGGAGTCGCTTTTTTTACAGAAGCGATGATAACATCACCTACTCTTGCATAACGACGCTTAGAACCGCCAAGTACCTTAATACACATAATCTCTTTTGCACCTGTATTATCAGCTACATTTAGACGAGTAAAACCTTGGATCATTATTCTGCTCCTAGTATTACTGTTTTAAGTCTATATGATTTAGTCTTAGAAAGTGGGCGACATTCGATTGCGATAACCTGATCACCAACTTTTAACTCATTACGCTCATCATGTACTAGGTACTTTTTGAAGCGCTTTACAACTTTATGGTAACGAGGGTGCATTACACGACGCTCAACAACAACACTTGCTGTCTTATCGCCTGAAATTTTAACTACATTACCTTGAATTTCACGTTTATGTGTCATTGCCAGCCCCTATTTCGCTGCACTAAGTGCAGTGCTGATTCTAGCAACATTTTTTTTAGCGATACGAAGTTCGCTAGTGTTTTGTAGTTGCATCATCTGTTTTTTAATTTTTAGAGTAAAGAGTTGAGTCTTTTTCTCTTTAAGCATTGCCTGAAGCTCTGCTACGTTTTTATCTGCTAAATCAGAATATTTCATTGCTCATCTCCGCAGTAATTATTTTTGTTTTGAAAGGCAGCTTGTGTAGAGCAAGAGTTAATGCTTCACGAGCTAGCTCTTCCGGAACACCGGCCATTTCAAAAATTATACGACCTGGCTTAATGTTCATTACCCATTGGTCAACTGAACCCTTACCTTTACCCATACGAGTTTCAAGAGGTTTTGCAGTTAACGGTTTAGCTGGGAATACACGAATCCAAATCTTACCATTTCTTTTGATGTGACGAGTAGCCGATATACGAGCCGACTCAATCTGACGAGAGTTAATACGTCCAGCCTCTACTGCTTTTAGAGCAATATCACCGAATGCTAACGTATAACCTGAACGAGCGTAACCACGGTTACGACCCTTCATCATCTTACGATATTTAGTTCTCTTAGGCATCAACATGATTATTCAGCCTTTCCGCTATTTTCGCGTTTAGGAGCACGTTTAGGGCGGCGAGCACCCTCTTTTTGCTGCTCTTCTTTTACTTCTGCCGGGATACCTTTTGTGAGAACCTCACCTTTGAATATCCAAACTTTTACACCGATACAACCGTATGTAGTGTGAGCCTCAGCAAAACCGTAATCTATTTTTGCACGAAGAGTATGAAGAGGAACACGTCCCTCTAAGTACCACTCAGTGCGAGCCATTTCAGCTCCGCCAAGACGACCGCTAACAGATACCTTGATACCTTTAGCTCCGCCTCTTTGTGCGTTTTGCATAACTTTTTTCATTGCACGTCTAAAAGCAACACGGCGTTCTAATTGAGTAGCAACATTTTCTGCAACAAGCTGTGCAGAAATTTGGGCTTTTTTCTCTTCTTTAATGTTTACTGATATAGGCTTACCTACAAGAGCTTGAAGAGTGTCTTTTAGTTTCTCAATGTCTGAACCCTTTTTACCGATAATGATACCAGGGCGTGCAGCAATAATAGTTACACGAAGTCTCTTAGCTGTTCTTTCTATGATAATGTTAGAAACACCCGCATAGTAAAGTTCTTTTTTCAAATATGTACGAATCTTGTGATCTTCGCCTAAGTATGCTGCTGCAGTCTTAAAATTAGGGAACCAACGGCTCTCCCAATTGCGGTTGATACCAAGACGTAAACCAATAGGATTAACTTTTTGACCCATATTATTTACCCTCTACTTCTACTAATATATGCGCTGTCGGTTTTCTAATACCAGATGCCATACCGCGAGCTCTCGGACGAAATCTCTTAAGCACTGGACCATTATCAACACGGCATGATGTTACTATACAATCGCTAGCTTCATTACCGCTGTTTGCAACTGCCGATGCAACTACTTTAGCAATAATTTTTGCTGCTTTGTTTGGTGTAAACTCTAAAGCTGCTAATGCCGCTTCAGCGTTCATACCTTGAATCTCTCTTGCAATAAGACGAGATTTTATCGGTGAAACACGGATAAATTTTAATAATGCTCTAGCCATGATTAACCTTTCTTCTGTACAGAGCCCTTATGGCCCTTGAATGTACGAGTTGGTGCGAATTCACCTAGTTTATAACCAATGTGATTCTCTGTTACGTATACAGGTACAAATTGACGTCCATTATGAACATTCATAGTTAAGCCAACCATATCAGGTAGAACCATACTTCTACGAGACCAAGTTTTGATAGGTTTTTTATTTCCCTCTGCTTTGGCTGCTACTACTTTTTTCATTAAATGATCATCAACAAATGGACCTTTTTTTACACTTCTTGCCATTTAACTACCTCTTCGGATTAGATTTACGGCGAGTAATAATAAGTTTATCACTTGCTTTTTTACGACGAGTTTTTGAACCCTTCGTTGGTTTACCCCACGGAGTAACTGGGTGACGACCTGAATTCGTTTTACCTTCACCACCACCATGCGGGTGATCTATCGGGTTCATCGCAGAACCACGAGTTTGAGGACGAATACCCATATGACGACTACGACCTGCTTTTGCGATAACGATGTTGATATACTCTTCGTTTCCAACAGTTCCTACAGTAGCCATACACTCACCTAGTACCAAACGCATCTCAGAAGATGGCATACGAAGTGAAACATACTTTCCATCACGACCCATAATTTGAGCAGAAGTTCCTGCAGAACGAACCATTTGTCCACCCTTGCCAACTTTTAGCTCAATATTATGAACTGATGTACCAACAGGTATATTCATAAGTTTCATTGCATTGCCAGGCTTAATATCAATGCCAGATTCAGCAGAAATAACTGCATCTCCAACATTTAAACCTTTTGGTAAAAGGATATATCTTTTATCACCATCAACATATGTTACAAGAGCGATACGACAGTTACGGTATGGATCATACTCAACTGTACTTACTGTACCGGCGATACCGAATTTATTTCTTTTGAAATCGATAATACGATAAAGTTTTTTAGCTCCAGCTTCTTTATGACGAGATGTAATACGACCGTTATTGTTTCTTCCTGCTGCTGCTGGAAGTTTAATTAATAAAGAACGTACAGATGCTTTTGAAGTGATATCACCACTGTCAACATTAGTATAAAAACGACGAGACGGGGTTGTTGGTCTATAAGTTTTTATTGCCATATTACACCGCCAAACTTTCTATTTGTGCACCCTCAGGTAACTTAACATAAAACTTTTTAAAGTCGTTTTGTTTACCCTGTACACCACGGAATCTTTTTATTTTTCCGCTTTGATTAAGTGAGTTGATTCTTGTTGGAATAATTCCGAAATACTCACGAAAAACCTCTTTAAGGCCAGTTTTACTCATACGAGGAGACGTTTGAACAACGATGATTCCATCTTCTTGCATACCAAGTGTCTTCTCTGTATAGAGTATAGATTTAATATCTGTAATATCTGCCATTTATTTAGCCTCTCCTACAAGATTTTCCCATACCGCTTTTTCGATCACAAGTGAACGATAATTTGCAGCTAAATAAGCATTTAATTCATTCTCTTCAATTACATACGTGCTTGAAATATTTTCAAATGCCAAATAAGTTTGTTCATCTAAAACAGTTTTTACAAAAAGAGTATCTCTTTGGTTTAATGCTTTAAACATTGCCGCAGCATCTCTTGTTTTTCCAGACGCGATTTCAATGCTGTCAACGATAAACAGACTGCCTTTGTTTGCATGCTCATTCAAAGCAAAGTTAAGAGCAAGTTTTTTTTGCTTTTTATTAACTTTAAGATCATAATTACGGTTGTTTTTAGGACCAAACGCTTTACCACCGCCAACAAATGTTGGAGCACGCTTAGAACCGGCACGACCGCGACCGCCGCCTTTTTGAGCCCATGGCTTCTTACCACCACCTCTAACTTCTGCACGAGTCAAAGCTGTGGCAGTGTTAGCTCTCATTGCTGCTTGCGCAGACTTAACATATAGGTATAAGTTGTGAGGGTTAATGCCAGAAAAACTTTCCGGCAAAGCTAACTCAGAAGCTTTTTCCATTTTTTCATTTAGAACTATTGCGCTCATTATCTAGCTACCTTTACACGACCTAAAGAACCATTAGCTCCAGAAACTGAACCAACAACCGCAATGATTTTGTTTTCAGCATCAAAAGAGATAATTTCATTCTTAACACTATTTTGTGTGTTTCCGTATTGTCCAGGCATTTTCTTGCCCTTCATAACACGACCTGGCCACTCTGCATTACCGATAGAACCTGTTCTACGGCCAAATCTATGACCATGCTCAGCAGGACCACCAGAAAAATTCCAGCGCTTCATTGCTCCGGTAAAACCACGACCTTTAGTTGTAAACGTAGATTTTATTACTTTAGCTTCCGCTAAAGGCGTTAAATCTAAATCACCAGCTTCAGTGTTTGCTACTTCTATAGTAACAAAACGGTTAAACTCAGATGAAAGGCTGTATTTCTTTTGCTGACCTTCAATTGACTTATTCATTTTTTTACCGCTCTTGTACGCAACAATCGCAGTCTCTTTATTAACTTCACAAACCTTAGCATCCAATACTCTCAAAAGAGTTACAGGCTTACTAGGAACTGTGATAGTACGGCTCATACCGATTTTTTCAACAATATATTCCACGATGACCTCCTACTTATCCATAGAGCGAACTTCTACGTCCACTTCTGGTGCAAGATCTAGTTTCATTAGAGAATCTACTGTTTCTGGCGTTGCAGAGACGATATCAATTACTCTAGCGTGCATACGAATTTCAAACTGTTCACGTGAACTTTTGTTAACGTGCGGAGATTTGATAACTGTATATTTACGAATCTTTGTTGGTAAAGGTATCGGACCACGAATTACCGCGCCTGTACGCTTGACAGCCTCAACTATTGACGCTACAGATCTATCAAGTACACGATGATCATAAGCTTTCAATTTTAAACGAATTTTTTCCATGTTTTTCCTTCTAAAGAACTCGTCAGGTCTAGCCTAACTATATTAAGGGAGCGGAATTGTA
>JBAZDX010000022.1:0-32214 GCA_041654255.1 Sulfurimonas sp.
ACTATGATAGTTTAAAACAAGAGAGTAAAAACTACAGCAATAACACTATGAATGTAGCTTAAGGTAACAGTTGTCTGATGGAATTAGAAATTGAAAAAAGTTGTCTTGACAGTTTGGGGTATTATATATCTCTATCTATCACCATCCATCTGTGTTTAAAATCTTTGTATGTTTTTCCATTATCGCATGTATGTTTTTTCAAATCTTCTAAAACGCCGCTGGGATTGCTATGGTTATGATTTGCTATAACGAAAGAGTCTTGAGTTATAAGCCTTTGTTTTATGAGCTTTTCAACAATAAGCCCAAAGTAGGTAGGCGACGACACGCTGTCTTCGCAAGCGATGATAATATCGGGAATCTTAGATTTTCTATCTTTTTCTCTTTTAAACTCTTGTGCTTCTCGCTCTTTTGTTCGTTGAAAGATTTTATCTGATGAATCTTGACCCCGTCTTGCCATGGTTAAAACTCAAACTTCCCAAGATACGGGATAGCTCCGTATTTGCCTTGAATATACTGGCTCTCAAAATCCTCCGTTTTTCTCACATTTTTTATCTCCGAGAGTGCATAAACATCGGTTGAGCCGTATTTGTCTTTTTGGGTAAACCAGATTTGGTCTCGTCTGAAAAGCTGCGGTTTTAAGATATTTGTATCATGTGTGGCAAAGATAAGCTGTGCGTTTTTCGTATTGATGCTTTTATCGTGAAACAGTTTGATAAGATGTTTTGTTAGCATCGGGTGCAAACTGGCGTCAAGCTCGTCTATCATCAGTATCTTGCCCTCTTGCAAAGTGTTTAAGATAGGTGCAGACATCTTGAAAAACTTTCTTGTTCCCAAAGATTCTTCATCATCTAGCTCAAAAATTTCTTTACCGATTTCATTATTATTTTCATCAAAAATAGTATGAAATGTTTTAACAATAGGTATTTTATTACCCTTCATAGCTATCATATCTTTTATAAATTCTTCTGAAAAAGGAGAGTTTTCAAAAAACTCTTTTGGAAGTTCCTCTTTTTGTAAAACAATATCATTTATTCCTATATCTGCTGTTTTAACCAAAGATACAATCTCGTTTTTAAACTTCTCATCTTCCATTTTTTTCATAGTGTAGTTGATATAACCTTCATGACTAAGCCCGTCGATGAGATTAAAACGGCTAAACCAATTTAAAATGCTTTTGGATATTTCTCCATCATTCTGGTCACATTTCCAGATAAAAAGCTGATTTTTTGAGATTTTTATTTTTGATGATGAAGTGTCAAAAAATACAAACCCCTCTTTAAACTTTTGCGGGTTTACATAATGGGCTTCTTCATCGTCTCTGTAAAAAAATTTCGCCTCTTTCCCTTTTTCGTCCGCATATAACCATTCACTATAAACAGTGCTGTTATCAAGCTCAAAGCCGTATCTGTATTTGGTCTCATCGATGAAAAAAACTATCTCAAAGCTGCTTGAAGCTTCTTTTGTCGAAGTGTTAAGTTTAAACGGGTCATGAGGCAGTTTATCTACCGACTGGATAACTTTTGTTTTATTTAAAACTATTTTGCCCATAAAAGCCATAGCTCGCAAAAGATTGCTTTTTCCGCTTGCGTTTGCTCCGTAAACCACCGCACTGTTTAGTAATTTATATTTTCTGATACTAAAAAAATTTTTATCTTCTTGTAAAGCCGTAGCCATACTAAATGTAACAGTATCTTTGATGGAACGATAATTATTTACACTAAATTGCAATAACATTACAATTTCCTTATTTGTTTTTCATTATATTAGCATAATATATCATATTTTTGTATATTTTATGCAAAATACAATTATATTCTTAGCAATAAGTATTTATTTTATAGATTTAAGTTCTAACCCCATAAAAACAAGCTCTTGTTGTTCTTCTCTAAAATCCTCTCTTGATTCTGTGTCGAACTCTTCAAAGCCTAATGATTTATACATACCATAAACATTTGTGTTAGACTTAAACACGGCTATTTTGATAGAATCGGTTTTAAATTTTTCTTTTGCTTTTTGAATCATAGTTTGTACTATTTCTTTTCCGAAACCTCTGCCTCTGTATTTCTGAGATAAAATCACATTGCCGATATAAGGCTCTTTTTCATCTTTATAGAGATATAAATTAGCATAACCGATAATCTTTTTATCCAATATAAACACCGTAGATTCAAATCTATTTTTTATAACTTTTTCCAATTGCTCTGCACTTAAAGGGTACATGGCTTTTGGAAACATATAAAAAAGTGCCATCTCATTTTCAGGCAGTTTAGCGATAATTTTTAAATCATCCGTATTTGATATTATATTTATAAGGCTCAATGTTTATTCCTTTTGCGTGGAATTTAACCCTTTTGCCGTATCAAAGGCAAGTTCGTAGTAGTGATTATTATTGTAGTCAAATTCCGCTATCACTTCAAGTCCTAGTTTTTTGGTGTGGGCTTGGTAGGAACGGATATTTATTTTATTGATAAAAGTGACTAAAATCGGATACCTTTTTGACATCTCTTTTTGGGTATAGCCAAAAATCTTCTCCAATACTCCGCTTCCTCTTACACTCTTGTCTATACATATCGGTCCGTATTGGTATGAATTATGGATATTTAGCTTTTGCCCCAAATACTCTAAATTCGGCAAATTTTCAATCATAAAAGCAAACATAGTCCATTTAGAGTAAAACTGCCAAGATGCAGCCATAACATAAGCTACGACATTACCGTCAAGTACGGCTATAAATAGCCCCTTTTCCTCTTCGACAAGCTCTATTAATTGCTCTTTTGTAAAGGGTGTAGTTACAAATCCCTCTTGTTTATCTTCTTCGCTTATGAAATCTATGTGATAGCGATAATGAAGTTTTAAAACATTATCTATATCAGCTATTTCGGCTTGTTTTAGTTGCATTTTTTCTCTTTAAATTCATTTTATTTACCTCTATATCCTCTATTACTCACTCCGCGCCCTGTATAGTTTTTCTTAAAACATGCCTGACAAATGCCATACGGAGAGTTTGGCGGCAGAGGTGCGCTGCACATTCTGCATTTTGTTGCAAGCTGGCTCTGCTGAAGCGAATTTTCTATAAATTTGTTTAAAATGCCTCTTGATGCGCGGGCTCTGTTTGCATCTATGAAATAGTCGCTAAAGCGATAACTCAGCCATAGATAGAGCGAAATCTCCTTTACCATATCCTCGGCACGAAGCAGCTCATCTGTCGTCTGCGCATAACTTCCGGCAAGCGGCACGATGTTGTAATGTATCGGCATCCTCTTCTCAAGCGCTGATAGATAGCTCTCATAAGCCGCAACGATATAAGGAGATTTCAGAGTAAGCGGTGCGCAGGCAAGATGATATTTTGTGGCGATATCAAGGTCATAACTGTCAACCAAAATGGAAGTCTCTAACATATCATCAAGATTCGTTGCCACAAACGGACCGTCAAACTCCATATTTTTGACAAAAAACATTAAAATCTCATGCAGCGACTTCTCTTCAAGTATGCTCCCGACAAGTTTGATATGGTCAAGATTTGCCATCACTTTAAAAGGCAGTGTTATCTTTTTCGCCTCTTTATGGAAGTTCTTTTTTATCACGCTCAAAACATCGCCGCTTAAAGCCCCGACATAGCCCTCTTCATGAAGTCCAAATCTTCCCGCACGACCTGAAATCTGATGAATTTCACTCGGCAGCAGGCTTCTGTCGTTTACTCCGTCAAACTTTTCTGCTTTTGAGAAGAGTATGGTTTTTATGGGCAGGTTCATCCCCATGGCAATAGCATCGGTAGCAACAAGTATCTGCGTCTCGCCCGCACGAAACCTTCTCGCCTCTTCGCGTCTAACTTCTGGAGATAGATTTCCGTAAACAACGCTAACACTAAAATATTTGGAGAATGTTTGTTTTAGCCTGAGCACATCTTTTCTCGTGAATGCGATGATTGCCGTGCTCTCCTCTACATCTTTTTCACTAACGGGTGAGCCTAGAAGTGTTAGTGGATTTTTTCTCTCAAACTCTATTATCTCAAGCTCTTCGCCCAAATATTTAGCAAGCTCGACTATCGCCTCTTTTGCGTTTGGTGAACCTGTCATTATAATCTCTTTTGCAGGCGCGCCTATGATGGCATTTGCCCACGCCCAGCCACGGTCACGGTCATCCAGCATCTGCACCTCATCGATTACGCAGACATCGACATCCACATCAAAATTTACCATCTCGATGGTTGAGCTTATATGCGTCGCATCTTCACTGACAATCTGTTCCTCACCGGTTATCAAAGAGGATTCAATGCCACTCTCTTTTAAGTCCTCAAAACCCTCTAATGCCAAAAGTCTAAGCGGTGCCAAATAGTACCCAGTATCCGCACTCTTTAGCTTCTGCATAGCCTGATATGTTTTTCCGCTGTTTGTCGGTCCTATGTGAAGAGTGAGCTTTCTTCTCATATCACGTGCCATAGGAAAAAGGTTTTTAAAATCCCTTATGGTACGTGCGAGCAGTTCATAGCGTTGCTTTTTTGCTATCTCGTCATGGATGGAGTGCACAAACCTTTTAACTATTTTTCGCGCGATTTTCGGCGAGATGTTCAGCGATGAAGGCAACAGGTCAGAGAGCCCCTCGTAAACTTTTGAGTAGAGCACCGCTGGGGTCAGATGAAGCAGAACTGCATAAGAGTTGCACTCCTCAACCAAAGAGTTTAAGTCGCTCAAGAACTGCTCTTCATGCTCTTTTTTGGAGTCGTTTATTACTTGGCTAAAGTCAAGTTTATTGCCCTTCCAAATATCCTCTAAAAGCGAATTCAGTTCTACATGCAACTCTAAAACGTAGGGCTGGTTTTTATCTGAATGCGGAAGTTCTAAACTCTGCTCCATCCTAACCAAAAGCTCTTCGTCATGAAGCTCTATCTCAACATTTCCAAGCTCTCCTGAAATAATGCTAGAGAGAATACTCTCTTTTATAAGCGGATAAGAAACTTTTGTTTTTGGAGGCGTTGCGCGAAGCGCGTTTACTATCTCTTTTTGAGTCAGGTAAGGATGCGGGTCTGCCAGATTTGCTATGAAGCTGTTTATCTCTTTTTGTTTAAGAGCAACTACACGCTCCTTCTCCTCGCTAATCTCTTGAACAAGCAGCTCTTCATCGCTGTTTTGGAGGTAGTAGTAGTCGTAAACTTTTGTATTAAGCGTCAAAATCTTGTGAAAACTCTGTCCATAGAGTACATAATGAAGCGAGGCATTGAACTCCAACGAGTCGTCTATGTCAAAAACTCCGTCAACTTTTTTCTCTATTCGCTCTTTTTTCAGATTGTATCTGATGTGTCGTAACTTTGACTCCATCTTCTCTATGGTAATCTTTTTGCTTCTGACATCCATGAACGTTTCACGAAGCAACTTTGCCTCTTCATGGCTTACATGCAGTTCATCTATTAGTGCGTCTATCTTATCTTCTCTCTCAAGAGTTGGCTCTTTTGAAACGGGCGATTTATAAATTTTACCATCATGTGCAAAGAAGCTTAAAATATCCGAACGAAAATCACTGTCCGCCTCGCTCCACAACATTCTTGCCATCTTAATAAGCATATCTCTGCTCTGGTCAATGTCGTAGATTCCAAGAAAGCTAAAGAGCTCGCTGAGCGTTTGCGTGCTTACTCTTGCAACCCCAATGTCAAACGGGTCGTCGTCAAAATATTTTCTTATTTTTTGGTTTATCTTGGAGTTTTTTTTGTTTTTCTTTGCCATTTATCTTGGTCCATATCACTCAAAAGCTTTTTTATAATCTACAAACTTTATAATGATATATAATAGCAAAATAGTGGTTACAAATGAGGCTTTTTCAAGCAGCTTTTTATAACATCACATATCATTTTTACATCATCTTTGCTCATTGTCGTACTGCTCGCCAAACAAAGCCCTTTCTTAAACAACTCTTCGCTTGTACCGTCAACAACACTTTTTGCATCTCTAAAAAGAGGTTGCATGTGCATCGGTTTCCAAAGCGGTCTGCTCTCTACATTTACCTCTTCTAATGCTTTCATCACTTTGTTAAAGTCACTTTTTTCAAATGTCAAGGCAGTTAGCCACCTGTTCCCGCGACTATTTTCAAGTTCCGGCATAAAAGTTATCTCTTGTACATCACCTAAAAACTCTCTGTACCACTCAAATATCTCTCTTTTTTTTGCAACTCTATCTTCTATCACTTCCATCTGCGCTACGCCGATAGCAGCCAACACATTGCTCATACGATAGTTGTATCCGTACTCTACATGTTCATAATGCACAAACGGCTCTTTTGCTTGAGTAGAGTAAAATTTAGCTTTGTCTATCCACTCTTTGTTGTTTGACACCAACATACCGCCGCCTGAGGTTGTAAGTATCTTATTTCCGTTAAATGAGTAGATTCCAAAATCTCCAAAAGTTCCGGTATGCTTGCCATTGTAAATAGCGCCCAAAGACTCGGCTGCATCTTCTATAAGATAAACACCATGAAGAGTGCAAATATCGGCTATCTTTTGGATATCTGCACACTGCCCGTAAAGGTGCGTAACTATGAGAGCTTTTGGCTTTTTCTCACACTCTAAGAGATATTTATTCAGTAATTTTGGAGACAAATTCCAACTCTCTTTGTCGCTGTCTATAAATATAGGATTTGCCCCTTGATAGATGATGGCGTTAACCGAGCCTATAAAAGTAAAAGTTGAAGCCAATACATCATCATCTTGCCCAATTCCGAGAACTCTAAGAGCCAAATGGATAGCAGCAGTTCCGCTTACAACCGCTAAAGCATTTTTTGCACCGGTATAGTTTCTTATACTCTCTTCAAACTTGTTGACATGCTCGCCAAGCGGAGCTATATAGTTGCTCTGGAAGACCTTTTCTATATACTTTAGCTCATTTCCGCTCATATGCGGGGCACTTAAAAAGATTCGTTTGTTCACTATTTTTCTTTCTCTCTGTTAGCTAAATTATTATACACTTGATTGTTTTCTCTTTTCCCTACCATTAGCACTAACACAACTATCTGCTCTTCTTTAACTTCATAAGCCAATCTGTATCCAATACTTCTAAGTTTTATTTTATACACATTTTCATAACCACTAAGCTTATCTTTTAGCACTTTTGGGTTTTCTAGTCTCTCTATAAGCTTTTTTTTAAACTGTTCTTTTATTGTATTATTTAACTTTTTCCACTCTTTTAAAGCTTTTGGTTTAAACTCTAAGTTATAACTCATCTATATTTATTCTAATAGATTTTTCACTGTCATTCAGCCTCTCTTGAACCTCTTTTGCCAAGTAGTAGTCATCTATAATATCTATCATCTTTTCATAAAGTTCACTTGGCACCAGATATGCGCTTGCTACATTATGATTGAGTATCGCTACTGCTTCATTACCAGCATCTTTTAGCAACTGCGTCGGTGATTTTTTAAGTTCTGTTATGCTTGCTGTATAGTTTGATAAAATAGGCTGCATTTAAATCCTTTATTTAATATGAAATATTGTACTGTTTTTAGTATCTTTTTGTCAAATAAAAGTTTATACATTCTCTTTATTTATCTTTTGGGACATAAAGTTCCGCTTCTCCATCTATCATTATTTTATTTTTTACTTTGCAGGTGGTTCTAAAAAAGACTCTTCTCTTATCTAAATCTACTTTTGTAACACTCACGGTTGCCGTTACAGTATCACCAAGATATACCGGTCTTTTAAACTGTAAACTTTGAGCAACATATACACAGCCCTCACCTAGTATTTTTGTACCAAATAGTGCTGAAAAATACGAAGCTGACATCATTCCATGAGCTATTCGCTTTTTAAATCTTGAGTTCCCAGCATACTCTTCATCCATATGTACTGGATTTCTATCTCCAGAAACCCCTGCGAATGCTTTTACATCTGCATCGGTAATCGTTTGGCTATAGCTAACTTCCATCCCCTCTTGAATTTCTTCTATTGGAATTTGATTAAAAACTAAAGAGCAAGACATTACATCCTCCTCTTTATGTTTTCTTTTGTAAACTCTATAGCTGGATTTCCGAATACAGTCATACCATCAGGGACACTTTTTGTAACAACTGTACCTGCTGCTATAACCGCGCCTTTACCTATTTTTAAAGGCTTATTTGGCTTTCCTTGATGGATGATAGCACCAGTTCCTATATAAACATGATCTTCTATATGCACATTGCCATTGCATTTACAGCAGGTGCAAATGTAACATAATCACCTATCACACAATCATGAGCTACATAACTATAAATATTTGCTTGAAAACCTTTTCCTACTTCTATATCAGAAGTGAGTGTAACAAAAGGACAAAGAATAGAGCCAATACCCATTTTTACATTTTCTAACGCAACTACATTTGAAGCTTTTACATCAAAAATCTCAATCCCATTTTCAAGACACTTTAAAGTAAGTTTTTCTCTTACTCTACTATTGGCTATAGCTATTGTGACAGCTTTTTTACCATCAAGATTTACAAATTGATCAAAATTTAAAATAACACATCCCAAAAGTTCATTTGGAACATCGCCATCATCTACAAAAACAATCTTAACATCATTGCCAAATTGTTGTTTGACTAAAGGCAAAACTTCTTTCCCAAATCCACTTGCTCCATAAATACCGTAAAACGTATTCATGCAACTCTCCTTGTAGAAAGTGGGACATAAAAACTACTATTTACCCCCCCCCCCTATTCAGAGTTGAAAGTATTGCCTTCACTGGCACACCCGCAACTTTTTGATTGTCTTCAATACTTCTTATCACTACGCTACCTCCACCAATAATTGTATTTCGACCTATTACAACACCTTGAATAACATTAGACCCTATTCCAACATGTGTAAACTCTCCAACTTTTACATTGCCTGCTAGTGCCACATTTGGTGAAATATGCACAAAATCTTCTATAATACACTCATGTTCTACTATGCATCCGCTATTTAGTATCACACCATTGCCAATGGTTGCTTTAGCGTTGATAACCGCATTTGGCATGACAACAGTTCCTGCCCCTATTTTTACGCTCGGAGATATAACCGCGGTTGGGTGGATGAGAGTAACTATTTCAAACTCATTTTGTTTTACTTTTTCAAACAGTTTAGCTCTTGTTTGATTGTTTCCTACACCAAAAGCCATATGGATATGCTTGTGTTCTTTTATCTTCTCAAAACTTGGATACTCATTATCTGCGTCATCTACAAATATGACATTCTCATATCCACAAGCTCTAGCAATATCAGCCACTACAAGTCCATGACCGTTAGCACCATAAATATATATATTTTTCATTAGTAATGAAACCTGCAAGACGCAACGGCTATACTATTGTCATAAATTTCATATACAAGCCTATGTTCATCGGTAATTCTTCTTGACCAAAAGCCGCTAAGCTCATGCCTTAAAGGTTCTGGTTTACCAATACCATCAAATGGGCTTCTTTTAATATCTTTTATTAGTTGATTTATTTTTTTTAAAATTTGTTTATCTGAATATTGCCAGTAAAGATAATCATCCCAAGCTTTATCACTAAATATTAGTCGCATTCGATAAGTTCTCTTTCTGCTGCTTTTCCTTCTCTTAGTTGTTTTATAGACTCATGAAGATGTTTCGCATTATTTGGATTGCTTAGTAAATAACTTGTCTCTTTCATAGAGCTATACTCGTCAAAAGGTATCACCACAACATTTTCACGACCTTTTCTATGAATAATAACTTCCTCATTATTTAAAAATACAGCATCAAATATAGCCTTAAAATTGTTTCTTGCTTCCGTCATACTTACTACTTGCATGTTAAATCCTTACATTATTTTGTACATAATTATATCATACATTTATAAAAAGCTAATTTCCTCTGAATTTTTCCATAGTAGCACTTGAGCTTGAACTTATACCGCTTCTTTTTAGAACATTTAAAAATGTTAGCCAAAGTATCTTCATATCGAGCAAAAAAGATTGATTGTCCACATACCACACATCTAACTCAAACTTTTGCGCCCAGCTTATGGCATTTCGTCCATTTACCTGCGCCCAACCTGTAATACCCGGTTTAGCGTCATGTCTTCTTTTTTGCTCGTCATTATACAGCGGGAGATACTCTATGAGAAGAGGGCGCGGACCAACAAAGCTCATCTCTCCTTTTAGTACATTAAAAAGTTGCGGAAGTTCATCTAAACTGATGCTTCTTATAAACTTTCCAACTCCCACCAACCTTTGTTCATCGGCAAGCAACTCGCCGTTTTTGTCTTTTTCGTTTGTCATAGTTCTAAACTTATATATACTAAATATTTTTTCTTTATATCCCGGCCTTTTTTGCCTAAAAAGTATCGGACTTCCCATTTTCCACAAGATAAGTAAACTAATTATTATGTAAATAGGTAAAAAAAGTATGATTAAAAAAAGTGCCAGCATCTTGTCAAATAGTGATTTAAACATCAATTTTTTTTACCTCATCTTTTAAAAGGTTCTCAAGTTTATCCGTTAAAATTTCTATTGAGTAATTTTCTTCTGCATAAGTTCTTATTTTTTCTCCGATTTTAATTCTCTCTTCATTCGCCAAATTATAAATTTCTAAAATTGTTTTTTCTAATTGCTCCACATCATCAGGAACTATACTATATCCTGCATTAGCATCTTTTATTGGATTATTCTTTGCATTTGTTGAAAATATTATAACTCTTCCGCTTGCCATATAATCAAAAAGTTTATTTGAACTTATCCCATAGTTAAATGTTGGACTATCCTTCAAATTAAAATAAAGCACATCGCTATTTTGCAGTATATTTGAAACTTCACTTTTTGGCACCGAGTTTTCTATACTTACATTTTGAAGGTTATTTTCTTTTACAAATTTTCTAAGCTTTTCTTTCTCTGCTCCATCGCCTACAACCCTAAAATAGATATCTTTTTTATCTTGCAGTTTTTTTGCGACATCTAAAAGTATTTGAAGATTGTTTGCAACCCCAATTGCTCCCGTGTAGCTTATGACAAATTTTTCACTCCGCTCTTTTGGAACATATCTTATATTTGACAAATCAACACCGTTTGATATCCATATAAATTTTTCTCTCTCAACAAATTGCCCTATATAATCATAAGCATAAGGAAGATTGGAGATGATTTTGTCCGCTTTTTTGTACAGATATCTCTCCAACCAACCAAGCAACAGTATAAACGGATGCCATTTTGAAATACCCATATCTATGAGTGTTTGAGGCCAAAGGTCTCTAACCTCCATGATAAATGACGTTTTATATTTTTGCGCTAATTTATAAGCAGCCCAAACAGCAAAAAGATGGACAGATGAGCCTATGATGATATCCGGTTTTGCAAGATTTAACTCAGGCATAGTTTTAAGAACTTTAAATGTGTAACTCAACATATTTTTTACTCTGCCGATGCCGTTTCCAAAATAGGCAGGTGTTTTTATCCAAATAAAATCTATACCGTCTATACTCTCTAAAAGATACTCTCTATCTCCATACTCTTTCATCTCTTGATACTTAGAGTAGTGAAAACTGGATGCTACTATAGTAACCTTATGACCCCTTTTTGTAAGCTCTTTTGCAAAATCATAGTGCCTAGTACCGCCGCTCATATCTGGAATTAGGGCATGATGGTTAAATATCCAAATATTCAATTAAAACTCCAACAACTCTTTTACGATTTTTTCACTAGCTTTTCCATCACCGTATAGGTTTAGTGAATGGTAGTTGGCGGCTAGTAGTTGGTGGTTTTTATATGCTCGTACTATTTTTTCTTTATCCGCTCCGACCAAAACATTTGCTCCGCACTCTACAAGTTCCACCCATTCAGTCTCATCTCTAAGTGTAATACACGGTTTTTCAAAAAAATAAGCCTCTTTCTGCAGCCCTCCGCTGTCCGTCATAACCAATGAGCAATTATCTATAAGCCATATCATCTCTAGGTAGCCGACGGGGTCTATTAGTGTTAGGTGGTTAGTGTTTAGTTTTAAATTTTCTAGTATTTTTTTTGTTCGTGGATGCAGTGGTAAAATAATCTGCTTCTCTTTTGCTATCTCATTAAGTGCTTCAAATATGCTTCTTAGCCTATTTTCATCATCGGTGTTTTCTGCTCTGTGAATTGTGCAAAGGATGAAGTTGCCTTTTATATCTATGCTTGGTTTAACCGCAAGATTTTTATAAAATATCGCCCCGTCTTGCATAACATCACCGCTTTTGACAATCTTGCATGTAAAGTTTTCAAAACCTTCATTTTTTAGATTTTGTACCGCTGCATCACTCGGGCAAAAGAGCATGGTGCTTACTCTATCGGTAAGTATTCTATTTACCTCTTCTGGCATCTTCATGTTAAAACTTCTAAGCCCTGCTTCAATATGAGCTAGTTTTATATGAAGTTTTGAAGCAACAAGCGCACCTGCCAAAGTTGAGTTTGTATCTCCATAAACCATTATCCAATCGGGTTTTTCTTTGAACGCAACCTCTTCTATCTTTTCTATCATTTGTCCCGTCATGGCACCGTGGCTTTTTCCTCCGATGCCTAAAAAATAGTCGGGTTTTGGGATTTGCATCTCTTCAAAAAATATATCAGACATATTAGCATCATAGTGCTGACCTGTATGGACTATAACCTCTTCTATCTCTTTATGTTTTGCTATTTCACGGCTTACTGAACCTGCTTTTATAAACTGAGGTCTTGCCCCTAATATTGTAAGTATCTTTATCATTTTATTAATTCCTCGTAAATTTCAAACAGCTTCTTCTCTTCTATGCCCCAATTATACTTTTCTGAAATTGCAGTCTTTACATGCAGCCAACGAGCTGCATTTACAATCTCTTTTGAAAAAAATCTCGTATTTCTTCTTTTCTTATTTTTTCGCTCGGTTCTAGATAATCAATATTATCATCCTCTATATCATCTATATACACTAAAGCAACGGCAAATAACTTAAAAGTTGCACCCTCAACAATATTTTCACTTACCTTAAAAATATTTTTTAAACTCATACACTTTTTTGCCAAAAAATAAAGGTCATAATAGTCTCTGTATTTTGCTCGTAAAAATAGTACATTGACTTTCATGGCAGCTATTTGTTCGATGGAAGCGAGATTAAATCGTTCTATTTTTTGCGGTTTCAAAAAACTCCAGCATGCTGCAAAAAAAGTCACTTTGACCCCATTGAGCAGCAAATCTATCTGTTCATCTGTTTGATTTATAATCTCTTTTGTTTTAAAGTTTTTAATAAATTCCAATATCTCTTGTCTGTCGAAGTCATTATTATAGGTAAAAAAGTCCAAGTCCTCGCTTTTGCGATGGCATATATGAAGTGTCAAGGCGCTTCCTCCGACTAAGACATATTTGTCTAAAAAGCTACACTTTTCTATAAACTCAATAAGTACCTCTTTTGTCTTAGGAAGCAAGCAATTTAAGTTTTTCAAGTCTTTCATTTTTTACCTCCTTAAAATAATCACTCTCTACATCCATACCAAAAAAGAGTCGTGCCAACATAAGGTTTGTTTTGATAAAACTTTTGTCAGATTTGAGTTTTGAGTCCCAAACTTTTCTCATATATCTTTTGCCAAATAGTTTAAATCCTAGTTTGATATCATCAAAATCACCGTATTTTAAAAGATATTCCAAACAAAGTTCTGCACCCGCCTCATCGTAAGCTATATCCTTTTTATAGCTCCAAAAGAGACCCTTGTCTCGCAGCTTGTTGAAGAGTTTTACTTTTTGCTTATATATTTTCATTATTTTTGAAATAGCAACATTTGAAACACTCAAAAACTCTCCTACCTCTTTTTGAGTATAACCATTGATGAGGGCATTGCAAATAGCTTGCTCTTTTAAATCATTTGCAAAGTATTTGTCCAATGATATTAACTCTTTTTTGCCAATTTTAGCATCTTTGAGTTCAAGTTTTGCGCGATAAAGCTCATCTACCTTTTTGAGTTTATTTTCATCTAACTCTTTATCAAAATCTGTACTATCTATCAATTCAAAATTAACCATCGAACCATTTTGCGCAACATTTTTACTGCTCATTGCCCACTTGTATTCACCAATTTTTTTTGTTATATTCGCCTTGATGGGATTACGCTCAATATATCTTACTAAAATATTCAAATAATTCTCATCATACACATACCACGACTTAAATCGACCTTGCCATAAAGGTCCTACTCTTTTATGTTTACGGTTAAAATAGCTGCTATATCTTGAGTTTATCTTTTGCAGCGCCGATGAAAGCTTTGCATCTTGCATGCACACAAGCAAATGATAATGGTTTGCCATAAGGGCATATGAGTAAACTTCAAAACCATACTCTTCACTTGCTTCATCAACGATTTCTAAAAATTTTAAATAATCATCATCACACAAAAATATATCAGCTCTTGCTACTCCACGATTGACAACATGATAAAAGCCAACTCTATCTATTCTCGGTTTGCGAGGCATTGGGAAACCTTTCTAATTTACTGGTACATTGTAGCATTTATTGGTTAAAAGTAAAGCTCCGACCCTGATATATATCATTTTGTTAATTCCTCATATATTTTTATCATCTGCTGTAAATTATCTTCCCAGTTATACAATTTATCAACTCTAGCTCTTCCATTACTTCCTATTGTTATTCTTAGTTTTTCATCTAAAATAAGTTTTTCAATTGCATCAGCTGTTTGCTGTGGATTTCTCGGCTCAACTACAAAACCACTCACTCCATCGTCTACCACTTCAGGAAGTCCTCCTACATTTGAAACAACTACAGGCTTGCCACATGATGAAGCCTCGATGATAGCTACTCCAAAACTCTCACTATTAGATACAGATACAAATACAGATAGCATATTGTGATATTTTGGCACATCGCTAAATGGAACTTTACCCGTAAATACGGTTTTATCTTCTATGTTTAGTTCTTTGACTAAACTTTTTAAATTACTCTCTAAACTACCACCACCAACTATTAAGAGTTTAAGAGGCAAATTTGGATATTTATCGCTTACTATTTTAAAAGCCTTTATGAGATATTCTATACCGTATTTATCTTCCAATGTTTTAACTGTACCAACAACGATATCATCTTTATCAAATAAACTCTTAACTTCTGTTGGTCTAAACTGTTCCATATCTATACCAAATGGCGTTACTTCTATGTCTTTATTTGTATATAATTTTGTCTCTTTTGCCATCACATTGGATGTTGAGAGTATTTTATCCGCCTTTTCAAGATTGAATTTGAGCATAGCTTTATGTAAAAAAGATTTATGCGGAAAACTAAACACATCACTTCCCCAAACAGAAGCGATAAAAGGATGAAATCCACTCAATGCACCGAGCAGACCATAACCGCTTGCATAGTGTGCATGTACTATATCGGGCTGAAAATCATTGATGATTTTTTTTATAGTAGGTAAAGCTTTTAAATATTTTAACTTTGAAAAAGAGCCTTCATTTCGTGTTATGGTTTCATTTAATGTTTTAACTTGTATATTTGAGATACGGCTGTAATCTTGAACAATTAAATCCCCTAAGCCAAAGATAATGACTTCTATGCCTCTATCTGCTAAAGATTTAGCCCATTTTATGGTATGTGGTGAATTTGGATCCGATAAAAGCAGAAGTTTCATACAATTAAATCCTTTTCAACTGTTTTTGCTCTTGCTTCCCATGTATGTTTTATTTTTATTTGCGCTATCTTGTCTTGCTTTAATTTCATTTCAGTTGGCTCTGCTAGTAATTTTTCAAAAAGTTCTTCAAGAGCTTTTTCTTCATATTCTATAGTCCATCCGATATTATTTTCTTCTACAAATTTTCCTGCCAATGTACCTTTTGAGGCAATGATAGGTTTTTCTTTTCCTATATACTCATATAGCTTTACAGGAGCGGCAAATTCCCAATATTCATGCGGTTTTACAAAAAGCATAGCTACATCTGCGTTTGCATATAACCCTTTTAACTCATCACCGCTTTTATGCACTATGGAAATATTTGCAGATAGTTCGTATTCACTTTTTGTATTTTGCCATTCGTTTTCTCTTGTACAAAGTGTAAAGTGTATTTTTGGAAACTTTTTAATTATAGCAAAAAGCTTGTGCATTTGATAGTGACTTCCTAATCCACCGATGTATAACAGCTCAATTTTATCTGTAATATTTTTGGCAACAAAAGACTCATAATCATCGTGCCCTGGAGGAAGTGCTTTAAATTTATTTTGATTTACAATTGGAATATATTTTGTCATTTGCATTGATGGAACATATACTATATCTACTAATTCATTATATTTTTTAAGATCATATTTGTAAAAAAAATTTGCCGTATTTCTTTTGAGGAATGATAAACTTGCTTTATGCTCTGGAAAAAACCAATAGATATCTCTATAAAATAATCCTACTGTTATATTGTGATTTTTGCAAAAGTTAAAAAATCCAAAATCCAAAAAAGGATAAATTGGCAGATGATTTTTTTCTGTCAAAAGAGTGGGCTGTGTAGAGGACTCTGAATAAACAAACTCAAATTTTTCTCCACCCATAATTCTTTGCTTTAAATTCTTTATTTTTTCTTTTCTTTTTTTTCCATATCCAGTAACTACCACAACCTCATAACCAAGCTTTTCAAAAGCCTTTATCATCTTAAGTGGTCTAATTCCACTTGCCGAAGTTGCATTCACATCAAGCGGCAAAGGGTGATGAAAAATTATTTTTTTCATAGTTCAACCTTGAAAATCTTTTCCCAAACTGCCACATTATACATTTTCCATAGCAACGCATTATTGTCATATATTTTATGGTTTAGCTCTATTATTTTATTTATTATTTTAGAGTTTTTTATCATGACAATCATCTCATTTTTATGACTATCTATCCACATATCCGTCGGCGCTTCAAATCCAAATTTATTTGTTCTCCAAACAATATTTTTTGGCAACATAGAACTTACCACTCTTCTTAAAATATACTTTAAAAGTCCATTTTTAAATTTCATACTATTGTTTATAGATACAGCACTTTGTACAAATTGATAATCTACAAAAGGCAATCTTGTTTCAACTGAATTTCGCATGGAATTTTTATCTTCATATCTTAGTAAGTGGGGCATATTTCTAATCATAATTTCTCTTACTTGAAAATTTTTAAAATCTTTAAATTCAAAAATATAATTTAATCTTTTTCTATCATTTTTTAATTTAATAAATGTTTTTTTCTTTTTTATTAACTTTTCAATAAACGAGAGCTGATTTCTAAATAAAACAATTACCGAATCTCTAATAATTCTTTTTTTAGATACTTTAAAAGTTGTTAAATTTTTTATCTCATTCCAATATTGAATAAATTTAAATTTAAAAAGCAATGAAGCAAAATAAAAAGAAAAGTATCCTTCATATCCAAATAGTGTTTCATCACCTCCCTGACCGTCCAGCATAACGATACAACCGCTTTCTCTGGCTTTTTTCATTACAAAATATTGCATAAATATAGAAGGTCCACCGAAAGGTTCTTCTTGTGTATAAATAACCTCTTCAATATTTTGAGTGATATCTTCAAGTTGCGGTTCGACTTCAATCAAATTTAAATCACAATGAGAAGCAACCTCTCTAGCAAATGCACTTTCATCTGTTTTTTGCTCAACAGATTTTGCATGTATTGCTACAAATTTTTCATTCGTTTTTTCAAAATACTTTTTCGATGCTATTGCGGCTATGCTTGAACTATCAAGCCCCCCGCTTAAACAAGTTCCTACTTTTACATCTGAACGCAGTCTTAAGTAAACAGCATTTTGAAGTTTTTCTTTTACTAGCTTAATACTTTCATCTTCACTAAGCTTATCTAGTTTTTCATCAAATACAATCTCAAAATAGCGTTTTATCTCAAATTTATTACTTTTTAAATCATAAAATAGATTATGTGATTGTTCTAGCTTATTTATATTTTTAAAAAATGTTTCATTTGTATGTTCTTCCAATCCATACAACAAATAATCTAACAAAATATCTTCATTCACAAATCTATGTTCATAGAACTCTAAAAGCTGTTTTATCTCTGAACCAAACACAAACTTACCATTCACTTCGGTATAATAAAAAGGTTTTACACCAAATCTGTCACGACTACAAAATATTATCTCTTTTTCTTTATCATATATGGCAAATGCCCACATTCCATTAAACTTATTTACACACTCCGCACCCCATTTATCATAACTAGCAAGGATGACTTCCGTATCTGTATGAGAATGAAAACCATATCCACATGCCAAAAGTTCTTCTTTAATTTCTAAATAGTTATATACTTCTCCGTTATATGTGATAACATATTTATCTAAATAGTGCATTGGTTGGTGTCCATCACTACTTAAATCTAAAATAGATAATCTTCTGTGCCCGAATGCAAAGTTTTTTTCAAAATAAAATCCTTCATCATCAGGACCTCTATGAAAAATCAAATCATTTATTTTTTGTATCTCGTTTTTATCTACTTTGTTACCATTTTTATTTATTATTCCACTTATTCCGCACATGAAGATACTTCTTTATATATTTTCATAATTTTTTCAACAAAAATCTTTTTACCAAACCTATTTTCAAAATCTTTTCTAATTTTATCTTGATTATATATCAAATAATTATCATACAGATATTTTATAGCATTTGAAGCTTCCTGTGGGCTATCTATTGCGACCAAAATACCGTTTGTTTCATTTACAATATCTTCCGGACCGCCACACTTTGTGGCTATTATCGGTATCCCTGTTGCAATCGCTTCTGCATATACTATTCCGAATGTCTCATGTCTTGATAACATAATATAGGCATGGCTTGTTTGGAAAAGCTTTGGAGCACCATCCCTTGATATTTCACCAAGCCATATTACATTATTTAAAGCCAGTTTATTGGCCATTTTTTTATATTTATTGAGTTCACACCCTGTTCCTCCGATTAAAAAATCAATTTTATCTTTTAACTCATTATCGAGCAATGAAATTGCTTTCAATAATGTATCTATCCCCTTTTGAGTAGAAATACCGCAAAGCGTGAAAAAAGTAAATTTGTTTTTTTTATTTATGCTCGGTGTAAATTTATTATCATCGATGAAATTTGGCACTACATCGCTGCAAGGTAATCCAAACGATTTGATTCTATCTGACAAATAATTGCTCACCGCTATCGTTCTTTTTGCATGATTAAACGCTGAGTAAATTTCGTCAATGGGCTTATTATCGATTAATAAGTTATCAAATGGAAATGGACCCATATGTTCGGTTATCACATAAGGTATATTAAACTCTTTTGACAACCTATATGCTATAAAACCTGCGGGATAACTAACATGGGCATGGATGATATCGATTTTTTCAAATTGCTTTTTAGCTCTTAAAAAGCTTTTTTTAATCGTAGTATAGAGCCTACCGTAACCTCCAAAATGGAGTTTTTTGCTCCACAAAAGCGAAGGCGTATAAAATTCATAAAAATTATCCGTTATTTGTTTATCCAAAATAGAATCAAATAAATATATGCTTATGCTTTTTGGAATCGTATGTGGTTTTTTAACATTTAAATAACAAAAATCATTATTCCATTTTGCAACTATAACATTATCGTTCGGGCACAGCTCCGATATTGCCATTGCTTGCTCTTTTACAAAAATACCACCGATTGGAATTTTTGGTGTCGGATACCAGCTTGGAATAATAAATATATTCATATTGGTTTTCTTGCTGTAGCCATAATGCACCAGCCATCAATATGACCTTTCATTGCAGGTCTTAACATTAAAGCTAAAATATTTACTATTAATAATTTATTAAATCCAGTAAAATAAACAGGCGGCAATGTACCTGCCTCTTGAAATTCTATATTTTTAAGTTGCTTTTCCCGCATAATAATATTTAGCTCCCAAGGAGTAATAGGAGCAATATGCCCGTACTCAAGATCACCGTCCTCAAATTGGTGAAATCTACCATTAAATAAGAAAATAAATCTTGACAGCCAAGAAGTGGTATTTGGAGTAGTAATCAATATATAACCTCCACTCTTAAGCATTTTTATTAAATCATCTAAATACTGCCAAGGATTATGAATATGTTCAATTACCTCTATACTCAAAACCGCATCGAAACCATTTTCATTCGTACGCAGAAAAGTTTCTACCTCATCCCTTTGATTAAAATCAATTTTTTTAAATTCAATACCTTTAGCCTTAAAATCATTATAATTCATATCAGCTGCTATAACACTATATCCCAAATCACTCAATCTTTGAGAAAGAGCCCCTTCTCCACATCCAAAATCAAGTATCCTACTGCCAAGAGGTAAATGTTGAATCAATTTATCGGCTATCTGCCCATGCAAACCCAAATCAGCTTTTACAAGCAAGCCCTTATAGTATTCTACTGTTTTTTTTCCAAAAAAATATCTCTTCATTTTAATCCTCTTATCTTCTTAACAATAAAATAATTATACAAACCAATCTGTAGTAATTCAATAATTACCAATATTTTAAGCCCAAACCAAAAATCTGCAAAATAATAACCAATAAAAAATGCCAAAGGTCTATAAATTAAAACAGCCAAACCAAAATATAATCCAATTTTTTGCATTCTTAAAACAGTAAATGCACTACTTGTTGGTGAACTTATGAACATAAAAAATATCATTATTGATAAATACGAAGCTATTTTACCAGCTTCAATCCATTTTGAGCCGAATACAAAAGCAAAAATATCTTCTCCAAATAAAAAGATAGTAGTAAAAGGGATAAAACCTATAAAAAATAATTTTTTCCAAATATTTAAAATAAAACTGATTTGCTCAGTCGGTTTTCCTGATAATTCATTAAATTTTTGATAAAAAACTTGTGAGAAAGCATTTGCGATAAGTGCTGATGGCATTTGAAGCATTTGATACGCAACAGAATAATAACCAAGGGTTTGTATTGAAAAAAACTTACTTAACATATAAGCTGGCGTATTCATAGAAATTACATCTAAAAATGCAGTTGGCATCGAATGTTTTGGGAAATCTTTGTATCTTTTAGATATTGCTACCATTTTATGATATGAGATTTTATATTTTTTGTTTTTTGTAAAATACTTTTTTATCAAAAGTATAACAGCCAGCATATGTCCACTTAAAGTACCAAATATCAATCCCATGGCTCCAAAATTCCAAACTCCAGATGCCAGTTTGACTCCAACTGTTGTTGAACTCTGGTAAACCTTATTTTTTGATAATTCTTGATAATCTTTATTTCTGTTAAACCAATAATTAAAACTCTGATAAATACCCGTAAGCAAAACCGTAACAGGGATAAAATAGAGCCAATTTGATATTTCTTGATTTCCTAATAATTCTGTAATTTGAGTATTAAAAATAAAAACGATAAGAAAGGATATAAAACTTACAAAAAAAGATATAGCAATAGAAAGCGCTACGATATTTATAGCATCCTCATCTTTTTTGGGAAGCATGATAGCCATTTCATAGCGACCCGTTGCCACGACGGATAAGATAGACGCTATCGCCACATAAAGCGCAAACACTCCAAAATCTTCGGGAGTGTAAATCCTTGTAAGTATCGGGCTTATGGCTATAGGAATGGCTTGTGCTATCGTTGTTCCCGTCATGAGAGTTAAAACATTTCGGCTAAACTCGCTTTTTGGCTTTAAGAATTTCATTTATTTTTCTACAAAAACTATACTGTCATCTTCAAGCTTGTATCTACCATTATCACAGCTATTAAACACTATTTTAACTCATCGGAATCAATATCTAAAATATCACAAATCTGATAAAAAAGTTTTTCAGTAAAATTCAATACCTTTTCTATCTCCTCTCTTAAAGGAAGAGAATAATTTGGATTTGGGTATCTATCTTCTTTGTAATAATCTGTAGCTATTTTCAACGATACTACATCATTCTCTTCTAGTGCCAAATATTCTTCTATAGTATAATATATCTTAACAAGATCATGATCTTTTTGTATTTTAATATTTTCATTTGCAAATATCGCTTTTAGCATTTTTTCTAAAGCTTGCTGGAGTTCAATACCGATAATATCCTCATAATGATTAACTTTATAGAGAAGTTTTGCCGTGTCAAGATTTTTTATAGCAAATACCAGCCATTCTTGTGCATATGTTTTATTTGCCATATATTACTTGCCCTTTTGAAATTATTTCATCATAAAATTGGTCCTTTACATTCTCTACTCTATTTTTTATTCTACTTGTACTATCAACAAATATATCAATACCTAGTAAATATTTTCTCTGTAAATCAAATAGTTTTTTTTGAAGTTCAAGTTTATAACTTCTAATATTTTCTTTTTTCAAATCATCTTTTATCAAAAAAAGATCTATATCGCTATTTTCATTTGGTGTACCATATGCATAGCTACCAAACAATATAATTTTATCAGGATTTAGTGGCTTCAGTCTTTCTATTATTTGTGGTTTCAACTCTTCAATATCTATCATACAAGTTGCCTTCGACTAAATTTCTTATTATTATAACAAAACATTCACTACTATAAAGTTTTATCTATTTTTCTACAAAAACTATATTGTCATCTTCAAGCTTGTATCTGCTGCCATCATATATATCTACTGCAAAACCGTTTTCATCAAATTTTAGTGTATTTCCTGCTCTTGAAACCCACCCTATCTGTTTTGCAGGAACTCCAACCATAAGCGCATATGGTTTTACATCTCTGTTTACTACTGCTCCACTTCCTATAAGTGCGTATTCGCCCATAGTTACTCCGCAGATTATAGTCGCATTTGCACCGATCGTACAGCCATATTTGAGTACTGTTTTTTTGAACTCGCTTTTTCTTACTATAAAGGCTCTTGGATTTATTACATTTGTAAAAACTACACTCGGTCCCACAAAGACGGCATCCTCAACCTCAACACCCTCGTAAATGGAGACATTGTTTTGCACTTTAACGCCACTGCCTATTTTAACATTCGGACCCACTACGCAGTTTTGCCCAAAAGAGCAGTTTAAACCGATATTTGAACCGCTTAAGATATGAGAAAAATGCCAGATTTTTGTATTTTCGCCAATGTTTACATTGTCATCAATATACGCGCTTTCGTGCGCGTAGTAGCAGTTTGTGTCCATCTTTTTGCCTTATTATTCAAATAACTGTAACTCTTCTATGTATTTAAAATCTTTTTTATTGTGTGTCCATAACGGTAAATCATATATCATGCATGTAGCAGCAATGATGGAGTCGTAAATACCCATACCATGAGAGAGTGTATGTTTTTCCATAAGAGAATCAGCTAAGTTTAAAATTGATTGGTCTGTATCTACAAACTTTATTTCTGATAGTATTCTGTTTATCTTTTTTAGTTCTCTTTTATTTAAAGCACCTGCTTTAAACTCCAGCCTTACGATGGAGCTAATGCAATAGTTTTGTTTAAGATCTAAAACTATTTTATCTTTAGAGAAATCTATCAATATGCAGGTGTCTAAAAATATCATTTTTTTCTTTCTCTTCTTAGATTATGAATATATAAAGCGCTATCTTCTATATGACTGTAAGGTTTTACATCGCTTAAGTCTTCCCCATCATCCCCATATTCTACTTTATGAAGATGTTTCATGGGATCTTTTTTAACATAAACTAATTCATCGTCTTTCTTATGCATATCTAAAAACATTTTCAGAGCTTCGCTTACCAAATCTTCCACAGCTTTTTTCTGCTGTTTTGCATACTGCTTAAATTTATTTTCTATTTCAGGGTTATCTATTTTTATAGTCAACATCTTAAAATCCTTTTATTGACTTATTGATTGCTTAATATTATATCGAACTTTCATCATGGCTTAATCACTAACCACTTTTCTACAAAACGGATGATACTCCCCGCTAAGTCCAACAGGAGTTAGTTTTCGTATCTCTGAGACAATATTAATGGAGTTTTTAGCTTCTTGAAGCCCGAAGCCGCCGCCATTTAAAATATGCTCATAACTTCTTGTGTGCAAGTCTGTAAACCCCTCGCTAAACTCAAACTCTTCACCATCAACGGTAATGCTTCTGTATGTAGTTTTGCCGGCTGCTTTTACATCTTCGGGAATGTAGTCGTAGTTTACACTTAAAAACCATCTAACCCTTGCATTTTTGAGTTTCATAAATCCTGCATTTGTATCGGCTTGTTTTATATGCACAAAATTCTCTTCTACTCCTCCAAATATCCAAGAGAGCATATCAAAAAAGTGAACACCGATATTTGAAGCTATGCCGCCGCTTTTAGCTTCATTGCCTTTCCATGATGCAAAATACCACTTCCCTCTGCTTGTTAGATAAGTCAAATCCAAATCATAAACTTTTGTTGGATTAGCTTCTAGCTCTTTTGCTATTTTTTCTTTTAGTGCAATGATAGAGTCATGAAGCCTAAGTTGCAAAATAGTATAAACTTTTTTGCCGCTCTCTTTTTCTATGACAAGAAGCTCATCAATCTGCTTTGGGTCTAGCACTAGCGGTTTTTCACATATTGCATGAGCTTTATTTTGAAGTGCAGCTCTTATGTGGCTGTAGTGCAGATAGTTGGGTGAGGCTATGGAGACATACTCTATCTTATCTTTTTCGCTCCTTTGCCATCCATCCACAAAACTCTCAAAAAGCTCAAACTCCGTAAAAAAATCAGCCTGAGGAAAGTTGCTATCCATGATACCTATGCCGTCGTAGGGGTCAAATGCAACTAAAAGGTTATTTTTGGTCTCTTTGATGGCTCTCATATGTCTTGGGGCTATGTACCCGCTAGCTCCTATAAGTGCAAAGTTTTTCATATCTAAAGCCTCCATGTCGGTTTTTCAACGACACCTTTTACATCTATGACAATCGGCTCCCCGTTTGACATACTTTCAAACTGCTCCATTGTAATCTCCCTAAACGCATCATGCCCGACTGCTACAACTATGGAGTCATATTTTTTGCTATCAAGCGGTAATTTTTCTATAAAAGTCAAAGGCTTTGTCTCTTTGTCGCTTCTATCCACCCAGTAGTCATAAACTTCGACATTGCACTCATACTCTTTTAACTCTTTAATTATATCGAGTACTTTAGAGTTTCTCATATCAGGACAATTCTCTTTAAATGTCACACCCATCACTAAGATATTTGCGCCTTTTAATTTTTTGTCGTTTTTGACCATACATTTTATAACCTTGCTAGCAATAATTTTACTCATACCGTTGTTGATTTGTCTTGCACCTAATATAAGATTTGGCATATACCCTACACTTTGTGCTTTATGAGTGAGATAGTAAGGGTCGACGCCTATGCAGTGCCCGCCGACAAGCCCTGGTTTTAGCTTGATAAAATTCCATTTCGTAGCTGCCGCCTCTATGACATCGTGAGTGTTTATGCCCATAAGGTCAAACATCATAGCCAGCTCATTCATAAGAGCTATATTTACATCTCTTTGCGTATTTTCTATCACTTTTGCGGCTTCTGCGACCTTGATTGTCGGTGCTAAATATGTCCCTGCCGTGATGATAGATTTGTACAGGTCATCAACTTTTTTTGCTATCTCTGGAGTGCTGCCTGATGTGATTTTTAGTATTTTTGTAACTGTATGCTCTTTATCTCCGGGGTTTATGCGCTCAGGGCTATAACCGCAAAAAAATGTCTCGTTAAATTTTAAACCGCTGAATTCTTCAAGTATGGGCACACAAACCTCTTCCGTAACTCCGGGATATACGGTACTTTCATAGATGACAATATCATCTTTTTTAAGTACGCCGCCCACCGTCTGTGTTGATTTTATGATTGGAGCAAGATCCGGCTCATTACTGTTGTCTATGGGCGTGGGAACGGTGACTATATAAATATTGCACTCTTTTATCTCTTCTATGTTCAAAGTAAACTTCATACCGTTTTTTAACGACTCTTTTACTTGCTCATTTGTCAACTCTTGCGTTCTGTCAAAACCGCCCTTTAGCTCATCTACTCTGGCTCTGTTTACATCAAAACCCACTACTTCATATTTTTCACTAAAAGCGTGAGCTAATGGAAGCCCCACATACCCGAGACCTATGATGCATATTTTTATCATTTGCCACTCCCATAAAAACTTTTATACCACTTCACAAACTCGCCTATTCCATCTGAGAGTTTAGTATCCGGTTTGTATCCAAAATCATTCATCAAGCCGCTCACGTCCGCATAAGTTGAGACGACATCGCCGTCTTGCATAGGCATAAAGTTTTTCTCTGCTTTTTTGCCGAGCGCTTCTTCAAGCGTCTCTATAAACTCCATCAAGCTTACGGGAGCATTATTGCCTATGTTGTACACATTGCAGTTTGAGGGATTGTCTATAACTTTTATTACACCGTCCACTATGTCGTCTATGTAGGTAAAATCTCTGCTCATATTGCCGTGGTTAAACACCTTTATAGCTCTGTCGTTTGATATGGCATCGGCAAATAGCATCGGCGCCATATCAGGTCTTCCCCATGGTCCGTAAACTGTAAAGAACCTCAGCCCCGTAGTCTGTATGCCGTAAAGATGACTATATGTGTGAGCCATAAGCTCGTTTGATTTTTTTGTTGCCGCATAAAGGCTTATAGGAGTGTCTGTTTTATCCGTAGTTTTAAACGGCTGCGATTCATTGAGCCCGTACACGCTTGAACTGCTGGCATACGCTAAGTTTTTCACGCCAAAGTTTCTGCAAGCCTCTAAAATATTTAAAAATCCCACAACATTGCTTTGGATATAAGCATGCGGATTCTCTATGGAGTACCTAACACCTGCCTGAGCAGCAAGGTTGCATACCGCATCGAACTTTTCTGTCTCAAAAAGCTTGTTTATGACCCCACTGTCTTCAAGATTTGCTTTGATGAATTTGTGTTTTGGGTATGTTGAAGATTGTATCATTGTATTTGCCGAAGCTAAAGCATCGGTTCCATGTATCCCAAGCTCTGCAAGTCTTGCATATTTTAAGTTTACATCATAGTAGTCGTTGATATTGTCAAGTCCCACTACCTCATCACCTCGCTCTAGAAGTTTTTTTGCCAAATGGTAGCCAATAAAGCCGGCTGTGCCTGTTACTAATATCTTCAAATCAAATCCTCTTAACTATCGCTATTTTTTAATCTTTTTAACACTTCTACTTACCTTAGCAAACCCAAGATTAAATTCAAACTTTGTTGTAGTCTCAACTATCTCACCATCTTCATCATCTGCTAAAATATCAGACTCTATCTCTATAATCTCTTCAAGAATTTTATTTGATTTGATTGCCAGCTCTTTTTGTATCTCCTCATTATCTGTTTTCATTATGTTATTTATATTTCTAGATAGCTCTTTTACTTTTGCAAAGGTTTCTATTATTTTCAGGGTAGTTTGCGTAGCCACTTTACTTTTAATAATAGTAGCTAACATGTACAAACCTTTTTCGGTAAAAACCTTTGGACTTACCGTCGAATGCTTAAGCTTATTGAACCGATCAAAATTTTTGACCAGTTCATTTTTCTCTTCTTTTGTGAGCTCAATAATATATCCATCAGGAAATTTATCGAGATTATTTAATACAGCTTGATTTACCTCTCTAGTCTCTACACCATATAGTTGTGCAACATCACTGTCTACCAATACTAGCTGATTTTTATATTGAATCAATTTATTTTCTAAATCATCAAATTTTATAATACTCATTAATTTTCTCCTAACTATCGCTATTAAATATATCTCTGGTATAAACCTTGTCTTTTACATCCATTATACTATCGCTTAGTCTGTTTGCAACTATGACATCGCTTATCTTTTTAAACTCATCCAAATCTTTTATGACTCGTGAATTAAAAAAATTATCCTCATGACACACTGGTTCATAGATAACGACCTCTATGCCTTTGGCTTTTATTCGTTTCATAATCCCTTGAATAGCCGAACTCCTAAAGTTATCCGAGCCTGTTTTCATAACAAGTCTGTAAACTCCGACGATTTTTCGAGGAAACTTTTCACTTCGTGAAACCGCATTTGCTAGTTTTGGCTTTTCTAGCATTTTCATTATTGAATCAGCTACAAAATCTTTTCTTGTGCTATTTGATTTAACAATCGCCTCAATCATATTTGATGGTACATTCGCATAGTTTGCAAGAAGCTGTTTTGTATCTTTTGGCAGGCAGTATCCGCCGTATCCAAACGATGGATTATTGTAGTGCGAGCCTATGCGCGGGTCAAGTCCGATACCCTCTATAATCTGCTTTGTATCTAGTCCGTGCGTTTGCGCGTAAGAGTCAAGTTCGTTAAAATATGCAACACGCATAGCAAGATAGGTATTTGCAAAAAGTTTTATCGCCTCCGCTTCGGTAGAGTCCGTAAATAAAATCGGTATATCTTTTTTGATGGCACCCTCGGCTAAAAGAGAGGCAAAAATTTCTGCTCTTTTGCTTCTCTCTCCTACGATTATTCTGCTCGGGTAGAGATTGTCATGAAGCGCTAAACCCTCTCTTAAAAACTCAGGAGAGAAGATGATGTTTTCTGTTTTGAACTTCTCTTTTAGGCTTTTTACATAACCTACGGGAATAGTTGATTTTATAACCATCACGGCATCTGGATTTATGCTTAAAACATCGGCAATTACATACTCTATGCTCTTTGTGTTAAAGTAGTTTGTCTGGGTGTCATAGTCGGTCGGGGTTGCAATAATGATATAGTCAGCCCCCGTGTAAGCTTCTGCTTTATCCAACGTTGCACGAAAATTAAGGTCGTCTCTTAAAAGATACTCTTCTATCTCTTTGTCTTCGATTGGAGAGATTTTTTTGTTCAGCATCTCCACTTTTTGGGGGATTATGTCAAGAGCTACCACTTCGTTATGTTGAGAAAGCAGAATTCCGTTGCTAAGTCCGACATATCCTGTTCCCGCTATTGCTATTTTCATCTAGTTTAAATCCTGTAATTGTTTAGTGTTTATATTTTAAAAATAGCTACATTCTATCCAAATTTGGCTTTTAATCAAATTCTGACATGTAAAAAAATTATCAATTTATGATAAGATATAGGCAATTTTTCAGCTAAAAGGTAACCTTATGAAATACATACGATTTTTCAATGAACTAAACATTAATGATGTTCCAATAGTCGGGGGCAAGAACGCTTCACTAGGAGAAATGTACCAAAAACTCACTCCAAAAGGCGTAAATATTCCAAACGGTTTTGCTACTACAAGCGATGCCTACTGGCTTCTTTTACAAGAGAACAACATAAAGGATAAAATTGCATCGATACTGAGTGATTTGGACATAAGCGACACAAACAATCTTCAAAAGCGCGGACTTGAAGTCCGTACTCTTATCTTGAACTCACACCTTCCAAAAGCGCTTGTTGATGAGCTACTTCATGCGTACAAAACTCTCTGTGACGAATATAAAACAGACGCTGTTGACGTAGCGGTTCGCTCTTCGGGAACGGCGGAAGATTTGCCTGATGCCTCTTTTGCGGGGCAACAGGAGACTTTTTTAAATATCAACACTCCAGAGTCGCTTCTGCTAAGTGTCAAAAAGTGTTTTGCTTCACTATTTACAGACCGCGCTATCAGCTACCGCACAAGCAGAGGATTTAGCCATTTCAAAGTTGCTCTCTCGGTCGGTGTGCAGAAGATGGTTCGAAGCGATATCTCCTCAAGCGGGATAATGTTTACCATTGACACCGAGAGCGGTTCTGAGAATATAATACTCATAAACTCCATCTGGGGCTTGGGTGAGAATGTAGTAAGCGGGCGAGTAAATGCAGATGAATTTTTTATCTTCAAACCGACTCTGAAAAATGGAATCAACACTATTTTAAAACGCTCTTTGGGAAGCAAAAAAGAGAAGATGTTATACAGCAAAGATGTACATACTCTCAATGTCAAAACAAGTCAAGAGGAGCAAAACAGCTTCTCCATAAGCGACAGTGAAGCGATAGCACTTGCCAAGCAGGCGGTAATAATAGAGGAGCATTACGGACGTCCTATGGATATCGAGTGGGCAAAAGACGGAAATGACTCCAAACTCTACATTGTTCAGGCAAGACCTGAGACGGTCATGAGCAAACTAGACCAGAGCATCTCCATAGAACACTACTCGCTTGAGAGCACAAAAGGTGCAAAGATTTTAGCATCGGGGCGGGCAGTTGGGGATAAAATAGGAAGCGGAAAAGTAACCGTTATAAATGACACGACGGAGTTTGAGAGATTTAACAAGGGCGACATATTGGTGGCAGATACGACAAATCCCGACTGGGAACCTATCATGAAAAAAGCCTCCGCCGTTGTGACAAACCGCGGAAGCAGAACATGTCATGCTGCCATAGTTGCACGTGAAATAGGCGTTCCCGCTGTTGTCGGATGCGGCGATGCAACTATGGTTTTAAAAGATGCGCAAATGGTAACGGTTAGCTGTGCGCAGGGTGATGAGGGGTATATCTACGAGGGAGAGATTCCCTACTCTGTAAAGACCGTAGATATAAAAGAGCTAAAACCTACAAAAACAAAACTCTTTGTAAATGTTGGAAATCCCGCAGAAGCATTCAACTTTGCAAAGATGCCAAACGACGGCGTGGGGCTTGCCAGAATGGAGTTTATTATGAACAACTCCATAGCCGCTCATCCTATGGCGCTTGTTGACATCTACAAAGGAAAAAGCGTAAAAGATGAGAACGAAATACGCTCTTTTATGACGCCTTACACTGACACAAAAGAGTTCTTTGTCCATAAACTAAGCGAAGGTATAGCGATGATTGCGGCAGCTTTTTATCCAAAACCTGTCATTATCAGAACAAGCGACTTTAAAAGCAACGAGTACCGAAATATGTTAGGCGGACTTCTCTATGAAGCAGAGGAAGAGAACCCGATGATAGGCTTCAGGGGCGCTAGCCGCTACTACAACGAGAGCTACCGCGAGGCTTTCGAGTGGGAGTGCGCGGCGCTAAAACGTGTGAGAGAGGAGATGGGGCTTAGCAACATCAAAATAATGATCCCCTTTGTCCGCACACCAGAGGAGGGCAAAAAAGTTATTGAGATTATGAACAAACAAGGTCTTTCTCAAGGCAAAAATAGACTTGAAGTATATGCAATGTGCGAAATTCCGGCAAATGTGATTTTGGCAGACAAGTTTTTAGAGCTGTTTGATGGCTACTCCATCGGCTCAAACGACCTGACACAGCTGACTTTAGGGGTTGACCGCGAGAGTGCGAAAATTGCCCACATATTTGATGAGAGAAACGAAGCGGTTAAGAGAATGCTTCAAATGGCGATAAAAGCGTGCAAAGAGAGAGGCAAATACATCGGCATCTGCGGGCAAGCACCATCAGACTACCCAGAGATTACGGCGTTTTTAGTTCAAGAAGGTATTGACTCAATCTCGCTAAATCCAGACTCTCTTTTTAAGATGCATAAAGTTGTGAATGATTTGGAGAGAGAACTCTCCTAAGAGTATGCTTATCTTAAAAACTACATAAAAATAAAGCAGGTCTGTGACCCGCTTTATCTGACTAGTAAGTAACTCTGTGTATCTCAATTAGTTCACTATAATCCCCATTATCAGCCTTTTTTAAAGCACTGATATACTCACTTCTTTTTGGATTTTCTTTAGCAAGTAAATCCTCTTGCCAACGAACAGGCATTTTGCCATGTTGTCTTAGATAAATATTTGCCAACATTCTGCTCCATCTGCCATTGCCATTTTGAAATGGATGAATTTGGACTGCTCGATGATGCATTCTTGTAGCTATTTCAAACACATCGTAAGTTTTGTTTTGACTCCAATACTCTACATCATCACATAGATTTTTAAGCTCCATCATCCAGCTGTAGCTAAAAGTGCTTCTTTTTTTGACGGCGGGGCTGAGAGATATTTTAGTATTGTTTTTGCAATATTCCCAGCTTCTCTTTCGTATATCTCTTTGAGTGTATAAACTTTTTCTTTTGGAAGTTTTAAACCCGATATATCATTAAGCGGCGTTGCGTCGTCGATGGGTTTTGTAGAATTTATCATTATGCTATCCAAAGTCTATCTTTATATTGACCGCTTAAAAATTCTTGCTCAAATTTATAAATCATTTTATCTATACTGTTCTTTTCTAACCCTTGCATTTCAAGAGCCGATGTACTTTGGACGAATGATGTCATCAATATAATACCCCAAGAAAAATAAACAGTTTTTTAAAATTTTTAATTCCCAAATAGTTAAAATAATGAGACAGATGAAAAGGGTGGATGATGAGCAGAAAAATAACACATTACAGCGCAGAGTTTA
>JBAZDX010000023.1:0-28886 GCA_041654255.1 Sulfurimonas sp.
GTGGTACGCCCTAATGGATTCGAACCATTGGCCTACGCCTTAGAAGGGCGTTGCTCTATCCAGCTGAGCTAAGGACGCATACATTTATAAAAATGGTGCGCCCGATAGGATTCGAACCTATAACCGTCGGATCCGAAGTCCGAAACTCTATCCAATTGAGCCACGAACGCCACAAAGTTTATTATTTTATTAAGTTTTTTTATATTTTTTTATCTATGGGGTGGAATACGGGTCTCGAACCCGTGACCCTCGGCACCACAAACCAATGCTCTAACCAACTGAGCTAATTCCACCATGTCTTAAAAATATAAAAGTGGTCGGGGTGAAAGGACTCGAACCTTCGGCCCCTTGGTCCCAAACCAAGTACTCTAACCATACTGAGCTACACCCCGACCTACACATTAAACCAACCGTTATAGCTGATTAATGAGGCGAAATTATAGTCAATAACCATTTAAATGTCAATAGTATTTTTTACATATTTTAAAACTTGAACTTTTGTGACACAAAAAGAGATTAAGATTACTTAGTTACAATACTTTTACATAGTTTTAAAGGATTGATTTTTGGTAGGTTTTTTTGACAATATAAACTCAAGAGAGGCAGTAAAATGAACGGTGTAGCTTTTAAATGTAGAGAACTTTTGAGTGAAGAGGGTATTGATATACTTTCGCAAATAGATTTTAAAATCAATGACAAAATAAAAACAGTAACTTTTGAGTATATAATAGATACCTTTATGATGGCTTCACATGAGTCAAAACTTATTTTTTTAGCTGCTTTGCAAAAATCAATAAATTCAAAAGATGGCGGTATTGAGAAGTTTTTTGAAGGAATGGGGCAACTCTTGCTTATGACCCATCTTTCAAAAAATATAGAAGTTTAAAACTGTATCATCCCATCAATCGGTGAAGAGGCTGTCGCATATGGACGTTTTGGAATTCTTCCAGCAAGATAACTCATTCGCCCTGCTATTACCGCATGTTTCATAGCTTCAGCCATTATCATCGGATTTTGCGCCTGAGCGATTGCCGTGTTTGTTAAAACACCTGCAGCTCCGAGCTCCATTGCGTAAGCCGCATCACTTGCACAACCAATTCCTGCATCAACAATTACAGGTACGCTTACAGCCTCACGAACAAAGACTATGTTATATGGATTTTGAATCCCTAAACCGCTTCCAATAGGAGCTGCAAGAGGCATTATAGCGTGAGCACCTGCATCTTCAAGTCTCTTTGCCATAATCGGGTCATCGGAAGTGTAAGCCATAATCGTAAAGCCATCTTTTGCGAGTATCTGACATGCTTTTATAGTCTCTAATACATCTGGATAGAGAGTCTTTTGAGTATCGCCTATAACCTCTAGTTTTATCAAATCAATCCCCGTAGCCTCTCTCATCAAACGAAAAGTTGTAATCGCCTCTTCTGCTGTTACACATCCTGCGGAATTTGGCAAAAATTTTACATTTGTGCCTTTAAATGTGTCGCGAAGGTTCTCTTTGTCTGGGTCTGTAATATTTAAGCGACGCACTGCAACGGTAATAAGCTCGCTCCCGCTTGCAAGTGTTGCCTCTTTTGTGGTTTGAAAATCTTTATACTTCCCGCTTCCAACAATTAAACGGCTATTTAACTCATATTTTCCAATTTTTAAAACATCTTTCATTTTTTTATTCCTATAATTTACTTATTTCTTCTATTAAATCATCCGGCGTGAGTGAAAAATCAGCTCCCATGTAGTTCAGTGCTAGCTTTGCATGAGCCAAAGAGGCGTTTATAGCCGCATCCAAGCAGCTATACCCTTGGGCCAAAAGTGAGCCGACCATTCCACTAAGAACATCCCCGCTTCCACCCTTTGCCAACGATGGCGTACCGTGCGGGTTCACATAAAACTCATCACCTTTTGCGATTATGACATTTGCGCCTTTTAAAATAAGCGTCACATGTTGATAAGCTCTACAAAACTCCTCTGCATATTTAAAGCGGTTTTTTTGCAGCTCCTCCGTCGTTATATCAGCGATTTTTGCGATTTTAAGAAGTGAAACAAACTCTTTTGCGTGCGGAGTTACAACTAGATTTTCTCTCTTTAAAATATCTAAAACAAGAGGCAGGTGAAAAATATCGGCATCTGCAACCAGAGGCAGGGCGTTGTCTAAAAATTTATCCAACTCTATCTTGCTAAACTCAGCTCCAAGTCCCATCCCTAAAGCCAGTGCCGTTGCATTTTTTGGAACTTCATGTGAGTACATCAAAGTATGAGGAATCTCTATCTCTTCAAACCCGACAAGAGTTACCAATCCGCTTCCAAACCTTAGGGCCGAAAGGGCGCTTATTATGCTCGCTCCGCTTTTCTCACCGCTGATAACTGCCAAATGTCCGTAAGAGCCTTTGTGGGAATCTTTTTTTACTCTATTTGGAAGTTTCAAATCATCCAAATCAAGCAAACTCCATCTGCTTTGCTTCTCATAAATCTCTCTGCAAAGACCAAGATTTAGGACTTTTATCTCTCCGACAAACTCTTTTGCTTCATCTAAAAACATGCTCTTTTTCAAGGCACCCATAGTCAAAGTCACATCTGCGGTAAATTTATAGCCCGATGGAACATCGCAGGCAATTTTAAAAGCTCTTAAACTATTCATCTCTTCAATAACAGTTTTTATATCATCGTTAAATTCTCCGCTAAAGCCTGTTCCGACTATGGCATCGACCAAAACATCGCACTCTTCAAGCTTTTTGCACTCTATAACGCCTATGTTGTAAGAACGCTTCTCTTGCAAAAGCGCCATTTTTGAAGCAGGTTTTTTTGCATAAAAAATTGATGTTTCATAATCTGCGTGAAGAAGTCTTGCAAGGGCTATGCCATCAGCTCCGTTATTTCCGCTTCCGCATGCGATGATGACTTTTGAGCCTTTTTTAAAGTTGTTACAAATATATTCAGCCATGCCGCCAGCCGCATGCTCCATTAAAATATCTTCACTTAAAAAAAATTCTTCGTAGCACCTTTTGTCTAAAGATGCCACCTCATCAAAAAGTTTTTGCATAACTACTCTTCAAAAAGATACTCATCAATCTGAACTATATTGCTTTTTATGTCATTAAATAAAAGCGTTTGGTAGTTCGTTCTGTACTGATAAAAAAATCTGTTTTTTGGCAGTTTTTTTAGATTTGAGGTGTTAAAATAATCAAGGTTAGAGCATTTTCCAAGATATAAAAAAGTAAACAGCAGTTTTATTTGCGGGCTCTCAAAAGTGCTGTGGGGCTGAGCCAAAAATGTCAATCCATATTTTTTCAGATTTAAAAAATTCAACATGTAAAGCAAAAAGTCTTCAAATTTTGTATAAAACCCGTTTAAATTTTCTATATCATGGAAAAAATAGTAGTAGTTATCTAAAAGCCCCTGATTTTGAAGAGTCTGCGTCAATCTGCTTGTTATATCTCTCTTATTTGAGAAGTAGTTTGGATCGGTTGCCATATAGATATGTTTTTTCTGAGCAACAAGTTCGTTAAACTTCTCTTGAAAAGCATCACTTTCATCAAATCTTATGTAGTTGAAATACTCATCTTTGTATCGTAACTCTATATTGTTCTCATCAGAATTAGAAAAATCAAGATATAGAGTAGCGACGCCGTTGTCAATGATATAATTTCTTATTTTACATGCTAAATTTGTTTTGCCGGCACCCTCTTCCGCCAAAATCAATGTATTGTAAAATAGCACCCTCTCTTCAACTTTCAATGTATTTATACTGCTTACATATTTTCCAAGTCTATCTCTCATATTTTTCCTTTAAAAAATTTTAACATATATTATAGCTTATCTACTATAAATAAAATCATTGGTTTAAAGTAATAAAATAAATTATATTAATTGAAGCTAAAAAAATGTAAGATTTGTGACAAACTTTAAAAAAAGGAATCACATGTACACTAAAACTATTTTAACATTGGCATTTACAGCATCTGCTGTTTTAGCTTCAAATTTGGCTACTGAGGCTCAAAAAGCCGGTCTGAAGCCTATTCCAAAATCTAAAGCAGAGCTTTCAAAGCTTATTGACAACCCAAAAAACCCTATTACAAATGCAAAAGTAGAACTTGGCAAAAAGCTCTACTTCGACCCGAGACTTTCAAAAAGCGGTTTTATCAGTTGTAACAGCTGCCACAACCTAAGCGAAGGCGGTGATGACGGAATCAGCGCTGCAATCGGTCATAAATGGACTCCAAATCCTCATCATCTAAACTCGCCGACAGTTTATAATGCCGTATTCTTCAGCTCACAGTTTTGGGATGGACGCGACCCACATTTAGAAGCACAGGCTCAGGGACCTATTCAAGCTGCACCGGAAATGGCTGCAACACCCGAGCATGTAGTTAAAACTGTTACATCTATGCCTGAGTATGTTGCAGAGTTTAAAAAAGCTTACGGCAAAGATGTAGAGATTACCTTTGAAAAAGTTGCAGACACAATCGCTACTTTTGAGAGAACACTTGTAACTCCATCAGCTTACGACAACTTCCTAAACGGAAAAGAGAAGGCGCTTACAAAAGCTCAACAAGATGGTCTAAAAACTTTTATTGACAAGGGTTGTACAACGTGTCACAGCGGTATCGCTCTTGGCGGAGAGATGAATGCCTTTAATGTGACAGGTACATACAAATTTCAAGATGTAGGTGACTTCAAAGGCGATAAAAACGGAATGGTTAAAGTACCGACGCTAAGAAACATCACTCAGACTGCGCCATACTTTCATAACGGTCAAATTTGGGAGCTAAAAGATGCGATTAAAGAGATGGGACGTATCCAACTTGGAGCTGACATCAGTGATAAAGAGGCTGCTTCAATTGAAGAGTTTTTAAAAGCGCTTGAAGGAAAAAAAGATCCAATAACTATTCCTCAACTCCCTAAATCAACTGCTGCAACACCAAAGCCTGACATCAAATAAACTCCTCTACGCTTTTGTACCCAAAATGGGTATAATTGCGTTATGAATTACAAACAAATAGCACAAGAAACTCTCAGAATTGAAGCAAATACTCTTTTGGAGAGTGCAAAAAATATTAACGATGTTTTTGACAAAGCAGTAGAGATTATTCTTAACTGTAAAGGCAAACTTATAGTTACGGGTGTAGGTAAATCTGGACTGATTGGCGCAAAAATGGCTGCAACATTTGCCTCAACCGGAACTCCAAGCTTTTTTCTGCATCCGACCGAAGCACTTCATGGCGACCTTGGAATGATAAGCCACAATGATGTAGTTATTGCAATCAGCTACAGCGGGGAGAGCGAAGAGTTAAGCTCGATACTTCCTCATGTTAAAAGATTTAATATCCCATTAATCGGCATGACAAAAGATAAAAACTCAACTCTCGGCAGATACAGTGACTTAGTTATAGATGTTGTAGTTGAAAAAGAGGCATGCCCGCTAAACATAGCACCGACAAGCTCCACAACTCTCACACTTGCACTCGGTGATGCCCTTGCAGTCTGCCTTATGAAGGCAAAAAACTTCAAAAAGAGTGATTTTGCATCGTTTCATCCCGGTGGAGCATTAGGAAAACAGCTATTTGTAAAAGTCAGCGATTTGATGAGGGTAAAAGATTTGCCGATTATCAGTGCCGATACAAAACTAAAAGATGCGATTGTAAAGATTAGCGAGGGCAGACTTGGGACGGTTTTAGTTACTGATGAACAAAGCAGGCTCTTAGCACTTGTAAGTGACGGCGATATTCGCAGAGCACTCTTGAGCAAAGAGTTTTCACTTGAGGATAGTGTTTTAAAATACGCGACGCTAAACCCAAAAACGATAGAGGATGAAAACATACTTGCAAGTGAAGCGCTTGTAATTATTGAAGAGATGAAGATACAGCTTTTAGTTGTGACAGATAAAGAAAAAAGAGTAAAAGGCGTGCTTCATATCCATACTCTCATAGAAAAAGGTATATCGTGAGATTAAATAAATATATTGCACACCACTCAAGCTACTCAAGAAGAGAAGCAGACAAGGCTATACAAGACGGTTATGTAAGAGTTGACGGAGAGATAGAGACTAACCCGGCAACCGATGTGCAAGAGGGTGTAAGCATTGTTTACGTCAGCGGCAAGCAGGTATCTCCAAGAGATAAATATACAGTAATTGTTTACAACAAACCAAAAGGGGAACTCGTAACCAAAAGCGACCCAAAGGGCAGACGTACAATCTATGATACTCTAAGCAAAGAGTATAAGCACTATATTCCGGTTGGAAGACTTGACTACGCTTCCGAGGGATTGCTTCTTCTAACAGATGCCTCAAAAGTTGCCTCGGCTCTTATGGAGTCTGATTTGGAGAGGATTTACAAGATTAAGATTAAGGGCGAGGTTACCACCGAGATGGAGAGCGCTATGCTTAACGGCATGATTCTTGATGACGCAACTGCCGGCGGGCATAGCCACTCTAAAGTTACCTCAATGGAGTTTAAACCTTTCATCGGCTATAAAATCCAAAAAAATGAACCGAACTACTCTGTCTTAAAAGTGGCTCTCAGCGAGGGTAAAAATCGTGAACTTAGAAGATTTTTCGCTCACTTTGGAACAGAGATAGCAGACCTTAAAAGAGTAAGTTTTGCCGAGATTGAATTGAACAATCTTCCAGAGGGCAAGGTTAGATTTCTAAGCCGCAGCGAATACTCGGCCCTCTTCAAATTTTTAAAAGAAGAGAATAAAGCGGAGTTAAAAGAAGAGCGTAAAAAACCTCTCTTTAAAGATGATAAAAAAAAGAGTTTCAAAGATAAGAAAATAACCAAAAAGAAGAGTTAAAATTGGCAGATTTTACTCATCTTTTACGACCAAATAGCTTTGATGACCTAATAGGGCAGGAGCATTTAAGCGCCAAAGAGGCTCCTCTTAGAGTGCTGTGCGGAAAAGGCGTACTAGGTCATAGTTTCTTTTTTGGACCCTCAGGCTGCGGAAAAACATCAATCGCCAGAATTATTGCCAAAAAAATGGATCTGCCATTTTATGAATTCAACGCTACAAGCATCAAAATCGAACAGCTGCGACAAATTTTTGAACAATATAAAAATACACTTCAAAGACCGCTTATTTTTATAGATGAAGTTCATAGGCTGGCTAAAAATCAGCAAGAAGTACTGCTACCAGTTATGGAAAACAACTCAGTTTTGATTATCGGCGCTTCGACAGAAAACCCATTTTTTTCTCTCACCTCTGCGATTCGCTCCCGCTCAATGCTTTTTGAGCTTTATCATATCTCAAACGAAGCGCTTTTTAAACTTCTAAATCAAGCCTTATTGCAGGCAAATATTAATTGCAGCGATGACGCTGCGGAGTATTTGGTAGCAAGCAGCGGCGGTGACGCAAGAGCTATGTTAAAGCTTTTGGAATTCGCTTCAAATATAAACCCGCATGTAACAATTGATATTTTAAAGTCGCTAAGGCCAAATGCACTGAGTGCAGGAAGCAGTGAAGCCGGAGTACACTATGATTTAACGAGTGCGATGATTAAGTCAATCAGAGGCTCGGACATGGACGCTGCAATTTATTACCTAGCAAGGCTTATAGACGGCGGGGAGAGTGCCGACTTTATAGCAAGACGGCTTGTAATCCTTGCCAGCGAAGATGTAGGAAATGCAAATCCGCAGGCTTTAACACTAGCAACAAGCGCCATGACTAGCGTATCAAAAATAGGCTATCCTGAGGCAAGAATCATTCTGTCACAAGCGGTAATTTATCTCTGCGCTTCTCCAAAATCAAACTCGGCATATTTGGCTATAAATGAAGCTCAAAGAGCCATAAATAACGGTCTTATGCTGGATATTCCAAAAAATATCAAACAAAAAAATGAGGGATACCTCTATCCGCACGATTTTGGCGGATATGTAAAACAGACCTACATGTCAAAACCTTTAAAATTTGTCGCGCTCAAAAACATCGGTTATGAGAAGAAAATGAGAGATTGGATAGAACAGATAACCGACTTTAGTTAACTTTAATTATTTAAATTATAAACTACACGCAACATGTGCCGTTTATTGCACAAAGGAGAGGGTTTATGGAAATCGAAACATCGTCAAACACAATTAAAATCACAGGCAACATCAAAAGTATAAGTGACTTTCAAAATATTAAAGAAAGCGTTGAGAGCCTAATTCTTCAACATAAACATATAAATGTAAATATTGTGGATTCTCTCTCGATAACCTCCTCTGTAATCGGTCTCCTGAACAAACTTGTTTTAAAAGACAACATTGATATCCACATGAATGTCGGAAACGAACAGCTTTTACACCTTTTAGATGACTTAAATTTAATATCAACTTTCAAAGCAAAAAGAGCTTAACATGACAATCAAATATAAATTAAACCTTATTACCGCGATAGTTGTCTCGTTTGCTCTTGTAATTATTGCTATTACTCTTACTAGCACATTCAAAAACAGCGCGATGATTCATCAAGCACAAGCATTGAATGAGCTCTCTATAAAATTAAGCCATTTAATCCATGAAACACAAAAAGAGCGAGGAGCAAGTGCGGGCTTCATCGGCTCAAAAGGTGGACAGTTTGGTGATATTCTGCCAAAACAGAGAGAGTTGACAAAAGAAGAGTATGATGATTTAGTTTCATATATTGCCACGTTAGATTTAGAATCATTCCCAAAAGAGCTTAACAGTGAAATATCAGCTTTTAACTCAGACATGGGCAAAATAGCGCAGATTCGCTCACAGGTTGATTCTCTTTCGATAAGTGTTGGTGAGGTAGTTGCATACTACACAAATATGAATAAAAAGATTTTAAACATCGTATCGCTTACCGCAAAACTGGCAAACACCCAAGAGCTAGTGAAAGCACTTGATTCCTACAGCAACTTTCTAAAATCAAAAGAGCGCGCAGGGATTGAAAGAGCCGTATTAAGCGGAACTTTCGCCGCCGACAAATTTGGAGATGGCGTATTTGCCAAGTGGGTTACGCTTGTTGCTGAACAGGATGCCTTTTTAGATGCTTATTTATCAATGGCGACTGATAGTTCAAAAGCACTATACCAAGAGAAGATGAACTCTCCCGTCATTGCTGAAGTTAACAAAATGAGAGACATTGCGAGAACCAAAGCTTTAGATGGCGATTTTGGGGTTAATAGCGTTACATGGTTTCAAACTATAACTAAAAAAATAGACCTTTTAAAAGAGGTTGATGATGAGCTTGCAAAACAAAACAGCATACTGCTAGATGAAGTTGAGTCAAAAGAGAACAGAACCGCTCTTATAACGCTTCTTAGCTATACAATTTTTGCTATTGCAATATTTTTAATCATATTTACAATAAGCAGAGGCGTAAACAGAAGTGTCCGCAGCTCCTTAGAGAAGATAGAGTGTGTATCTAGCAACTTAGACTTAACTTGCGACATCATAGTAGAAGGAAGCGATGAAATCTCACAAATTTCAAAAGCTTTGCATGTAATGATTGTAGCATTTAAAGAGAGCGTATATCAAGCCAAAGATGTCTCTATGGCAACATCTAAAGAGAGTAAACTCCTAAACAATATTGTAGAGGAGCTTACAAAAAATGGTGAACTTGCAGATGGCAAAATCACAAAAATAAATGTTCTTGTAAGTGAGGTCGGAACTCGTCTTGATGCTATTGAAGAGGCTTCCATTACTGTAACGGAAGACTTAAAACAGACATTTGGCGTACTGGATGGCTTTATCCATGAGCTTGACTCTGTCGTTAAGGCGATAGAAGATGGAAGTGAGCATCAGCAAGATTTGGTTCAAAAAGTTTCATCTCTTACAGAACAGGCAAAAAATATCAAAGATGTTTTAGCGATTATTTCAGATATTGCGGACCAGACGAATCTGCTTGCGCTTAACGCGGCAATAGAAGCGGCACGAGCAGGTGAACATGGCAGAGGATTCGCCGTTGTTGCCGATGAAGTAAGAAAACTGGCTGAGAGAACACAAAAAAGTCTCAGCGAGATTAGCGCCAATGTAAATCTAATAACTCAAAATGTTATTGAGATATCTGAAGAGACACTAAAAACATCAAAAAATATGAGCAATATATCAGGTTCGGCACAGGCTTTAATCTCATCTTCGCAGGAGACAAAAGAAAATCTTTCCATAACAACCGATAAGTCTAGCGATGTTATGCACCAAAGTACCTACATTGCTACAAAAACAAAAGAACTCATCCGCGACATGGATGAAATCATAGAGATTTCTCAAAGAAATACAGAGCATAGAAATCTGTTAGATGAAGCCGCTGTAAAACTCTCAAATGATGCGAACAGACTGCAAAACGAACTGAGCAAATTTAAAATTTAATGCACAGCAATATCGACAGCTCAGTATTAGATTATCTAAAATCTTTAACACTCCTTTGTGTTGAAGATAACAAAACCACACAGCTGCTTTATGATGCTATTTTCGAAGGTTTGGTAAAAAAAATAATTTTTGCAAAAAATGGCGAAGATGGGTATCAGAAATTTTACGATGAAGATATAAATATTATTATTGCCGATTACGATATGCCCGTACTTAACGGTATAGATATGATTAAAAAAATCAGAAATGTTGATAAAGATATCCCTATTATTCTGGTTTCTGCTATACAAGATATAGATGTAATAGTGCAAGCACTGCAGCTAAATGTAAACAACTTCATCAAAAAACCAATTGTTGCAATAGAAGTTATGCAGGCTATTGAGAACGTATCCAAGCTCCTGATTGCGAATAACTATATAAAAGAGCAAAGGGAGAAGAGAATAAGAGAGTTTGAAAAAAAAGAGAAATACAACTCATATCAAGAAGATTTAGCATTCTCAAAAGAGTTAAATATTCTAAGAAATGATTTTTATTATCAAATGCATCAAAATAGTTCTGCTACGCTTATAGATTTTTTCTACAAACCATTAGATGTATTAAGCGGAGATGCGTATAGTGCAAGAGAAATAACTAAAGATATACAGCTTTTTTTTATAATCGACGGTATGGGAAAAGGTCTCTCTGCATCACTTAGCTCAATGCTTCTTACTGCCTATATAAACCATGTTATAGATAAGATGAAGGATAATTTCATTCTTGAAAATCTCATAGAATCAGCACTAGAGTATATGAAACCTATTTTGCTTGAAGATGAGACAATATCAGCTGATTTTATTGTTATTGACTATAAAAGTGCAATTATGTACTATTGCAAGTTTGCCATGCCATCATCACTTCTTCAGTCAACTTTCAAAGAGATAATTTACATCAAATCCAACAACCCTCCTATAAGCAAATACATAAAAACATTTGAAGTTTCTAAAATTGACATTGAGCAAATAACAAAGTTTCTTTTTTATAGTGACGGTATAATTGAAAATAGCATAAGAAATAGACAAACACTCTACGCAGATTATATAAAAGATGACTTTCTATCCTCTTTTACAAAAGATGAGCTACGAGAAAAGATTTTGTGGAAGATTGACACACAAGAAGATGATATGACATTTATATTTATCAATCGGTTAAGATTAAATGATTCTATTAAAAAAATATCCAAAACTTTTAATAGTTCTCTTGATGCGATAGACGAAGCAAACGAGTGGTACTCCGACATTTGGACAGAAATGACACAAAATTTCAAACTAGCATATAATGCAGGTGTGGTTTTTTCTGAACTCTTTATGAATGCTTATGAACATGGAAACCTTGGTCTTGATACAGATACAAAACATAGACTACTAAGCGAAGACAACTATTTTACGACATTAGAAGAGTTGCAAAAAAAGTGCGACAAAAAGATAACAGTAACAGTAAATACTATTGATTACAGCTCAAGAAAATATATAACTACACTTATAAAAGATGAGGGAGTGGGATTTGACACTCAGATATTAAGCAAGATATTTAGAGATAAGAAGAACTTTAACGGTCGAGGGGTTTATATCTCAAGACAATCATCACTCGGGATATATTATAACTCAAAGGGAAACAGTGTGCTTTTTTTACACAAGGTTGAGGATGAAGTGTAGCAAAAGCTACACTTCAAAATTTTACTTATTTTGCTAATGCTGATTTTGATGCTGCTGCAACTGCACTAAATGCCGCTGCGTCATTCATCGCCATATCAGCAAGAACTTTACGGTCAAGTTCGATGCCAGATTTGTGAATACCGTTCATAAATGATGAGTAGTTCATACCGTTAAGACGACAAGCTGCATTGATACGGATAATCCATAGTTTACGGAAATCACGTTTCTTTTGCTTACGGTCACGGAACGAGTAGTACATTGAACGTTCTATTTGTTCTTTAGCTTTACGGTAATGTTTACGGCGACCGCTGTAAAAACCTTTTGCTAGTTTTAATATCTTTTTGTGTCTTCTTCTACGAACAACACCTGTTTTTACTCTTGGCATTTTATTTCCTTTTTTCTTTACCTAGTCACTTTTTGTGTTCAAGGTGCCACATCTTGGTGGTCTTGCCCAGCTACTATTTTGCTGGAGATTTAACAATTAACTAAAATTAGTTAATCATAGCCTTTACATTTTTTTCATCAACTTTTGCAATAACTTTTGGTTTATGCTGCTTTGAGCGAGTATCTGAATCTTGTTTTGTTAGAATATGGCTGCGGTAAGCTGTACCACGTTTAACAGTACCATTTTTCTTAACTTTAAAACGCTTTACAGCGCCTTTAACCGATTTCATTTTTGGCATCGAAACTCCTTTGTAAATTGAAGCGCAATTATACCCAATTTTTTTAAAATTTTGTTATACTCACGGGATGAATTCTATTAAACATATTAACAATGCACTACTTGATTTAGACAAAGAGGTTGAGGCAGTACTCTTAGACATGAGCTTGCCAATGAACGAAAAAGACAACCGTATGCTTCCACTGCTACAACAAAAGAGAGTTTTGACGCAAACGCTCGAAGATTTGACATATCTCAAAAATAATCCACCAAAGCCAAATCAGGCATGTGGGATTTCTAAACATAGAAAAGATTGATATTTTTATTCAAATTCGAGGCAAAATTTTGTTTAATTGAGGAGTTTACTTGAGGTAAATGACGAAATTCAACCAAATTTTAACGAAGAAGTTGAGAAAAAGTATCGCCGAGAGACTCCTCTCCAGATACCTGCGGCACATAACACTCTAAGGCGTGCTGCTGTATTCCTACCCTGACACAGTAACTCAAAGCACCATTGCACAGGTCTAAAGAGAAGCGACGCAATTATAGCCAAAAAAGCTAAAATAACAAAGAGCTTAGAGTGATATTGTCCCTATTGCACTCTTAATGGCGTCAAAATAGGCTTCATACTCAAAGTCATTCTCCTCTTTTGCTCCGGCAAACTCCACCTCTCTTGCCATCTCATATACTTCGCTGAATTTTAGATTTCCCGCACTCCCTTTTATGGAGTGGGCATTTGCCCTTATTTTTTCATAATCACAAGCCTCTATGGCATTTTTTAGCATCTCCATTATCGAAGCAGACTCCTCTATAAAATTTGCTATCAATAGCGGAATATGCTTGGGCTTAAGCCCTATGGCACTTGCCAAATCTTCATGATTTACTCTCGAATAATCTGCGTATAAAATAGGCATATTTAAATCCAATTGACATTATGTTTTGGAATTATTCTACCATAAAAACAGTATCTTTGCTGTAACATTAAAAGTTTAAATTTTGGGATTTTTAAAAATAAGTTATGAGCGTATATCTAGCTTCTTTGAAGTTGGAATATCAGTAGAGCGTAAAAAATCAAGATTCTTCTTAATCAGCTTCATAGAAGCTTTTGTTTCGTCTTTAAGAGTGTTCATCAAAGCAGTCGCTTCTTTTAAAAGATATAGCGCCTCTTCTATCTCTTTTTGACTCCCTAGCTGAGGAACCTCATCCAAAAGCTTACCTAAAGCGTCTGGATTTTTCTCAATAATAGCTATCTTGAGCTTAGTTAGCCACATTCGTGGTCTCTCTCCAAGCTTCTAGCAACCCTTTAAAAACATTACTAACCTCATCAATTTTTGACTCGTCTTTTTGAACATTCGCCATGTTTAAAAGCTGGATCTCATAGTTATAGAGCCCCTCTAGATACTTGGCAACACGCCCATTATTAAAATCAAGAGTAGATATTAGCTCGGTTATAACGGCAACAGAGCGGTTTATCCAATAAACTCTCTTCTCGATATTGCTATCTCTTATAGCTTTTTTTGCCTGAGCATTGAAACGAAGAACACCCTCGTATAGCATCTCTATCAGTTTTGCCGGAGACTCTATCCCTACATTGTTTTGTGCATAAATATTATGAGCTACATTGCCATACATCTCAAATCCTTTTGAATCATTTTCGTTTTTTTTATTCATGCAAAGTAAATCGACAATTCCGGCATTTACTTTAGCATTTCAAGCCTATTTTTAGGCTATTTTTGGGTCGCTTCAGAGTTTACCAAATCTGTAAACATTTGTGAAACACTATTAAGCTGAGTTATCATTGCATCGTACGCCGCGAACTGTTTTGCCATAATGTCATACTTAGCAGTTAGTCTCTCTGTAGCTTTTGTTCTTTGATCTTCTATGCTTTCAAATCTAGTCTCAAGAAGATTTCCGTATTGATCTAGTCCTGCATTGTATGCAGTATATTTTGAGACATCCTCTTCCATCTGAACAAACGCGCCTTCAAGCGTAACCTCAGAACCATCACTTTTTGTAAATGTTCCGCCTGCAAAAAATGCCTGAACGTTATCAGGATTCTCATCAAGCATACTGTTTAACTTTGAAGTATCAAGCGAAAGGCTTCCATCATCTGCAACCTCAATACCGTAGTCCTGAATTCTGCCAACACCCTCACCCACCGTGCCTAGCATATTTATCAAGTCAGATTTCATATTTTTGATAGTGCTCTCACTAGAAAAAACACCTCTCTCTTCAACCTTTTCACTTGACTTAGTATCTTGATTGAGCTGATAGAGTGCTTCATTGTATTTACTTATGAAATTCTCTATCTTTGAAGCTATATTTTCTTTGTCTTGCTCAACCGAAATATTTGTAGTACCCGCTTCTTTAAGCGTAATAGTAACCCCCGAGAGCAAATCGTCCACAACATTGCTGCTGCGAGTAATTGTCTGCCCATTGTACTTAAACTGCGCATCTATACCTTCTTGAACATTGGTAACACCGGTCGTGAGCGCTGTATTAAGAAACGCATCAGCCCCAGAGAGATCTGTTATAGCTATATCCTGCCCTGTTCCGCTCTCTTTTGCGTTTAAGAAAAGTCTATAGTCGCCATCAGCCACTTGAACGATAGTTGCACTCACACTATCTCCAGCCGCGTCATTAATCAAATCTTTCAATCCCTCAAGAGTCGTGGTCGAATCATAGTCTATTGTAAAAGTATTGCTCCCGACAGTAAGTCCCATCTGCCCAGTCCCCGTTGCAACGGTAGACTCTTTTGTTGCAAATGCTAAAGGTGCGCTCTGAACTATCTCTTTTGTAGCGAGGTTTAAAACCTCAAGAGAGAAGTCCTGTATATCGCTGCTGTCTGCAACACTCACAGTAGCAACGCTTTCACTGCTGCTGCTCGCCGTTCTTGACTCAAAAACACCATACTCTGTCAATGTGTTCAAGCTTGACTCAACATTGTCCATATATGCTTCAATGACGTTAAAAGCATCCTGTTTTGCCGTCTCTTCTGCTTTACGGGTATCAAGAGGTTGTATGTACTGCGCTTCGTCAGCTGATCTAAGCTGATCTAAAAGGTCCTGAGTAAGTACTCCGGCACCTGCCCCTAGTGAACTTATTGCCATGATGAATCCTTTTTGAAATAACCTTGCGTTATTAAATATATTGTAGTTTATATCGACAATTAAACGATTTAGTTTAGATTTATATTTACGAATCAGAGGAACATCAATTTTTTTCTGCATTGAGTAACCCACCTGCTTCTTGAACTAACTCTAGTTCTTGAATAATTCCACTTTTTTTAAGTTGTATGATTTTATTTTCAAACATGCTTGTTAAGCGTTTTGAGAATGTAGCACTACTTTTAGAATCTCTAGTCTGTTGCATTGGTAAAGGGTGTATCTTCTCAAACTCTTGCACTTTTTTGATGTACTCTGGCATTTTTTGAAGAAATATCTTAGTTATTTTGCGCGCCTCTTTTTTAAAAGCGATAGGTGCGATACCTATAGCAGAGCCAAGAGTGTAAAAATCATTGATATTCCAATTTTTTGGTTTTTTATAGGGGCTTTTCATACCTAAGCCTATATCGTAAGCATCACCGTTATAAATTCCTATAGAGATGAGATCATATAGAGGTGAAAGTATATACTTGTTATTTCCGATATTGAGTGCAGCTATGTTTTTGAGGTGTAAATCTGCATGTTTAATCAGGTAGCTGTAATAATAAAAACGGAGTGCTTCTAGCTTTTGCTCTTTGTTCATCAATGTTTTATTAATTGCTTCAAATAGAGTTTGACTATCACTTTTATATTTATTTTTGCTCAGTATATTTAACACCTGTGCAAAATCTTTTTGGGGATACTTTAAGCCATTATAGCGGTCATATCTTTTTGTTACATAGTGGAAGTCAATATCCTTTGCTTTTACAATAGCTGTGTATGGTACATTAAAACCAAGCTCATTTTTTGCAAAGCTCATAAACAGATGCTCATTAAATGCAATATATGGAAAATGTCTCTTTTTTCCATCATCATCTACATGAAAATAGTTGTGTTTCTTTTTATTGCGTGGCTTTAACAGATATTCTGCACTATCAGACTCTTTTATCTGTTTGTTTTTAAAATCAATTTCTATATCTATTTTTGTTTGAAAGCCACTTAAATCGGAATGTTCCCTGTTTGACTCGGCATCAAGGATATCATCATCAATTAGCAGTTCAAAGTCTAGTAAATTTGGAAAATCATTATCTTGCAGTATCTCATTTTTTACACTTACCCAACTTGCTCTTTTTCCGTAGTTAGATATATACTTATGTACTTCACTCATTGGTATAAAATCCAAAGCACCATGAGAGTTGCTTAACTCTTCTAAAACTAGTCCTAAATCCTCTTTGCCTTGTAAAAGCTTTTCCCTTCGTTCGTACTCTGGAATAAGGTTTTCAAAAAATGCAAACAACTCTGAACTTCTGTTGGTAGAACTTTTTTTTAAACCTTCAAACTCTTCACCTTTATAGTTGTTGTCATATACAAAAGTATATTCTCCATTTCCAAAAGAGAGTTTTCCGGATTTTTCACCACTGTTAAAGAGTATATATTGATGGGGTGCTTCATCCTTATTGTAGATTCGTTTATAGCGTCTGTCCTTTGTCGTGCCTAATGCTTCAATAATTCCATACTCGGCTAATTTTTTTAGAGCTCTTTGAACAGTTCTAGGATTCATCTGAGTTATTGCAATAAGCACAGAAGCAACTATTTCTTGCTCTTTGGTGACAATATTTAGAATAATCTCTTGGGTTTGATTAAGTTTCATTTTTACAAACTTTCCTTTTACGACATATTATGACAAAAATATCATAATTAATACTTTTTTAATATTGTATCAAATTTACGACATTTTACGACAAAATTTTATATTTTAAGTATTTATTTATAAAAAGTATAAAGCTGGAGAAATACAAGAAGAAGAACAAAGCAAGCGAATTCGCCTACTAAGCTTCCCTGAGCTGATCTAAAAGGTCTTATATAAATACGCCGGTCCTGTACCCAATGAACTTATAGCCATAACAAATCCTTTTTTTATTTTATTAAATAACTATATTGACTGTTTTATCGGAATATTTACACAAAGGCTGTTTGTTGACAATGGAACATTTCGTGCTATTTGTTTTTATTAAAAGCGCATAGTAAGGAATTTTATGACAGATATTGATGATTTAAGCATTCTATATCTAAAAAATTTGCAATTTTTCAAAAAAAATTATGTAGATATTTTATATAAACTATCTATCGTTAAAGAAAATCAACTCTATGACTTGATTGTCGATGAGAGAGGTTTTTTTAACATTGAATCTATAAAAACTAAGCAGACACTGCTACAAGAAAATCCTCTTCTCTTGGCAAAAGAACAGGTTGCAAATGCACTAAAAGAACAGCCTAACCCTGAAAAAATTATCTTTATTGGTTCTTTGCTTGGTTTTGGCATAGAGGAAATGCTTGCTAGAACAAATCCTCAGGTTATTCTTATCATTGAGCCAAATATCGAGATATTTAAACTCTCTTGTTTTCTTGTTGACTATGAGACTTTATGCAAAAACAAAGTTGCTATATTTAGCATAGCAGATGATGAGTTTTCTCTTGAAAACAGAGTTTTAGAGTTTATATATACCCTGCATCAAAAAAATGAACACCTCTCTTTTTTAACATCTATTACACAGTACAGCAAGATACTTACAAAGGTGGAAAAAACATATACACAAAATGTTTTTCTCACACCAGAAGCTATTCAAACTAAAAAAACAACCTTAAAAAAAACGTTCAACTTTAACGCTGCATATATGAAAGCAAAAGATAAACAAAATAAAGGAGAGATTAGAAAAGCGCTTGAGACTTTTCATGAGATAATTTTTCATGAATGCATTGTAGAAAATTCCGAAACAGAAAAAAAAGAGCTGGTACTTTCGGCATATCTAGCGCTTGGGATTATTTCATACAACACTTATCGAAATAATGCAAATGCCTATATGTATTTTGGCAAATGCATATATACCAAAGGAGCAAAAAAAGATCTTTTTGAAGACGCTTTTTATAACTACGCACTTATATCTCAAACAGCAAGCAAGCTTCATGGTAAAACACTCACTATCCTTAAAGAGTATTTTCAAACTCCTTCTCAAAATGTCTCCTTAATCTCTTTGTATGCAGAGTTTTTATATGGCACAATCCAGATTCAAAAAGCGCATGAATTTTTAGAACCCTATAAAGAACTTCTTATAAAAGAACATAAGATCGTTGCACTACTTGAGCCGGTTTTACCCGTTTACCACTCCCAAGAAGCTATAGATAGCGCAAGAGAGAGACTTGCTGACGAAATAGAAGAGTTGATAAAATTAGATATCAGAATTCCAGAGCAAAAACTCTCTGTCTATCAAACCTTTCTTCTTGCTTATCACAACAGAAATAACAAAAATATCCTATCAAGACTCTCGGATTTTTATAGGCAAGCATCACCGGAGATAAGCCATGTTGCCAAGCACTGCAAAAATTACCGCTTTAGTGGTAAAAAGATAAAGATAGGCTTTATCAGCGCACTCCTTATCCCAAATCATCCAGTGCTTAAATTTGCAAAAAACATCATCGACTCTTTTGAAAAAAATTCACTTTATGATGTAAAAATATATACACTCTCAAAAGAGACCACTAAAGTCTTTCATAAAAATGTACATCTTCTTGGCGGAAGTTTGCAAGAGATGAGAAAAACCATAACCAATGATGAACTTGATATCTTGCTTTATACGGACATAGGGATGAATCCTGTCATTTATCTACTTGCGCATGCAAGACTAGCTCATATCCAAGGACTTTTTGGCGGACATCCGGTTACAAGCGGAATCTCTACCATAGACTACTTCTTTTCAAATAAAAACCTAGAGGCACAAAATGCTCAAGAGTATTACACAGAAGAGTTGCTTCTGTTTGAAAATCTTGTAGGGCATTATGACAAACCAAAAATTCCCGAAACATTTTTAACCAAAGAAGAACTTGGACTAGATTGCACAAAACACAACTACATAATCCCCTCAAAACTGCAAAAAATCCATCCAGAGTTAGATGGACTTTTGAACGATATACTCAAGAAAGACAATAAAGCAGTTTTTATCTTTTTCAAAGATGCAACTGAGAACATGTGGGACAGTGCAGTCAAAGAACGATTGATAAAGCTTCTCCATGAAGAGCATATTAAGTTTATGCCTTGGGCAAAGAGTGACGCATTTCTGAGCTATATGCATCACGCAGACGCTGTTTTAGAGCCTGTAAATTTTGGATTTGGCACAACTGCCATAGAGGCTTTTTCAGTTGGCACACCTATCGTTACTTACCCCAAAGAACTTATGTATTCCAGAGTTACATACTGGTACTACAAGCAAATGGGAATAGACGACTTTTATGCAAAAAGCGCGGCGGAATATGTTAATCTTGCCATAAAACTAGCAAGTGATGCAAACTACAAAGAGTCTATAAAAAGCAAGATTTTAGAGCGAAACTCGGTGCTTTATGAGAATAGTGGTGCTTACGAGGAACTTGATGATTTTTTTAGAGAAAAGTTCGATATAAACTTATGAAATTAGCAATAATGCAACCATACTTTTTCCCATACATAGGCTACTGGCAACTTATTAGCGCCGTGGATACTTTTGTAGTTTACGATGATGTAAACTACATAAACAAAAGCTATATTAACAGAAACAACATACTTGTCGATAGACAAAAACAAAGAGTTACGCTAGAGTTGCTTGGGGCAAGCCAAAACAAGCTCATCAACGAGATAGAAATTGGAAGTAACCAAAAGAAGCTTCTAAAGACTTTACAAACTGCCTACAAAAAGGCTCCGTTTTTTGACGATGTATACGCAGTTCTTGAGAACATCCTAATGCAAGAAGAGAAAAATTTGGCTTATTTTTTAGCTTTTTTACTAAAAAAAGTCTCTCTTTATCTTGGAATGGATACAGAGTTTATCTACTCAAGTGATATTAAAAAAAATAGCACACTAAAAGCCCAAGAGAAGATAATCGATATAGCAAAAATTCTAAAAGCGACGAACTATATCAACGCAATCGGCGGGCAGGCTCTTTATGCCAAAGAGAGGTTTGAACAAGAGGGAATTGCTCTTAACTTTTTAAAAACAACTCCACTGGAATACAAACAATTTACTGATGTATTTGTTCCAAATCTATCTATTATAGACGTGATGATGTTTAATAACAAAAGCGAAATTACAAAAATACTATCAAAATATGAGCTAACATAAGGAAGTGCTATGCAAAAAATCATAATATACGGTAATGGGAAAATAGCAAAAATTACATATCAATTTTTAAAAAAAGAGTATGAAGTAGTTGCTTTTACGGTTGAAAAAGATTATCTAAAAGAGGATTTTATAGAGGGTTTACCCGTTGTCTCTTTTGAAAATATTGAAAAAGAGTATGATACGAGCAGGCACAATATGATTATCGCTGTGGGTTATTTGCAGATGAATAATATAAGAGAGCAAAAATACCTGGAAGCAAAAAAGAAGGGGTATGAGTTTATAAACTACATCCATCCATCTGTTGAGATGCATGACAACATAAAGATAGGCAAAAACAATATCATCTTGGACCATGTAACGATTCAGCCTTATGCAACCATAGGAGATAGTAACATTATATGGAGCAATGCCGTCATCGCACATGGTTGCACACTTGGAGATACAAACTGGATAACATCCGGTGTAGTAATCTCTGGGGATACGACTGTAAAGTCAAAATGTTTTTTCGGTGTAAATGCAACCATCGGACACAGCATAATCTTAGAGAATGAAAATTTTATAGGCGCAAATACATTGATTACCAAAAACACGAATGAAAAAGAGGTTTTTATCTCAAAAGACGGCGAGAAATTTCGGCTTGATTCTCAGAGATTTTTACAATTTGCAGGGGTTTAGTAGATGAAAAAACTAAATAAAATATTATGTGAAGTATTTAGACTAAAAGATAGCGAGTTAAGCGATGTTCTAACTATGCAAGATATTGAACGATGGGATTCACTAACACATATGGATTTGGTCACGTCCATAGAAGAAGGCCTAGAAATACAACTAACAATGGATGATATCATGAGTATGAAAGATATAAAAACAATAAAAAAAATAGTACATGAGCAGTTGGCATAGATGAAACTTGAAAACAGAATTGCCATAGTTACGGGAGGAGCAAGCGGACTTGGTAAAGTTACAGTAGAGATGCTGTTGTCAAATAATGCAAAAGTAGTAGTACTTGATATCAACAAAGAGGCATTAGATAGCTTGGCAGAAAATGAAAATATACTTAAAATCGTTTGTGATATAACCAAAGAAGATGAAATTGCAAATGCTGTAAATAAAACTATTGAGAAATTTTCAAAAATAGATATTTTAATCAATAATGCAGGAATACTATATAGTGAACCTCTTATAAATATCATGTCAAAAGAAAAAAGACACAGTATCGAAAATTGGCAGAAAGTGATAGATATAAATCTTACGGCTCCTTTTGTTCTTGGCTCATATGTGGCTGAGCAGATGGTACTAAACCGAACCAAAGGGGTAATTATAAATATAAGTTCCATAAGTGCAAAAGGCAACGCAGGACAGAGTGCGTACAGTGCCGCAAAAGCAGGACTAGAATCTATGACAAAAGTATGGGCAAAAGAACTGGGTGGATTTGGCATAAGAAGCGTAGCCATAGCTCCCGGATTTATGGACACGGAGTCAACACATATGGCAGTTAGTGAAAAAATACTTGAAGAGATGAAAAAACAAACACCCATAAAAAGACTCGGAAATGCCGCGCATATCGCAAGTGCGATAAAGTTTGTTATAGAAAATGACCATGTGAATGGAAAAACTTTAAAAATCGATGGAGGGTTGACTATTTAATGCAATTATTAAAGCCAGAGCAGTATGCCAGCCTTCATAACAAGTATGACGAAAAAATCGAATATTTTCCAATCATAACATCCGTAATTGAACAAATACAACAAGGTTATATTGTGATTCAAAACGATACATACATGATTGTGCACAAATTTGGATTTTCATATATACTCGGCGATCTTAGAAATACCGATAATTTCATCCAAAATGCAAAACAGTTCATATCGCCTTTCGTTTCCAAATTAAGAATTTATGACCCAAATGCTAAACTCAAAAGCGATGAAAAACTAAGGATTTATAAATCAACAAGGTTAAAATATATATATGACAAAAAAGCGCCGCATCTCTTAAAAAGCATAGACATCTTTTCTATCAAAAAAAGCGCAGCTGACTTTTGGTCACTATTTGGTTTAGATTTATGTTCAAGATATTGGAACAGTTGCCATGATTTTAAAACCAAAAGTCTTGGAGTGGTAAATAAAAATGGAACTGGAATTTGCTATGGAGCAGCGGTAGTAAAAAACTTTTGCGAACTTGATATTTATGTAGAGCAGAGTAAAAGAAACAACAAAACTGGCACTAATCTTACAGAGCATTTTTGTCAAAACTGTCTACAAAATGGCATAACCCCCCTATGGGATTGCTATAGCAATAATTTAGCTTCTGCTAAATTGGCTCAAAAAATAGGGTTTAAAAAATTGTTTGAGTATGATTATTATAATATAGAAGGATAAAAGATGCAAAAAAAAATATTTTTTGATCCGATAAAAAAAAGAGCCCTTAGCTTTAAGGAAATTAATACAAGTGAAGGCATATGCAATCTTTTTTTTGGAAAAGAACTTAAAGAAATAACCAAAGAACAAAAAGAGTATTATGATAAAAATGCTCAGATATATGATGATGTCGCCCATTTAACTTTTGACATTCAAAATGAAAATGAACAAAAGATAAGAGATGATTTTATAACTTGGCTTAACCTAGAGAGCAATCACACAGTGCTAGATTTATCTTGTGGAACAGGAAAAGATAGTGTTGGAATAGCCCAAAAACTAAAAAATGGTTCTTTATATTGTGCCGATATTTCAAAAGAAATGCTTAAAAAATGCAAAGAAAAAGTAGATCGCTATGATATTGATGTTACTTACTGTTTGGCAAATGCCGAACATCTACCTTTCAAAGACAACTCGTTTGATAGACTAATTAGCTTTGGAGGTTTAAATGTTTTTGGAGACATCGAACAAGCACTTCAAGAGATGGCAAGAGTTGTAAAACCCGGAGGAAAAGTCTTGGTTGGCGATGAAAGTATGCCACCATGGCTTTACGATACCGAATTTGGAAAGATTCTCTTAAACAACAATCCTCTGTTTACATTTGAGATACCCTTAAAAGAAATTCCAGTTGAAGCAAGAAATGTTATTGTAAGATGGATTATTGGTGGCGTTTACTACATGATAGAGTTTGATGTTGGAGAGGGTGAACCACAAGGAAATTTTGATCTTCTTATACCTGGAACTAGAGGTGGTACACTCAATACAAGATACTATGGAAAACTTGAGGGTGTAACGAAGGAACTCAAAAGCATGGTCATAAAACAAGCACAAAACGAGGATAAAAGCATACATCAATGGCTTAATGAAAATCTATCTAAGATACTGGAAATAAAGTGATGAAATGGATTAAAAAAGGGAAAATTTTTCAAATAAATGAAAATCAGTATACTGTTTCACATTCTCAATGCCCAATTGCGTTACATAAATATAGTGATGTTTATAGGATTTATTTTAGCTCAAGAGATATCAATAATTGCTCTCTACCTGTTTTTATTGATTTTGATATTAAACTCAAAAAAATCATTAAGATAGGAAATAAGCCACTTTTGCAATTAGGCTCTATTGGTACATTCGATGAAGCTGGTGTTATGCCTCAAGACATTATTAAACATGAAGATAAAATTTATATGTACTATACTGGATGGCATCTGAGAACTACCACGCCATTTTCTACTGCTATTGGTTTAGCAATAAGCAATGACGGTGGGGATACCTTTAAAAAAGTTTCTATTGGACCAATTCTTTCTGTATCAAAAGACGACCCTTTTTTTGTTGGTGGAAACAGCGTAATAGTAGATGAAAATAAATTTAAAATGTGGTATCTTTCTTGTACTGAATGGAAAAAAATAGCCAATAAATTCGAACCAGTCTATCTTATAAAATACGCAGAATCAGATGATGGGATAGAATGGCAAAGAAAAAATCATATTTGTATTCCTTATGAATATGACGGGGAAGCCATAGCCCGTCCATACGTTATCAAAGATAGCAAAACTTATAAAATGTGGTACTCTTCTCGTTCTTCTATTAACTATAGAGGAGAGGATGCCAAGAATAGCTATAAAATTGGTTATGCTGAATCAGAAGATGGACTTAATTGGATTAGAAAAGATAAAAATGTAGGGATTCGTCCATCAAAGAATGATTGGGATTCAGAAATGATTGCTTATGCATCTATAATATTTAATAATAAAAAAATTATGTTTTACAATGGCAATGGCTTTGGTAAAAGTGGTTTTGGCTATGCAGTTTTGGAGGACTAATGGCTAATTTACAATCAACTTATACTAATGAACATTTACAAAAAACACAATCTCCCCATTGGTATCCGACAGAGTGGATAATTCGAACAATGGCAGGGAGTTATCCGAATTTAGCTCTTGATAAAAGAATATATGAAAATGCGAAAGTACTAGATATAGGCTTTGGTGATGGTAGAAATTTCACATTATTAAAAAATTTAGGACTAAAGATTTATGGTGTTGAGATAACCGAAGAGATTGTTCAAAGTGTACAAAACAAAGCTAAACATAATGGCATTGATTGTGAGCTTAAAGTTGGAAGTAATGCAGATATACCATACCCTAATGAGTATTTTGACATTATTCTAGCATCTTCAAGCATGTATTACATAAATACACCAAATAGCTTTAATGACACAGTTGCTGAATATATGAGAGTACTAAAAAAAGGCGGTGTTTTAATAGCAAATTTTCCTGAAAAAAAGAAAAATTTTATTTGTAAGAATGCTTTAGAACTTGATGATAATGTTATTGAAATTACAAATGATATTTACAATTTGAGAAATGGATATTTATTTAAAGTTTTTAGTTCTGAAAATGAACTAAAGACTTATTCAGACGCTTTTTTAACAAATATCTCAACTGCTTACTTATATGAAAATTATTTTGGTGTAGCAATCAGTATGTTCATTTTGGTTGGCCATAAAAAATGAACTACTATAATCTAGCAAACTATTTTTACGATATTGCCTCCAAGCATAACAACCAAACAGCTCTTTACTATAACGATATATCCATAACATACAGTGAACTTAACAAATTATCTAACAAAATCGCAAACTATTTTTTATCCCTAGGGATAAAAGAGTATGATGTCGTGGGCATATTTAGTACAAAAGAGCCGACAGGATATGCAAGTATGTTAGCATGTTTGAAGATAGGGGCGACATACACAAACATGGATGAAGAAAATCCTCCCGCAAGAGCAGAAAAGATTATAGCTTTATGCCACCCTAAACTACTTGTAAGCGACTCAGATATCTCTCAAGAGCTACAAAATATAGCCAAGAAATATGCTCTTTACATTGCCAACTTTAAAACTACCAAACTGCTAGATACTTTTGATGACGAAAATATAAACATATCTCAAAACATCATAAGCACAACTCCTGCCTACATAATGTTTACATCCGGAAGTACGGGAACTCCAAAAGGGGTGACAATTTCACACTTAAACCTGCTTAGCTTTTTACACTGGAGCATCAAAAGATACGAGATAACCCCAAAAGATAGATTTGCCGGAGTTAGCCCGCTCTATTTTGACAACTCTGTTTTTGATTTTTACACAGCGCTCTTTAGCGGAGCAGGCTTGATTCCCATTAAAAAAGAGCTTGCCAAAAACCCCCAAGAACTTGTAAAGTTTATAGACAAGATGAGATGCACTATCTACTTTAGTGTACCGTCTCTTTTAGTCTTTCTCTTGACGATGAAAGTTCTAAGCAAAGAGACATTTCAAAGTATCAGAACATTTACCTTCGGCGGGGAAGGTTTTCCAAAAGGTGAGCTAAAAAAACTCTACTCTCTTTATGGTAAAAATGCAAGATTTATCAATGTTTACGGCCCAACAGAAGGCACTTGCATATGTTCATCTTACGATATAAGTGAAAAAGATTTTAAAGATATGCAAACTTTAGCATCTCTTGGCACCATAAATCCAAATTTCAAATATTTTATAGTTGACGAAGCTATGCAAGAGGTGCAAAAAGGCAAAAAAGGCGAACTTTGCTTGGCAGGGCAAAATGTGGCACTCGGATACTACAATGACATTGAACGAACTTCACAAAACTTTGTACAAAACCCACTTATCAAAACCCACAAAGATATCATCTATAAAACAGGGGATGTCGTCTATGAGAAAGATGGGCTACTTTGGTTTGCGGGAAGGGCTGACAACCAAATCAAACATATGGGCTATAGAATCGAGCTTGAAGAGATAGAATCCGCTTTAAATGGGCTAAACTACATCAATCAATCAGCCTTAATCTATGAGAGAACAAATCAAAACTATGGAAAAATAATCGCATTTGTGACAGCACAAGAAAATACCCAAGAGATACACATCAAAAATGACCTCAAAAACTCTTTACCGTCCTATATGATTCCAAATATTGTTATGATTGTGCAAAGTTTACCTAAAAACCAAAATGGCAAAATAGATAAAAAACAGCTTGCCCTTTACCTATAAAAAGCAGTTTTTAATCAAACCTATTATTTCTCTTTGGTCAGCTTCGCTAAGCTCAGGATAAATAGGTAAACAAAGTATCCGTCTAGAGATACCCCTTGAAATCGGCATATACTGTTTTGGCTCAATATAGCTAAGCGTGTCAAGAGATGGGTAGAAGTATCTTCTAGGATATACCTCTTTTTCATTGAGTGCTTCTTGCACTCTCAACAGTTGCTCTTCACTCTCAAAGATGATAGGGAAATAACCATAATTTTGTGTAGCATTTTTATTTTGCTTCTGAAACTCTACCAGCCCCTTTAACTCTTTCTTATAGCGTTCATGTAGAGCTTCTCTTTTTTGTTTGATATTCTCTATCTCATCAAGCATACACAGCCCCATCGCCGCTTCAAACTCGTTCATCTTTGCATTTGTGCCAAGATGCGGGATGGACTCCGCATTCTCTATACCGAAATTTATAAGGTATCTTGCTTTTTGCACCAACTCATCATCGTTTATGATAAGCGCGCCACCCTCCACGGTATGAAATAATTTAGTTGCATGAAAGCTAAGTGTAGAAATATCTCCATTTTTTAAAATGCTCTCATTCATGTATTTCACATCAAATGCATGCGCACCGTCATAAACAACTTTTAAGTCATGCTCTTTAGCAATTGCCTCTATGGACGCTACATCACACGCATTTCCAAAAACATGAGTTGCAACAATAGCTGTAGTGTTTGGAGTGATTTGCTTCTTTATCTTATTTGGATCAATGTTAAGCGTTTTTTCATCAATATCAGCAAATATGGGCAACAGCTGATTCGTTACCAGCGAACTTGTCGTTGCTACAAAACTAAAAGGCGTTGTTATCACAAACCCATTTAACCCAAGAGCTCTGTAGGCTATCTCTAGCGCGACGGTTCCATTTGCGACGAGCACTACATTTTTAACACCTAGATACTCTTCAAGTCTCCTCTCAAGCAATTGAGTAAGAGGTCCGTAGTTGGTTACTTGTGCGCTCTCATATATCTCATCTATATATCTTTTATACTTCTCTTTATCCGGCAGGTAAGTTTTTGTTACATTTATCATTTTATACCGCCTGAGTATTTATCCAACTTATTTTACTATGATATAAAGCATATGGTATTCCAACTTTGGAGGAGTTTAAAGAAGAAGTTAAAAGAGGAACAAAGCAAGCAAAGAGAACTTGCTTTGTAAGAAGAGTCAAAACTACTAAAGCAGCCTTGATACGTTTTCTAAAGAAACGTGCTCCTAGCCAAAGGCTACTCAATTTAGATTACTGAAGTAATCTAAGCACATTTTGCTGAACAGCATTCGCTTGACTCATAGCATAAGCGCCAGACTGAGCAAGAATGTTGTGTTTTGAGAAGTTTGCACTCTCTGCAGCAAAGTCAACATCACGAATATTTGATTCAGCCGCCGTAACGTTTACCTGAGTTACAGAGATATTTCTGATAGTTGATTCCAACTGATT
>JBAZDX010000024.1:0-22256 GCA_041654255.1 Sulfurimonas sp.
AACCGCCAATACTTTTGCCAGCTTTTATGTCACGAGCAAATTGCTCTACATCTATTTCTATCTTCATGTGTCTTTCCTTGGGTAAATATAATTTTACCCGATTGACACGGAATTATGAACGGTCCCTACATTTTAAACAAATATTTTCTATTTTGCTCTTCTTTTTCTAACATTCAGACTGATTCACAAACTCTGTATTCTCATCAAAAACCTCCACTCCATAAGATATTAAATCAGTATCAAAATATTTATACATCGCATCAGCAATTTCGCAGTTTACAACTTTTAAAATCCCCTCCGTGTATTCTATAATATCATTTTCACCGTTTATAGCATAAGATAAAAATACTCTATTTAGCTCATCTTTTTTAATAAGCATTCTATAGTTTTTTAAGATCAGATTATTGTTCATTGAAAGCTCTCTCTAAAAATAAAAATATTATAAGTTTAGCCCAGCTTGTCATCTTTATTTAATTTTTCTTCAACCCACTTAACGCGCTCTTCAAGCTCTTGTATCTTTTTTTCACTTTTACAATTACCTACCCTGCGGCTTTTAAAAGCATCACTCAAGCTCTCTGCAATAAAAGAGAGTCCTATCATAACTACTACATAATCAAGTGTTCCCATTGTTTTTACTCCTCTACCATGCAGATGCGTATTTCTAAAAGCATATCCTCTCTTTTAAAGTACTTCTCTTTATAAATCTCCCAGTTGTTGTTTTTATTGACAAGCAATTTTTGGTTATTAGTAATGCCGGTTGAGCAAAGTAGCGTCTTTTGATTTTCAAACGCCTCTACTTTTTCATCCATATCAAATGAGTTCGTATGGTTAATGCCTAGTTTTAACAGATATAAAATCCCCATAAATATGGTTCCTACAACAATAATAGCTACCAAACTCTCTAAAATACTCTTCATCTCTTTATCTCCTTTGTTAAAAAAGCTTCATAAAAAGCTCTCTGATTTTTTTATATCTCTTGAATCTAACTATTACAACCACTACTCCTAAAAAAAGACCTAATATAAAGTAGGTAAGAAGCGGTGGCTCTTTTGTGCTTGGTAAAAACTCTCTTATAAGTATCAGTGTCTCTTGATCTACTGGCATCTCTACTCCCTCTCTCGTTATATTCTGAAATAGAGACAACCTTATCATCTTTGATAAACTCATCTCCTTCTTTATTTTTACTTTTTTAACTCACTTTTATCTTCTGCAAACTCATGTGAGAGAATCTTCTCTCTTTGTATGATGCAATACTCCTTGTATCTGCATATGTATCTGCTTGACACTTCTCTCTTATGCACTCCTCTTACTTTATAAAGTCCAAAGAGCCAGAAGAGCGAGCTTTTCTTTATAAGCTCTTTTGGGTGCTTGCAAAGAAGCTTTTCATAGTCGCTTCCCAAAGCAATGTGTTCATTATAAAGAGTCTGTCTCCCCTCTATGAGGTAACGACCATCACTATCCAAAGAGAGTGTTGCATCGAAAAAAATACTTCCCATCTCTTCATGCGCTATAGTGTAAAAACGTTCGTCTGTGGGATTGACAAGTATCTCTCTGTTTTGTTCATCTATTAAGATATTGACATTGCTGTAGAGTATCTTTGGCATTAAAATTCCTTTTTAGAGTTTTTTTGAAGTTATTAAAACAACCACTCTTGAGACTTTAAATTTAACTACCAGTTTAAAATATTTGTGGTTAGTAGAATTGTAGCTCTCTTTTTCTTAATTTTTTATTTAACTACCAAATTATGATATAATTAGTCACTTTTAAAAAAAGGGTGTTGTTTGAAGAGTTTTTCAGAGTTTCTTCAAGAGCTTGTTCCAGGATTTGAAATAGTTAAACTCGCAGATTTGACATATAAAATTGCGAATATCTCTAAGGTACGCGTAGGTGATGAGAAAAAAAGAACGTTTATTGAGTATGATGAAATTTCACTAAACGACTTGGATCCACTCGGGGTAATTCAAGTTCCGTCACAGTCTAAAGATTTGGGTCCTGCAAATGCCACCTCTATTCGTTCACAAGCGCTACAAGAGAATGATATAGTTCTTACGCACAGAGGAACTCTCTTTAAAGTCGGCATTGTTGGCAATCATTACAGAAGAGTTATTGTTGGAAATAACTCTATGATACGGATTCAATTTCATAATAAACAAAAAGCGAAAGACCTGGCGTTATTTGTGCAGGCATATCTGCAACTGCCAATAGTAAAGGAATACCTAGGCAATCAGATAACATGCGAATCCAAAGAGAGGCGCATTCTCAGTTCGGCGATGCTTGCCAACCTTCCCATACCTAATTACAAAGAAAGTGGAAAATTCTCCTTTTTAGAACTTTATTATAGACGTGCCGAAATGTGTTATCTAACTCAAAATATTTTACAAGAGGCTGAGCGCATTGTAAAATATACACAGGAGCTAAAGAATACTTCTATATTTGATGCGATAAATCGTGAAAATTCCATAAATGAGATTCTTTACAAGGATGATACACAGCTTAAGGTCTTAGAGAAAATATTAAATGAGTTTAGAGAGATAGAATAAAAATCTCACTCATAATACAAAAATTTGTAGCTGTTGAGTAAGGCACTTTTAAAATCTCTAAAAAATCTTGCGTGTTATTTTCTAACTCTTTCAGCTTATTCAGAAAAAAGAAAAGCAGCTAACAAAAGAATAAGAGGTGATAAAGTGCTGTGAGGTGCTTATTTATTACTCCTATTTTTATAATAAAAACATCTGTTTAATCTATCAAAATACTCTTTTGCATAAGCATCTGGTTATTTTGGTAAAAAGGTACATCGCTCTTGCCTAAAACAGAGGCAGGTAAGCTCGAAATTTCAGATAAATTATCAAGTGGCACAACTATAATCTTTGCTCCGTTTTCACTCAAAAATGTCACCTGATCCACAAAGTTTGTAACTCTCTCAACTGCACCGCCTATCGATATGTTTCCAAGTACTGCAAGTCCTGATTTTAAGTTTTTTTTGTATATTGATGAGACAATTGCTATATATACAGCGGAACCAATACCACTTGAAATAGATGCTCCAAGTACATTTGAAACCTGAACGGTCAAATCAAAATTTGATAACGAATGTTGCGAGTTTAGAATTGTTTTTTCGTTTGCTCTGATGTATTGATAAGTGTTTTTAATATTTTCTTTTACAGAGGTATTACTTGTTCCTGTTATGTTCAACTTCCCATTTCCTGTACTTGTAACTACTTCAATTTTTACAAGCGCAAGATTGTCTCCATCACTTGTTGCCGTGTAGCATGTCCCCGCCTGAAGAGGTGTATTTTCTATAAGACTTGCACCTCTCTCCTCAGGTAAGCCTACAAAAAACTCTTCTTGAGTCTCTTTGTCTATATAAGAGAAGTTGGTATCCCAAAACTCCATGCCACCTATGCGTTTTAGTTGCTCTTTAACTCGACGACGCATCTCTAAAGCGATGACAAGATATTCTCTTACATCCTCTTTTGTAAACTCTCCATCTGGATGCATTAGTTTTAAAAAGCCAGAAACCGTCTTTCTTACAGGTTTTGTATCTCTTTGTTTTAAGTGTGACCCTAGTGCAAAGTAGCTATCTAGCGCATCCGTGTAGGTAACTTTTCTAAATGATTTGAGAGCTTCAGAAAAATAGTCGGTACTAAAACCAAAACTGCTTGTAAAGTGTTTTGGAGCAAACTTGAGCATCTCCCAACCTGGGAGATAAAAGTGAATCCTGTCCAAAAATGCCGTATCACTATTTACTTCATCAGAGAGCGGGCTGAAAAGGTGCGATGTTTTTAGAACTGTCTCAACGGGTTGGTTAATGTTTCCGTTTAAAATGATAGAAGCTATGCCCGTTATCTCTCCGCCAGCACCTGCCCTTGAAAATGAGCCTGACTCCATGTAGTCTTTCATAAGAGGAATTGCATCACTTTCTTTAAATATTTTATCTGTCGCTTCATCAAAACATATAGCATCCCACTGTCCAACAGCGCCCACTTTTCCGCTTCCACCATGTACAAAGAGTTTTGCAACCGTCCCTTGCCCGCCAGAAACTAAAACCGCATAAGGCGTAAGTTCTTTAAACACAAAAGATTTACCAGTTGAGCGAGGTCCCAACTCAATAAAATTGAAGTTTGATTCTACAAGGGGTAAAAGTCTTGAGAGAAGCAGCATTTTCACCCTTGGAGTCATTCCCTCAGCTTCAGGCTCATAACCGCAACTTCTAAGGAGTACATTCAGCCACTCCTCTTTGCTAAACTCCCCTCTTTTATCTAAAACCGCAGAGTTGTCAAAAGATGAGAGCTGAATAGGCTTAACATTTGTCACTACAAAGGGATATATGTTTTGCCCTATCTTTATATTTGGATCATACTCAACATCTATAATCGCCCAAATACCACCCATTAACATCTTGTCGTGCGCATTGACCAACTCATCTGTAATATTTGCATTTTTGATATTGCTATTTTGCAAAGCTGCCCAATACTTATCTTTTTTTGCCTCAAGGGACACGGAGATTTTATCGATGATTTTATAACTTCCAAGCTCTCTAATCTTTGAGTGTATGAGCGAACTCTCTTCAGGATTTACATAGTGCTGCGAGAGGATTCTTTTTACATTGTCCATCCCCTCTTTTATCTTTTGCTCATCGTCAGTTGAGCAGGAATTCGCTATGAGATACTCCAAAACAAATACGGGAACATTAGCTCCAACTTTAACCATACGAACCAAATCTTTTTTAACCACATAGCCTCTGAAGTTTTCTAAAAGTTTGTTATCTAAATCATTTAAAACTATCATCATAATCCGCCTAAATCTCTTGCTTTATTTTGTACAACAGTGGTTTTGTCAAGCTGTTCTTTTGTTTGTGAATCCAATATTTGTATATCAATTTTATCATATCCACCAAAATCAAACTCTCTGTTTATAACATCGCCATCGTTTATGAGTATGTTTTCAATTGTATCGATTATTTTTCCATTTGAGACCAAGAGTATTGCTATTTCTCTTGATGAAGAAAATATATCTTTCTTTTTTGCATTTGCTTGCATTCTGACTTTAAAAAGAGCACCGGTTACATTGGCTAAATCTTTTTTATTGGCTATGTTAACATTTAAAAAGTTTTCATGGAATGTTTGAGTGTTTTCCCAGCAAAGAAATGGCGTAATAAGCTCTTGAGGAGCAATTCCACCATGACTAAATCCATAGCTTCCAACGCTTTTAAATGGACTCATGGACTTTGCAAAATAGATGTAATTGTAACCATCATAAGGTTTTTGTACTTCTTCTAATAAATCTTGATTGTATGTTTGTTTTTCCTCACTTAAAACAAATCGCTCATCAACAAACTTTTTGCCAACAAAACTCACTTCAATTTTATCTGATTCTTTAAGTTGCCCGGTAAGCACAAACCCATGGTCTGTTATCATATATACTTTTTGATATCCATTTTTTAAAAGCATCTCTATTTTAGTAGCAAAAAATTTCTCAGCATCGCCAAAGTATTTCAGAGCTTTATTGTTCATCTTATCACCTAACTCATCAATGTCTTTATATTGAGAGACGAGATAATTGTAATGTGTGTTTTCATCTACGCTTTCTAAGTATACAAAACCTATATCTTTGTCACTATTTGCATTTTTAAGATATTTTTCTCTAGCGTTTAATTGTTTTTCCACATGTCCATCTTCGATATAAATCTGGCTCATATTATTTTCTGTAACACTTGGATAATTTGTCAAAACAGTCTTGTTAATAAAAGTATATTCACTAGAAACCATACTTGCCACACGCAAAGACATCTCATAAGTTATGCCATCACCGACAATTATCGCTGTTTTACACTCATTTTCATCCATGATTTTTTGAAGTGTTGCTGTCTGATTTTGCCTATACTCACCAAAATATTTAAACCACTTGTCCAAAAATATGCAACTGAGATTTTTGTAATACTCTTGAAATGGCATAAGAAGCTCTTTTTTGTCCAAAAATTCTGTATAAATTTGTCGTATTGCACCATCTACTTTATAAAAGTGATTAGTATAAAACACTACACAATCTTGCAAATTAGACAAAGTATTTATGCTTTTCTCATCAAATTCCAAAAGTGTTTTTACATCATTCCAAAACAAAATACCCAGTTTTTGAGCCTGTTTGTCCGAAGCTCTTTGATTTACTTTTGTCATTAAATTTATGAGTTTCTCTTTATGCGTAAGCTCACGACCAACCATCTCTAAAAGTTTCAAATCCAACTCATAAAATGGATGAGAATTATGTGCAGTAAGAGGATTTGCGTCAAGAGAAAGTTCATATTTTTTTAGATACATGTCAAATGATTTTTTATACTCTCTTGAATCACACCATCGCACATAAACGCCCAAAAGCATCGCATCGATTGTACCCGACAAAAGCCCATCAAGCATATATTTCACAACTTCATTCGCAAGTGTAGTAGATGGTTTTTCATGATTATCTTGCTGCATATATTCATTTATTTTTAAAAAAAACATTTTTGCTGTTTGAGCGTCATAATTTTTTATATATTGCTCAGGGTCGTGCAAAAACGGTAACAGCTGACTTTCCAAATCAAATATCTCACCCGTGCCAGTTGCTAGTCTCCTCCAGTACTCTTCACCATTTCCGACACTAATTTTTGCAGCAGTGACTATCCCCTCTTCACCGAGCGACAAATTGAGTCTCAAATAATCATGCACTTTACTTTTGACATAGTTATGCAAAAACTTAATCTCAATGACTTCATTGGTTTCACAATACTCACGAACAAATTTGAGATTTTCTTTTGGTGTTTGCGTGTAAATGATAAAGTGCTTTTTGGTCTCTTTTTGCTTCTCTATCTCATACTTTGCTCTGATCTCGTCCATCTCGTCATAAATTTCAAAAACCTCTATGTCCTCGAGGGTTCCCAGCAAAAAAAAGGCATTTTTAGACTCGTCTATTATGACAACAATATTGTGTTTTTTAAGTTTTTCGTCTATATCTTTTCTAAACCATTTATCTATCATTGCTGTTCCTTTAAAACTTTTTGACCAAAAGCTGTAACTTTATATTTTTGTTTGGAACTTTGGGGCTTATCTGGTATAGTCAACTCAATAAGACCATTTTCTATAGCGGGATTAAGATAGATTTCTCTAAAGTTTTTTCTATCTTTAAGGCTTAGTTTTTGCATTATGTCATCCCTAGACATTTCGTCTTCTATATTTTCCAACAAATTCAACACTTGGGGGGTGACTTGGGGGGTGACTTGGGGGGTCATATTTTTTTCTGAGGTATTAACTTTTTTTAGAGCCTCTTCATGAGAGGGCAAAGTCACTTGAAAATAAGTATGTTCCTTATCAAATGCGAACGAAGGTTTAGGTGAACCATTTTGAGCCATAGCATCTATGATTTTTTTGATTCCCGTAGATCGTCCCTCTGTCATTTTCAGGTCTTTAAAAAACTCGCCAATTCGTCTGTTTCTGTATCTTCTTGAGTTAACTCTGCCTTTTTCAAAGGCTTCAAGTTGCACGGATCTATCGGGTCCAGGATAACTTAATATGAGCATCTCTTGCTCATATATTCGTATTTCTATTGGTTCTCGCTCTTCATAAGATCTATGATATACAGCATTTACAATAGCTTCCTCAATCGCTGAAAATGGATAGTTTTTTACTCTTGTGGCAATTGCGGTATCAGGGTGTTTGATAACTATTTCGATAATGAAATTTCTATTGATAAAATCCAGAGCCTCTTGCGTCATTTTATGAATTGGACCTTTAAAAATCTTTTCACCAAACTTATCGCCGCCGGCTCCCTCTTTACCAAACCAAACAATGTCTATTTGTGTATATGGAAAAAACTTCCAAGGTTGGGCATTGAACATCATAAGCCCTACATTGAGAGGAAATAGTGCCTCTTTTGGACCATCTACAATGTGCATGGCACGACCGATTTCTTCTAAGGATAACTCATCAACTTGCTCAGCAAGAGAACTTTTAATTTCAATCAAAAATTCTTTAATAAGTGTTTTATCTAAATCTTCTAAAGTAGCTTTTTGATTATATCTGTCATCAAAAGGGACTGTTGCAGCAAGACTTAAAAGCTCACTTTCATCCACTCCTTTTGCAACAACAGAACTAGAGTTTTTGCGGATATAATATTTGTATTCACTTCCTTTGCCCAAAGTTGTTTTTGCTTTATATGGTCGTGTCATGCCACCCGGCACCCAAATGACAAGAATGATTTTAGTATCAATTTCTACTGGAAATAAGATGGGATGATAGCTTGGCATAATAGCATTGTGTCCAAGACTCAAAAGCTCTTTTTGTATCTCATCAATTGTAGAAGGGTTTACACCATGAGGAGGTAAAACTGGCTGACCGTTTTTCTCTTCAATACCTACGACAATATATCCGCCACCAAGGTTATGAAAGTCATTTGCGAAAGCACAAATAGAATGAAGTATATCTTCAGGATTCCACCCTCTTTTAAATTCTAATCTTTCCCACTCTACTGTTGTACCTTTTAGCAAGTCGTTTATATTGATTGGTAAATTCATTGAATAACTCCTACAACACAATCCGAAGGTCTTGTTTTATTCCAAACTTCAATTAGTTTATCTTTTGAGTGTAAAAACCAATCTTGAATATTTTTAATTAAGTTACCATTAAAACCACTATTTTCAAGCAGAGTACAGTCATCGATAGTAAATGATGCTTTTAAGCCATTTGATGACACATGAAAATGTGGCGGCACATGCTCATTTGAGTAAATTTCTATTTTAATTTTTCCAAGCCTATCAACCAGATGCCTCGCTTCAACAATTTGGTCGTTGTAAAAATATGCCCCAGAGTGGAGAAAATCTGTTAATTGTCTTTCAAACTGTTCAAACTCTTCTATATTATTTTTATCGAAGTAATAGGATTTACCAATTCTTGACAACTGTTCTAAAGACATTTCGGACGGCTTCATTCAAAAACCTTTCTTATCATAGTTTTTATAGTTAAGTTTTCAAGTTTATTAATCAAAGGAGAATTATTTTGAACATAATTTTTAAGATGAGCTACTTCATTATAGATGACGCCTAAAAGATAATATACTTCAGGTATGTTAACACCATTTTCTTCTGAATAAGTCAATTTATTTGGCGTTCCATGTTTCTCAATAAATACAGATTTTAAGTCGTCTGAAGCCAACTGTGAAAATATTTTCTCTTCAATCTTTTTTCTCAACGCTATGCAAACTGAAAATGGACAATATGTCTGTTCTTGAATATATTTATCAATCTCGCCATCAATAAAACCATTAAAAATACTTACATCACCCCAAGTTTCTTTGAGTAATAATGTTCTAAAATTTTCTCTAATATTAATTGTCTCATTATGATAATGAAGAAAATATTTAGCTACATCATCTTTAATTATTGCATTATCTCTCTTTTCAATCAATTTTCTCATATTATCATTTGTCGCGATTGTGCTGGTTCTTAAGAAATAAACTTTTCTGTTTTTTTCAGAGAATGCATAACTATGAAAATAATACGGATTTAAATGCGTCAATATGATTGGATAGAACTTCTTACCTTCATCTTTTAGCTTATCAATAAACTGTGTTATATAGTACTGAACTGCTATCAAATTTGCATCATCCAAATAATCAAACACTTCATCAATAATCAAAATACAGTTATTTTTGGAAAATTTGTTTTTAGCTTGCTGCAATAAAGCAATAAAAGTTAGAACATCCCTTTGTCCATTAGAAATATATTTAGCTTTTGGAATTGATAAAATCAAACTACCTTCTTTTTCCTGCGGTTTTACATCTTTCCATGTTGCATTAAAAAAACTAAAAACCTCTAGGTAACCATCTTTTTCTAGCTCATATTTTTTATATGTACAAGCAGTTTTAAAGTTAGAGGTATTGCTCAAATAAACACTGCTGATTTCTAAAGAAACAAGATAGCTATCAACTTCATTAAAACCAAATATAGGATGCTCTTGTACTAATTGAGCGATATCCGATATATATTGCATGGTACGAAGTTCACCTAATTTATTTATTGCTATCCATGATTTGATTTCTGCCGTCGTTCCTGTTTGTGAATTAACCGAATTTCGAAATGAAGTAATTTTTGTCTGAATAGTTGGATTGTTTGACCTATCTAGCTGTGTATATTTTTCTGATAATACGCCCATAAATTTTTTGTCATTAAATACATTAACTATGTTTGGTAATATTTTTCCATTCACCCCGAAAGCACTGCTTTCAATACTTAGCTTATAATCTATTTTAGCCTTTATAGGTATAGTTTTCACTAACTCTATCGGAGCAATTTCCATTGAAGCAGTTGCCCTTGAAACACCACCAGGCACTCTTATATTTCTTGCTTTTGCTTCAAGTTTACTATTGATAACAAAAATATCAAATACACTATTAATCTGATTTGAACTATCATTTGCAGTAAGCGTTTCAAATGTTCCATCTTCTTTTTTATATTCTATAGATAAAAAAGGTTTGTTAGCTTCATTGTCTTGATGATAATGATCCTTATGAAGCAACATTCTATTAGCATTTAAGCAATTGAATGCAGCCGTTAATGAACTTTTACCAAAGCCATTTGGAGCAACTAAAATACTTGGTTTATTAGGAACAATATCAAGAGTAAAACATTGTCTGGTACCATATCCTTTGACATTTTCAATACAAATTGTTTTAATCATCTACCACTCCGCCATCAAATACTTCTTCAACTGTCCTGCGTTTAGGACTTCATAGCTTATCATTTTTGCTTTTTGTAGAGGGGCTATGTTTTTTCCTACTCCGCTGTCGAGTACGGGGTTGTAGCCGTTTGCCAGTAAATCGTCGATTTTTGTTTTGTACTCTTCTATCTCGCGAAGTTGTTTGAAGAGTAAATCTTTTTCGTTTTGGGCGGAGGCTGTGTTGTCGTTACTTAGGTCTAGTTGGCGGTTTTGTAATGCTCTTTGGCGGTTTTCTATGTAAACTGATTTTACTCGCAAAAGGTTGTCACGGCTCCATTTGTAGATGCTTATGTAGCACTCAAAACCTTTGTATTCTCCACTGCTCAAATGCCAAATAAATGGGGTCTTTGGTAGGTACATGAAGAGGTTGAGATGGTCGCTTAGCTCTTTGAAAAAGTTGTTTTGCAAGTAGTTCTCCAACTCTTTACCTAGTAAACTATCAAAACTGCTTGTTTGTGCATCGCTGAAACCTTTTTGGTAGAACTTCTCATGGAGTCTCTCAAATAGCACTCTCTCACCTGCGTTTGGTACAAGCGGGATGATGCCGTCGTCATCTTCATTTAAGAGTTCTCGCACCATGTCGGTTAGAAACTCTAATGCGATGGTGGCGGTTCGCTGTTTTGGGAGAGTTTTGGACTCTTTGAACCAATGCCAGACATTGATGGGGTTTACTTGATGTTTGATGCAGAACTCTTCAAGGTCGTTGTTGCTTTGGTAGAGGGTTTCAAATGACTTGATGATTTGGGCTTTTTTGTCGCTCTCGTAAGGTTCTACATGGAGAGAGTTTATGTATGTTGTGATGGTATCAGCATCTGTATGCATTCCCAAGCTGGAGCTTGGGAACGAGGAGAGAAATGCCTCTTTGGCTTCTTGTTCTATGCTCATGCCACCGATGCTTTTGCCCTCTTTTTCTAGCACCATGGCAATATCTGACTCACTTAGTTCATAGACTTTAAAAACCTCTTCGTTGATGATGGCTTCGTTTAGTAGCACATGCGAGAGAAGATAATTTTCGTAGTTTAGGTACTCTAGTACTCTTTCTTTGAGGTTGGTATGACTGCTATGCACAAGTGGGTTTTGGGTGAAATTTGTCTCGATGATACTAAAAGAGCAGAGATGTTTTTTGATTTCAATATTTGTTTTGGCTAGATTTGAGATAAGTTCTTCTTGGGGTTTTGGCGGGATTGAAACAGGAATTCGTTTTAAATCTCCAACCTGTCTGTTAACCGTAGGATTTAAACACCCAACTATGTATTGAGATAATTTAGAATTCAATATACCAATCAAATAATCAATTTCAAATTTAGCATTCAGTGGAAATATACAAGGGCCTCCTTTATCAAACGAGTACTTGTTCTCAATATATCTGAAGCTAGCCCCTTTTGAGCCTGAAGCTGAATATGAAATACCATTTTTAAAATAAAATTTATTATTGTCAGTTGTCGCTAAATACGAACCATTATTTTCATAATTAACAATTACCCAGTTATTTCCATACCATTTTGCAAAAGGTCCACCTTTCTGATACAAAACCCATTTTTTTTGATCTTCTGGATAGTAAGTAGATATTTCACTTTTTCTAACTTCCCACCAAAATCTCAAAAATTTATTATTATCTCCTGTCATTAATCCAGTAAGAACTGCTTGTTCTTCTTCTAATGAATTTCCACCAAACTTCTCCCTAAACTCATCACTTATCCAGTAGATAAATGGGGTGGATTTTATGATTTTGAGTTTGTTTTGTGGCAGTGTGTAGTTGTGTTTGTTTGGTCTTGAGGCTATGTGGTCGTCAAGTGCTTCGAGAAAAGCATCTTTTTTATACTTTTCTTGCAAACTTGTCAGGCTAAAATAAATCCCTTTTTCTTGGCTTGGTGCTTTTGAAAGTACATAAAATGTTGCATCAAGCAAAATTCCCGGTCCAAAAAGATTCACTCTATCAAGTCCAAAATCTACCATTAAATCAATATGCGATTTGTCTATCATAAATTTTCGTACATCTTCAAATGTTTTGATAAACATAAAAGTATGTGGATGAATTAATCCCATCTTCCCGTTTTCATTTGTCAGCTCATGACACCTCTTAATAAAAGTAGCGTAAAGATTGGTATTAAATTTATAAGGCTTTTTGTAGTTGGCTTCTATGAACTCTTTGAGGTCGATTCCAAAGTCGCTACTGTCTGTGTAGGGCGGATTGGCTGTGGCGATGTCATACTTTTGTGTGATGATTTCTAAGTATTTGATAGCATCGGCTGTTTTTGTGGAGAGAAAGCTTTGGTTTTCATCTTTGGCATGTTGCTCTACGGCGGTGCGAAGATTTGCAAAAAAGGTTTTTTCAAACTCTTTGTGTTCTTGTATGGTTGCACTTGTAAAGAGGTCTTGGGGTGCGTTATCAAGAGCTTCTATTTTAGCTTTTAGCTTTTCCCCTATTTTGATGAGTGAGCCAAATTTGTAGGCTTGTTGGAGGTCACTCCAAATCTCTTCTACTAGCCTTTTTTGTGTCGTGTCTAGCTTGGATGTTTCAAATATATGAGCGACTTCACTGTATGGTGGGAGAAAAAAGTCGCTTGAAACTACACTAAAAGAGAGAGCATTGAGGTTGGCTCTTCTTTTTTTGGCTTTGATGTAGAGTCCGAGTTGTGCTATTTGAATGGCTCTGTCGTCTAGGTCTATGCCATGGAGATTGTTTTCTATGATGAGTTTTGCAATATCCTTTTTTTTATACTCTGCATCATAGTTTTCTATCTGATCAGTGTAAAGAGCATAAAAAAGGTCAAAAGCATACAACAAAAAGTTTCCGCTTCCACATGCTGGATCGATGAGTTTTAGCTCTGTGAGTGGCTTGATGTCTCTTGTGGGCTCTTTTGGGGCATTGGCTATTTTGTAGCTGTTTTTTATGTCACTTTGTGGGTACATCTCAAGATAAAGTTTGCCCAAAGAGTTGTTTACCAAAAACTCAACAACCCATTTTGGAGTGTAAACTTGCGACTGGAGTGAGACTTTGTCGTACTCTGTTTTACCACCGCTCTCTTTGAACTCAAGTTTTTTGGCGGTGTTGTAGCTCTCATAGAGCCATCCCAAAATATCATCACTTTGCCAGATGGCATCTTCTACATGAGCATCTTTTTCTATGGCGTTAAAAGCGTCGATGATTTCGTTTAGGTCTATAGCATGTGGAAGCAGTGCGTAAGGGTGGTTTTTGTGGTAGAGTGCAAACTCATCGCTAATGGCATCAAACGCATTTTTGATGTACTCTCTTAGTCCCTCAAGCTCTTCATTTCGCATCTGAGGATTTTCTTCTAGCCATGCTTTATGCCCAAAAGAGCGGTCACCATGCATAGCATCTTTGGTGATGATAGGGATGATAAGCTCATGCGCTTCAAGCACTTTTATGGAAGCAATGCGGTTAAAAAGGGTAAATGTAAGCTCATCAAGAACTTTGGCTCGTGCCTCTTTATAAGAACCCGTCTCGTCCGTATGGTTTTGGATGATGATATCAAACTTAGCTCTTTTGGCGTGTAAGGCATGTGGGATTTTCTCAAGTTCTAACTCTTTTGCAGCACCGATACCCAAAGAAGCAAACCGCTTATCAAAGGACTTTTCTATAAGGTTTCGTATGAGGTTTACATGGTCGGTGAGTTTCATTTATTGCTCCACTGTTACTTCAATAGTTTCATCATCATTTTGACCTGCCAACGCCCTGAGCTGGTTCGAGAGTAGTTCTTTGTACTCTCTTATGCTCATGACTTTTTTGTTCATTTTGAAAGATATTTTTTTAGGCTCTTTTGGTTTTGGCGGTTGTAGTGGTGTTGCTCCTGTTTCTTGAGTTGTGGTTGGTTCTGGTGTTGGTTCTGGTGGCATCACCTCTATAAAACCACTTTGCAAGATAAAGAGTTCATTCTCTTTTGATGGTGCTAGATCTATGTAGTTAAGGACATCAGAGAGTGAGTAGCCGCATCTTTTGCACTCTATGTGGTAGTCTAGTGCAATATCTTCTGCTTTAATGATTTTGCTCTGTATATAACTCTTAAGAGTATTTAGCTTTGATTGGTTTTGTTTATTTGGCTCTTTTGGGTAAGTGTCTAGCTCATTTTGTGCTATTTCTGCTTTGCGTAAAAGCTCTGAGTAGTTGTTTGTCATGAGTTCTATGCTATTTTTGAGTAATTTAAAATACTCATCTTTGGACTCTTGAGAGAGTTGTGTCAGTTTGGCATGGTTTTTGACTATATCTTCTTTGTAAAGGCTCTCAAACTCTGCTCTGTTCTCTGAGATTTTTGTGTTTTGTTTGTGGCACTTTGTGAGTTCATTTTCAAGAAGCGTCATAAACTCTTTTAGCTCTTTTATTTTTGAGAAGTTGTTTTTGATGAACTTTTGCGTTTTTACTATTTGGCTGATGGCACTCTCATAAGCGTCTGTATGCTCTAAAAAGTGGATGACTTTGTCTATGTAGTTGGATTCGGTTGTTTTAGAGCTGTACTCCTGTAAAAGCTGTTTTTGATTTGCGCTAGAGGCAAAAAGCTTATCAAAGTCTGCTACTGAGTTTTTAAGACCATCTATGTAGCCTATAAATCTATCACTCAAAGTTTTAATCGCATCGGCTAATTCAAAATCACTTGTGTTGTAACCGATTTTTTTATCGGTATGCTCTTCATACTCTAGCTCCTGAAGTGTCTGAACAAGCTTTGTTTTTTGAGCTGTTGTGAGCGATTTGGATATCGCCTTGAAAGAGGCAGATTTAAACTTGGTAGTGTTTATAAACGCTTCATGTGAACTTCTATCATTTGCGGAAAAATACTCCGTCGAGTTAAAACGGACTATCACTCTTCCAGCTTTAAAAAGTGCTGCTAAAGTTGTAGCGATTGTTCCAAAGCTGTATCCCCATGGGGCATTGCCGAGCTCCATCTCTAGTGATTTTCCATCTATTGCATTTTTTATCTTTGCACTTATCTCTTCAACCACTTTGAGATGCTCACCGATAAAATTGCCGTTTGCATCAAAGAACTTAAAATCATCGCCAGAGAAGTTTCTTGAGAGTTTGTCATGGCTGTTTTCACTTAAGAGTTTTGGAATGATGGCTTCACTAAGTTGTGTTTGAAGTCTTTTGGTGTAGATATTTTTGATGAGCTTTCTTTGTGTGTCGTTTACGTTGCCCTTAAAGTTCTCTTTGCTTAAAAGTAGCGTGTCGTACATGTAAACAAGAGTACCTTCATAATAGGCACTCTCAAGAAGAGCGATAAGATTTTTCTCTTTTTCCTCTTTAATGATGGCAAACTCTCTGACAATCTGCTTTACCTTCTCATCTGTGTCGTTATCGTACTTCTCTATCATGAGATTGTATTTTCTCACATCGCTTAAGAGTCTATCACACTCATCAAACTTTTTGTTTTGAGGGATAAGCGTAATAAGCTCTTTTGAGTACTGGGTTGTAAGCTTGATATCTTCTATAAACTCCTCAAAATTTGCATTGATACTGTAGAGACTATAGACACTAAGACGGAGATGCTTATTTGAAGAAGCTTTTATGTCATCATCGGCATCTGTGAGAATGTTGAAGTTGTAGGATGTACCATCGTCATTTATGGAAGCTATTTGCGTAAATAAAGATAGTTTTTTGAGATAGTTTGTAAAATCTCGTTTTTTGAGGTACAACTCAACTGTAAAATTGTGCATTTCTTCGAGCAGTTTGCTCTCTAAGTCTGAAGTTATCTTGTAGTTGTTGTTGGCATGTATGAGCACTTTTGCTTCAAGTAAAACGCCAAGAGCCTCTTCTATTTTAGGTTTAAACTCATAGTAAGATGTGAGATCACTCATGTACCCTTTTGTGATATTTTCAACCGTAGCGATGGCTAAATCAGCAGAGTTGTTTAAAAAATGGATGACTTTTAAGAGTTTTTGCCCATCAATCTCTGACTTGTCTGCAAGTATCTTTCTTGCCGTATCGTACTTAAGTACAAGTTCGGTTGGCGGCGATACTTGCGCTTCATCGCATAGGTCATATAATGTAGAAAAGCTAAAAAGCTCTTTGTCTTTTAGATGTTTTTTAAGAACATTAAAAGTGGTAAAGATAACTCCACGAGCGGCTATTTGAGATGCAACAAGAGCGTTTGAACTAAAGAGAAACTTTTGGAGCATTGCAAAATGGTACTTATGAAATGGGTAGTAAGTTGCAAACTCCTCTGCATCTGCCGTTTTTGTAGGAAAAGAGGATTTGAGGTTGGTCGCTTCGCTCACTTGACCGTCATTTTGTTTATGAAACTCTAAGAGCTTTGTTTTGTACTCCTCTTTTTTATGAAGAAGTCTGCTTTTGATGATGACATCTACTTCAGTTGACTCTAGGTGAAGTTTTGTTTTAAATCTATCGGTTACTTTAATGAGTTGCGATTTGCTTACATTGGCGTTGTTGATAACATCATCAAGCTTCTCTTGTGCTATGGCTATGGTCCAAACTTTGTTTGAGATACTTGAGAGAGATTCACTGATGCCCTCTAAATCTAAAAGGGAGAACTTCCCTTGGCTGATAGCCTCACTTGCTTCATCAAAGATAAATACAATAGTTTCATTTTTATGTTTAGTGAGATATTTTTCTAGCTCTTCTTTAAGTTTTGTTGTTGAAAAGTTGTCGATAGCATCATGATAGACTTTGAGTGTTTGTTCATAGTCACTCTCGCTGTAACCCATCGCAAAATGAATCTCTCTCATTGTTTTTGCAATTGTACGATTGTTTAATTTTAGTTCATCCCACGGAGTATCAAAAAGTTCAAGTGATTTTTGTTTAACTTCTTCTAATTTGCCGTCCAAGTAAAGATCAAACTCCATGTATCCAAAGTTGTCATCTCTAAATCCAAAAGATTTCAGAAAATTTGCAAAGAGAGTAAAAGCAAGACCTTTAGAGGTGTTTTGTTTTGCAATATCCATGAAAATGACACGGGAGTTGATAGCATCTAAACTTCTAATGTTTGATTCTAAAAAGCTTTCGTTTTTTACACCTTTAATACGAGTGATAAATCTATCTCTTGCAGGAGTTCCCATAATAGTTGGATTGTCTATAAGATACCCCAGCATCTTTCCAAAATAAGATTTACCAGAGCCATAAAAACCAGAAACCCAAACACCTGTCTCTTTGATGTTGGATGTAAACTTATCTGTAAAATCCAAAATATGCTTTGAGATTCCATCTGTTACTATATAACTCTCTATTTCTTGTAATATTGCCTCTTCATTTTTATCTTCCAAGTCGATTACATTTTTGATATCTTCATTGAGATTGAGTGTGAGGGTTTCATTGATTGTCATATAAAAATTCCTTTGATTATTCTACGAGTGTGCATCTGTATTTGTTTGCTTTTCTGATGCCTAAAAAATAGAGTTCGTTATTTTTGAGGGTGGATGGATAAAGAATAATAAGAGGCTGTTTTAATTTATGCATTACAATCTCGTGTTCCATGATTGCTTGGTGTTCTATTTCTGTCCCACAAAGTGCTCCCGTTCGTATTATGACCGGTATTTTTTGATTTTTGTTTGCTGTTTCTATAGATTTTATTATCATGGTAAATAAATCACCCTCTGGGTCATTTGATTTAAAGATTTTGCTTCTAGGGTTTAGACTTTGATATACTTCTAAAAATTCGTTCATATCTTCAAATGAGTCTATAAAATTGACAAACAAAGAACTTATATCGATAAATTCTGCATTATCTTGAAGATGATTTTTTAAAAAATGTATATATTCTTGTTCTTCATCTGGAGGGAATGTAAATAAAATCGTGTTTCCCCCATTTACACTTCTTTTGAGTTCGTCTATGTTGTTTAAATGATAGGTTAAGTTCTCTAGTTTTCTTTTATGATCTGTTTGAAATGACATCAAGCACCTTTAAGCATTGTATTTTTTGTCTCTAATTTTAATGCAGCACCGTTATAGCTAAACTCTATAAAATCTTTCATAGCTAGCTCTTTGGCTCGCTCTAAAAAGCTCTCTTTTGACATAAAGATAAGAGGAAAATATTTGGACTTGAAAAAATCACGAAGTTCTGGCTCTACCACCAAAATAAGCTCAATAAAAGCAACCAATGCTTCGTTTGAGATTTGGATATGTTTGAATGTTTTTTTTGCAGAACCCTCAAGCAAGTCAAGCTTTTTTAAAATAGTAAGATATTTTGAAGCGATAGTTTCAATAGTTAGATCTGACCACTGAACGCTTGCATGTTCATCTTGCGAGAGGAACTCTTTTAAATAAGCAAATACATCATCTTTGGGAAAAGAGACCCTTCCAGAGTAATAATTTTTCAAAAACAGTTCTCTATTTAACTCAAAAAAAAGCCTATTGACAAAAGAGAACTGCCAAAATAAAACGAGTTGCTTTGTGGCTAATGATGCACTTGAGGCAAATATTTTTTCAATGACTGTTTGATGGTTTTGGTTTTTAAAATTTAAAAATGCAGAGTAGAGAGCCGAGACAAACCGTTTACGAGATTTTTGCGTTCTAAAGTTAAACTCATTATTTGTAATAATGGCATCTTCCAATGCACCTTGGGTATGTGCATGAAGCTCTATTGCTTTTAAAATAAGATTATAGTCAGGAATACTCCCGATTATATTTATATCGCTGTTTACTATTTGCATTGGGTAAGTTCTTTAAGTAAATTGTTACTTTCAATTTTTTATTTAGTATACCTAAAATGTATTGAATAAAGATAAAAGCTACAGATAATGCTGTGTGATGCTCGCCCGATTGTGCTTTTTCTCGTAGCGAAGCTGACTTAAAATTCATTCTGAAACTCCTTTCGCAGCTGTTCAAACTTTTCTGGAGTAACCTCCATATCTTCCATAAGCTCTCGGAGTTCTTCTTTGGCTTTTGTATCTTCTTCGCTATCTTTGCTTATGGGGACAAACCCTTTTCCAATTATTCCCAATGATTTTTTATTGTGCTCAGGAACAAGACTTGGGTTATGTTTTAGACATAAGATATAGATAATGCCTTTTAGCAACTCAAATGTTTCTTTAGTCGGTTTTATGTCAAAACATGAAACATATTTGTACAATCTTTCGTAGTCTATTTTGTCTTCAAAAATACCAGTATCCATATTTTGTTTGAACTCTTGAGCAGAGATAGCGTTCTTAAAAGTGTGATACTTTAAACGAAGTTTTGCCATTGCTTCTTTAACAATTGGTCTATATTTTTTTCTGAAATTGTGTACGGCGGCATAACTTACATTTTTATCTTTTGTATCAAATTTAAGCCCCATGTATGATTTAGCGAGTATTTCTTTATTGTTATATTTCCCCGATTCTATTATTCCCATAGTAACTTTTTTGTATTGATTTTTTGTAGCGGTCATAATGCCTTTTTCAAAAGGAGTTTTGCCTTCTTGTTCTGAATCTTGTTTATTTAAATGACATACTTTCCTTTGAATATTATGATATGCTTTTTTTATGAAGTTGTCTTTGTTTTCAGGTGTATTGTCGTGGATGAGATTTATTATTCTTTCAAAAGCATAATACTGACTTGGATTAAATTCGAGTTCTAAAGCCTGCTCGCTATGATTGATTATATCATCCCTTATTTCATCAAGAAACATTGCAAGATGCTCCTTGTTTAATATGAAACTTTCTCTTTTTTCTTTTATCATTTTTCTCTCCTGTTAAGTGTGTTAATGTTTTTCTGCAAAAACTGCGTTTCGCTGTTCGATACTCATACGAAGTATTTGGAGTGCGTTTCAGAGCGCACTACCAAATTTTTACTATATTTGTGCATTTTTGCGTTTGGGTTTTCGATTTGGTATATCAAAATAATCCCCATTTTAGGTACATTTAAATTGATAGAAAATACCAGCGCACTTTTTACTAAATTTCACTCTAACAATATCCCTGTTTTAGGTGTGTTTAATAAAAACGCACCTATGTTTTCGAGTATTGCGTTTTCAAAATATCCCAACGTACTTTGACTTTTGCTGCATAATAATTTTAGAATTTGTTTGACAGTTATATTAACTTTTGCAAATAGTCGTAGCTGCTGATTCGGAGCTTCAATACTCATTTTAGTAAGAATTTCAATACTGAGAAATTTGCTCATTTTTCTCCCCTATAAACATTCTGAAAATCACATAGATAATCCACTACTGTGTTTAAGCTGTATTGCACTATTGAGTTTTTAGCGTCTCCAACCTTCTTAAAATCCAAATATAAACCTCTTGAACGCCATCTATCAAGCGTGGCAACAGAGATATTTAGAATTTCTGCAACCTGATCACGACTGAACACTAAGCAGTTATACTTAGTATAAAGCATTTGTTTTATTTCTTTTTTTTCTTCCATTTTAATCCTTATATAAATCTAATATATCAATACGCATATTTTTTTGAATTTTCGCAAAAAAAACAAAATTTTTTTTATTTAATCACTAATATGTATTTATTCCAGAGTGAGAAGGGAGAAAGAACTGCATAAAGGGCTAAGAAGCATCCAAAAATTTAGGCATACTTCTCCGCTCTCGATTTTATATATTTTACAAACATAATACAAAATGTTATAATTCCGTCGTTTCGATTGGTCGTCGGACAGCCTCTTGCCTTTTTCACGCTCGGCAGAGCATACCATCAACTGTCGGTTGTGCTGTACAGTTTGTTCCATGCCAAATATGTGAGAGTTTTTTGGTTTAGGTCGATATGAGAAGGTGTAGAGAGCATAGTATCTACCACAGCGCCACTTTCTGCGTGTAGTCGATCCCTCTTTTTGTTTCCATGTGAGAACCAGCCGCGGCTGTATCAATTTCTACTATTTTTTCAATATTTTGGGTACTCAATACATGAGTTAATTATGATTACACATATACAAAATATCTACTTCACCGGACGCTTGATAATACGCCCATCTATTTTTTAAACAATGGAATTTGACTGAGTGAGGAACAGGTACCAAGTGCTCCATTTGAATTACTCAACGGGAAGCCAATGAAGACTTCCTTCACTTTGGGAGTGAAAAACACTTGGTACCCCGTTGAATAATCGAACAGGGAAATTATAGAAAAAATGAGACTTTAGTGCCTGAATAGAGGTATGTGTATAGTTGCTTACAGATGATAATATTTGAGTTGATTCGAAGATAGCAAAATTGAAATTTATAGCAAGAAAGCTTAAAGTGAAAGAGAAAATAAAACATAAAAAAAGAGTATTTTTTGCACAAGGTGACTAATAGGTGACTAAAGTGATTTTTTATGAAACTTAAAGTGATAAGAAAAGCTCGTGTTTAACGATATTTTGAGAGGTTTTATTAAAAAGATGGTGCGGATGAGAAGACTCGAACTTCCACGTCTTGCGACACCAGATCCTAAGTCTGGCGTGTATACCAATTTCACCACATCCGCATCTTTAAGTGTTTAACGTCTCTTCAGACAAGTGGTACGCCCTAATGGATTCGAACCATTGGCCTACGCCTTAGAAGGGCGTTGCTCTATCCAGCTGAGCTAAGGACGCATACATTTATAAAAATGGTGCGCCCGATAGGATTCGAACCTATAACCGT
>JBAZDX010000025.1:0-21220 GCA_041654255.1 Sulfurimonas sp.
GACGCAAACGGTTATGTGGCATATCCAAATATTAATCCTGTTATCGAAATGGCCGATTTAGTAGAAGCAACACGCTCTTATCAGGCAAACGTAGCAGCTTTTGAGAGTTCAAAAAATATAGCTAACAGCGCAATTTCGCTGTTACAGTAAAAGGGTAAGTTATGAGTGGCATTAGCAGTATTTCAGGCGTTTCATCCGCCGAATTATTAAAACAAAAAAGTGCGGTAGAGGGTGCCGAGGGCGAAGGGTTTGCTGAGCATCTAAAATCTGCCCTAAATGAAGTAAACGAGTTTCAAGAAAAGGGTGATAAGGCTTTGGGTGAGATGGCAACGGGTCAGGTTAAAGATCTTCATCAAGCTGCACTTGCTATCGGAAAAGCAGAGACGAGCATGAAACTTATGCTTGAGATAAGAAACAAAGCGCTTAGTGCATATAAAGAATTGGGAAGAACTCAGATATAACTAATAACTTCATAAACTTAAAATGCTATAATCCTTGTAAAAAAGCAAGACAATTAAAATATGAACAACCAAAACAAAAGCAAAAAAATATTTCTTCTCTATTCACTTCTTGTGGCTGGTTTTTTACTATTTTTAGGCGTAATGCTCATTACAACTCTAAAATCTCGAGACCTTCCATCACTTTATACGCAAAACAGCTCTAAAGCATCTAGAGGCTCTATAATAAGCGCTGACGGTTTTCACATAGCAACTACAATAAAACTCTACAAAGCAGTTGTAAACACCTACTATATTGACCCTCAAAAAAGAGAACTCTTCATAAAACTCTTTAGTATCTACTCAGAAATTGATGCGAAAGAAGTTGAACAGAGACTAAATAAGCAGAAAGGTTTGGCGGTTCTAAGCTATAACATACCGCAAAAACAGGCGCAATATCTTAAACAGCTTGCATATGAGCTAAGACGTCTTAAGGTTTTTATTGAAATAAAAAATCCAATAACCGGCAAAACTTCACTTCATGGGCTTAGCATTATCGAAAGCGGTGAGAGCAGAGAGTATGAGTATGACAGGCTATTGACACCTATAATCGGCTATCCGCATAAGGTTGAAGAGGACGGATACACTTATGTAAAAGGTGTCAAAGGTTTAGAAAAAAAGTTTGAAAATGAACTTCAGCCAAAACAAGATGAGCTAAGTCAAGGGTTAAGAGATGTGAACAGCTATATAATTTTAAATAAAAATAGTTTCACAAAACAAGAAATCAACGGTTTAGACGTGAAGCTTAATATCCCTATCTCTTTTCAAATACGAATTGAAAAAATGCTTGATGCGATGAAAGAGGATTTGCAAGCCAAAGAGATTATCGCAACGGTCATGAGTTCGGCAAACGGCAAGGTTCTGGGCATGGCCAGCTCAAATAGATTTTTACCTAAATCTATACAAAAAGAGGACTATCAATCTCTAAACAGTTCTATGATAGAGTATAGTTTTGAACCGGGAAGCGTTATCAAGACTGTTATCTTTTCAATTCTTCTAGATAAAGGACTCGTTAACCCTTACGATATGGTAAATGGGCATAACGGGCACTATACAATTGGTAAAAAAACAATAACGGACGAGCATAAATTTGATAGGCTAAGCGCTGAAGATGTCATAGTTTACTCATCAAACATAGGAATAGCCCAATTAGCCCAAAAACTCACAGGAACTGAATTTAGCCAAGGTCTGATTGATTTTGGTTTTTCCAAAGCCTCGACGCCGGATCTTGTATATGAAAAAGTAGGTTCTGTTCCGAGCGTTATGCAGTTAAATAATGAGATATATAAAGCAACATGTGCTTATGGATACGGTATGCGCGCAAATCTTATGCAGGTCATGAGAGCATATAGCGCTTTTAATAATAGTGGAAGGATGGTTACTCCTAAAATAATTGATTGTTTTATAGATGGCCAAAGAAAAGAGATTGCAATTCCTGACGAAGAGCAGATTCAAGTTATAAAAACTACAACCGCAGATAGAATGAAATCAATCCTTATAAAAACAGTAAATGAAGGAACTGGTGTAAAAGCAAAAACTGAAGGGTTGGAAGTCGGCGGCAAAACAGGAACAGCGCATATTGTTGAAGAGGGAAAATATGTTGATGAGTATAATACTGCATTTATTGGTTTTGCAAACGACAAAGAGAGCAAATATACTATCGGCGTTATTGTCGTTAGACCTAAAAGAAGCCATTTTGCTGCTCAAACAGCAGTACCGGTCTTCAAAAAAACAATCGATATTTTAGTTGAAGACGGTTATCTAAAACCAACTATTATTGAAAATAACTCCTCAAAGCCAAATGTTATCTAGCAGTCTGGTAGTACCGACCCTTACCTCAACTAAAATAATCGTATTTCCTATCTCTACATGCGAGAGTTGATTAAAGTTACGATCTAGAATCTCTACATAAAAAATATGTAGCGATGCAAGGATTTCTCTCATACTTGATGTTATCTCTTTAGAGTTAAGAACTCCCCTCATCACCATTGCGGTAGCATTGCGGAGTGAAGTGGCAATCTTGAGAGACTCTTCTCTCTCCTCTTTAGTCAAGTATGCGTTCCTGCTGCTAAGAGCCAATCCGTCTTTTTCACGAACCGTATCAACTGCAACTATTTCTACACTCATGAAAAATTGTTTTACCATCAAAGATATAAGGTTTAACTGCTGCGCATCTTTTTTGCCAAAATAGGCTCTAGTCGGATTTACTATATTTAAAAGTTTCATAACAACCGTCAAAACACCGTTAAAATGTCCCGGCCTGCTCTCTCCCTCTAAAACAAATCCTCTTACCTTTGGAGCTAAAATTGAAGCCTCGTCTTTTGTGTAAATATCATCAACAGTTGGGAAAAAAAGCACATCAACCCCGCTGAGTTTGCATATCAGCTTATCCGCTTCATCCTTTTTGGGATATTTCTCTAAATCTTCACCCCTTAAGAACTGTGTAGGGTTTAAAAATATAGAGACTACAACCAAATCATTTTGCTCTTTTGCCTTTTTGATTAATGCTATGTGCCCCTCATGCAAAGCACCCATTGTCGGCACAAACCCAATGCTCTTATTTGCATCTAAATACTCTTTTAATTCAAACGGATTGGAGATAATCTTCATAAATTATACCTTGGTGTGTTATAATCGCAATTATACAATAATGGAACAAATTTTATGGATAACTACGAATACACGGAACTTTTAAAGAATCTTTCAAAAAAAATGAGCAATATTACGGATGTTGTCGAACCGGATAAACTTCAAGCAAGACTAAGTGAGATAGATGTGCTTGAGAACTCTCAAGATTTTTGGAATGATGCCGAACAAGCTGCCATCATCCAAAAAGAGAAAACTCAGTGCGAGCGTAAACTTAAAAAGTACAACCTTGCCAAAAATGCCATAGATGACGCAAAAGAGCTTTACGAGATGGCAAAAGATGAGAATGATGAGGAGCTTATCAACGAGGCGTATGATAGCGCTACGCATCTTGAAGATTTGATTCGCACCATGGAGATTGAAGTTCTTCTAAGCAACGAGACGGATGCTAACAATGCCATACTCTCAATTCATCCCGGAGCCGGCGGAACAGAGTCGCAAGATTGGGCTTCGATGCTCCTTCGTATGTACAAACGCTTTGCAGAGAGACGTGGATGGAGCGTTGAAGTGCTGGACTATCAAGCAGGTGATGAAGCAGGCATAAAAGACGTTTCCCTTCTTATTTCAGGTGAAAATGCCTATGGATACCTAAAAGTTGAAAATGGAATCCATAGACTTGTTCGCATCTCTCCTTTTGACTCTAATGCCAAAAGACATACGTCGTTTAGCTCTGTTATGGTTTCTCCTGAAGTTGACGATGACATAAACATAGAGATAGAAGACAAAGATATCCGTGTTGATACATATCGCTCAAGCGGCGCCGGCGGACAACATGTCAACAAAACAGAATCGGCAATCCGCATAACCCACATAAAGACAAACGTGGTTGTACAATGCCAAAATGACAGAAGTCAGCATAAAAATAGAGCGACTGCTATGAAGATGCTAAAATCTCGTCTTTATGAGCTAGAGCTAGAGGCTCAAAAGGCGCAAATAGCCGGTATAGCAAAGAGTGAAATCGGATGGGGACACCAAATCCGCTCTTATGTAATGCAGCCATACCAACAGATAAAAGACACAAGAAGCAACGTGGCTTACTCAAATATAAGTGCGATTTTAGACGGAGACATAGACAGTATGATTGAGGATGTGCTTATTTCTCAAAACCGTTCATAACGGTTTCTTTAGAGAATCGCTCTTAGCTTTAGGGATAAAACTGTATATTAGCAGCATGGCTCCAAAGAGCATACTCAATATTATTAACTGCTCTTCCTGCTTTTTTTGATTATTTTCGAGCTCCTCAACAAACTTTGAACCGCTTGGCTTTGGAACCTGTTTTGAATCACTGCTTTTGCTGCGGACTTTAGCCTCCATTCTGGCTATGTTTGCCGCAGCAATCTCATTCTCACTTAAAACAATCTCGTTTGGTTCACTCCAAAACAACATCACAAGCCCCACAAGAAACATAATTGCGCCGACTATTCTAAAAATAATTATTTTATTTTTTATAAATATCTCTTTCATTTATATGCCTTTTATAAAGAAAATTATGTCAAACTTCTTGTATGAATATACTTAAAGAATTTAGAGTTAATGATAAATGTTCATATTTGGCGAAAAGAAATCAGACAACGCACTACAAGGTTATTGAAGAGTGTTCTGCAGCTCATTGCCAAGAGCTTATCGAGAGAGGATACAGAAGATTTGGCAAGATGTTTTTCAGACCAATCTGTGCTTCATGTGATGAGTGCAAAAGCATAAAAATTGATGTAAAAAATTTTGAATTCTCTTCATCACAGAGGAGAGTTATAAAAAAAGCAGCTAAAATCAAAAGCTATATCCAAAAACCTTCCATTAGCAAGCTCCATCTTGAACTCTTTGAAAAATATCATCTTTTTATGAAGGAGAAAAAGGGGTGGGATTACACGCCCTCAACGCCGCAGGGTTATTATAGCTCTTTTGTGGATGGGCATAATGATTTTGGATATGAAGTTTTGTATTATCTTGAGGAGAAGCTTATCGGGGTAGATTTAATAGATATATTGGAAGACGGGGTCTCATCTATCTATTTTTATTATGACCCTGATTATGAACAATACTCTCTAGGCAAACTCTCCCTTTATAACCAGATAATATTTGCAAAGAAAAGCCAAAAGAAGTGGATTTACCTTGGATATTATGTTAAAGATTGCCCATCTCTCTCATACAAATCACACTATAAGCCGTATATTACTCTAGATGGAAAACCTGACATATATGAAGAGCCAAAATGGTTTTAAAACAACTAAATTACAAAAATATATAGCTATAATTATGCTATGATAAAAAAAATAAAAATTGAACTTATTTATTTTTGCGCTATTTTGCTGATTTTAGCGCTATTGCAGCACTCTGATTTACTGCACTCTCCACTGCAAAGAGCTAATTTAATGATGGAAAAAGAGAACTATCTTCATCCATTGCTTTGGACGTCTGCAGTGTATGTTGTTGTGGGATTTTTTAGGCTGGTTGTTAAACTTTTTAAAAAAATAAGAGGGTAATAGTACTTCCAAAAGGAAGCACTATTAAGTTGGTTTAACCGTTTCTCTTTTTAATGATCTCTTCAGATACATTTTTTGGAACTTCTTCATAGTGATCGAATTCCATAGAGTATGTTGCACGTCCTTGAGTAGCAGAACGAAGGTCAGTCGAGTAACCAAACATCTCAGCAAGCGGAACAAATGCGTCAACAATTTTGTTACCTGAACGGTCACTCATGTTGCTAACTTGTCCACGGCGACGGTTAAGGTCACCTATTACATCGCCCATATAGTCTTCTGGAACTTCAACTTCAACTTTCATAATCGGCTCTAAAATAGCCGGTCTAGCTTTTCTACATCCCTCTTTGAAACCCATTGAAGCAGCAAGTTTAAATGCCATCTCATTTGAATCTACATCGTGGTATGAACCGTCATATAGGGTAATGTCCATATCTTCCATTGGATAACCTGCAAGTACACCATTACTCATGGTCTCTGCACAACCTTTTTCAACAGCCGGAATATACTCTTTTGGAATTGCTCCACCTTTGATTTCATTGTGGAAAACAAAACCTGTTCCTGATTCACCCGGCTTGATTGTTAAGTAAACATGTCCGAATGCACCACGACCACCTGATTGCTTAGCATACTTGTACTCTTGGTTAACCGTATCTTTGATAGTCTCACGGTAAGAAACCTGTGGCGCACCAACTTCAGCTTCTACTTTAAACTCTCTTCTCATACGGTCAACAATGATTTCAAGGTGTAATTCACCCATTCCTGAAATAATAGTTTGACCTGTCTCTTCATCTGTACGAACTCTAAAAGATGGATCTTCAGCAGCAAGTTTACCTAGAGCAAGGCCCATTTTTTCTTGGTCGGCTTTAGTTTTTGGCTCAACTGCAACAGAGATAACAGGCTCAGGGAAAACCATACGCTCTAGAACAACTGTGTCATCCGGATCACAAAGAGTATCACCGGTAGTAGTATATTTAAGGCCAACTACAGCTGCGATTTCACCGGCATAAACTTCTTTAACCTCTTCACGCTTAATAGCATGCATTTTTACGATACGACCTATGCGCTCTTTTTTGTCTTTTGTAGAGTTATGAACAAATGAACCTGCCTCTAATGAACCACGATACACACGGATAAAAGTCAGTGTTCCAACAAATGGGTCAGTCATAATTTTAAATGCTAAAGATGCGAATTTGCCATCATCAGTTGATGGAACAACAACTTCAACACTCTCATCATCCATCATAGTACCACGAATCGGAGCACACTCAACCGGAGACGGAAGATATGCAACAACAGCGTCAAGAAGAGTTTGAACACCTTTGTTTTTAAACGCAGTTCCAGCAGTCATAGGAACTATATGCATACCGATTGTAGCAGCTTTGATTCCTGCAATAATCTCTTCTTCAGTTAACTCTTCGCCCTCTAAATATTTTTCAGCTAGGTGCTCGTTACCATCAACTTCAGAGATAGATTCAATCATTTTTTCACGATACTCCGCAGCTTTATCTAGCATGTTTGCAGGAATTTCCTCAACATGGTAGTTAGAGCCCATCTCAGCATCTTTGTCCCATATGATTGCTTTCATTTTTACAAGATCTACTATACCTGCAAAACTCTCTTCTTCACCAATTGGAAGTTGGATTGGAACCGGATTACCTTTTAAACGATCACGAATTTGTCTCTCAACTTCATAAAAGTTTGCACCTGTTCTATCCATTTTGTTAACAAATACGATTGATGGCACGCCATAACGATTTCTTTGTCTCCAAACAGTTTCAGATTGAGGTTGAACACCGCCAACAGCACAAAATACTGAAACAGCACCATCAAGAACACGCATAGAACGCTCAACTTCGATAGTAAAGTCAACGTGACCGGGAGTGTCAATAATGTTAATCTGTTTGCCAGCCCATTCACAAGTTGTTGCAGCTGAAGTAATTGTTATACCGCGCTCTTGCTCTTGCTCCATCCAGTCCATAGTTGCAGCACCGTCATGAACCTCGCCGATTTTATGCTCACGACCTGTATAGAATAATATTCTTTCAGTTGTCGTAGTTTTACCCGCATCAATGTGAGCAGCAATTCCGATATTTCTTACATCTTCTAGTTTATGTGATCTTGCCATAAAATTATCCTATTACCAACGATAGTGAGCAAATGCTTTATTTGCTTCAGCCATACGATAAGTATCTTCTTTTTTCTTAAATGCGTTACCTTTATCAGATGAAGCATCCATTAATTCATTTGCTAATCTCTCAGCCATTGTTCTCTCGTTTCTTTTACGAGAAGCATCTGTTAACCATCTAATTGCTAGAGATAATTGGCGTACTGGGCGTACTTCTACTGGAACTTGATAAGTAGCACCACCAACACGGCGACTCTTAACCTCAATAATTGGTTTAATATTTTCAATAGCATTATTAAATGTATCGATACCTGTTTTCTCACCACGTGAACTTATGATATCTAAAGCGCTGTAGATAATTTTCTCAGCTGTACTTTTTTTACCGTCGTACATGATTTTATTAATAAACTTCGTTAAAACTTTGCTTCCATAAACTGGATCTGGCATAATTTCACGAACGGGAGCTTTTCTTCTTCTCATTTGTAATTTTCCTTACTTCAATTTTTTTTTAAATTTACTCAAAATATACCACTTAAGATATATCCTGTGCTACTTTTTTACTTTTTAGCTTTAGGTCTCTTAGTTCCATATTTAGAACGAGCAACCGTACGATTAGCAACACCTGCAGTATCTAGTGCACCACGAACGATATGGTACTTAACACCAGGTAAATCTTTGATACGACCGCCACGAACAAGAACGATTGAGTGCTCTTGAAGGTTGTGACCCTCACCACCGATATAAGATATAACTTCAAAACCTGAAGTTAAACGAACTTTTGCAACTTTTCTTAAAGCCGAGTTAGGTTTTTTAGGTGTTGTCGTGTAAACACGAGTACATACACCGCGACGCTGTGGACATGATACAAGAGCCGGTGATTTTGATTTTTTAACCACACGTTTACGCTCATTGCGAATCAATTGATTGATTGTAGGCATACAATTCCTTTACTTAATTTTTCCAGTAGAATTTAACTCACTATTTTTTAGGGAGTTATAGACGCGTAATGTTATATAAAAAGTGATTAAAGTTAGCTTATTTTAAGAATGAATTAATATACAGAGTTTTAATGTGAGAAATAATAGCTGATATGCAGGTCTAAAATTGGATATTTAATATAAGTAACTGACCCTACGCACTTTTGCAAAAAAAGTTTGTAAAATACTATATGAATCTCGAAAAACTTGTTTTTCGTAGCTTTAGGGGGATGCAAGGGACATCTGTCCCTGCCAGTAAAACGGACGCGTTCGTTTTAGTGCGTAACATCAACTATGAGGGGTATTAATCCTCATAAGTTCCAAAAACTATCTCTTGGTCTTTGTAAATACCAGTTCCAACTGGAATTGTACGGCCAATAATAACATTTTCTTTAAGGTCGTTCAAGTCATCAATTTTTGCACTTACCGCAGCTTCTGTCAATACTTTTGTAGTATCTTGGAATGATGCAGCAGAGATAATACTGTCAGCTGAAACAGCCGCACGAGTAATACCAACAAGGAATGGTTCAGCAATTGACGGGCGACCGCCTAATTTAATGATTTTCTCATTCTCTTGTGCAAATTTAGCTTTAGAGATTAAATCTCCTTCTATAAATTTAGTATCACCTGATTTTACAATTTTAACCTGTCTAAGCATTTGAGTAAATATTACCTCAATATGTTTATCGGAAATATGTACACCTTGTGAACGATAAACCTGTTGCACTTCACTTACAAGGTAGTTATAGAGTGCTTTAACACCCATAATACGTAGTAATTCATGTGAAGAGATAATACCTGAAGTAAGTCTCTCACCTGCGTGAACAAAGTCACCTGTATTTACAACAGGAGTGTGAGATTTATCAACAAAATACTCTTTAACTATACCGTTATCAGACGCAACCATTATTCTTATTTTACCGCGAAGCGATTTTCCGAATGTTACATTTCCGTCAATTTCAGATATAAGTGCCGTTGCTTTTGGGCGACGACCTTCAAAAAGCTCACTTACACGAGGAAGACCTCCGGTAATATCGCTTGACTTTTGAAGTGCTTTTGGTGTTTTAGCAATAATATCTGCTACCTTAACTTTAGCACCGTCTTCAACATAGATAGATGTTTTAGGCTGCATTTGATATCTTAAAAGTTCGCCATCTTCGCTTGCAAGCACGATTGTCGGCTTGTATTCGGCAGATATGTGATCACTAATCATTAAACGAGTTTTACCTGTAAGCTCATCATACTGCTCTGTTGCTGTTGTACCGATAATAATATCTTCAAAATGAACTACACCGTTTGTTTCAGATATAACTGGGTTAGAGTATGGATCCCACTCTGCAATCACAGTCGATTCATCACTCTTTGGTTTTGCTATAACAGTTTTTGGGTCTACAACCACATCATCTTCTGTAACAATTATAGAACCGCGAGCAATATAGTGTCTTACAGCTTCACGATTATTTACGTCAACAACGCTTGCAAAAAGACCTTTTTCGATTACTTCATATCCAGGCTTAAGACCTTCAAATCTCTCTAAATAGTCACCTTTAAGAATGAAGTATTTAACAGTTCCATCTTCTTTTGCAAGAATTTTTTGAGTAACAGGCGCACCGTTTGCAACTAAAACTTCAGATGCATAAGGGATACGACTTGGAACATTCCAGCCATCTTTAATAGTCTCAACAATAGATTCATGCTCTTTTACTTCAGAACCGCTCTCGTATGGGAAGTAGTATTTACCTTCAATTTGTCCGCCAACTCCAGCTAACTCATTTGGCTTAGCAACCTCGTTTTTACGAAGCACATAACGAATTGTTTCAGTTTTTGATGACACGCTTACTATAACTTCATCATGAATTGTTTGAATCTCAACTCTACCTGAGAATGGAGCTTTTATTTTAGGTTCAACTAAAAGAACAGCCGCATTTCTACGGTTTGCTACTATATTTTTACCCTCTTTAGAAGCATAAGTCTTCAGGTTGTAGTAACGGATAAAGCCCTCTTTTTCAGCAACTACTTGTCTCTCTTGAGCAGTCGAAGATGCTGTTCCACCGACGTGGAATGTTCTAAGAGTCAGCTGAGTACCAGGCTCACCGATTGACTGAGCAGCGATAATACCGACTGCTTCGCCTCTGCGAACAATGTGACCTGTCGCAAGATTCACACCGTAGCATAGAGCACAAATACCGTTTTCACTTTTACATGTAGTCGGTGTTCTGATGTATGCTGTTTTGATGCCGGCTTCTGCAATTACTTTTGCACTAACCTCGTCAATTAGAGTTCCCTCGGCAAAAAGAATCTCGTTACTGATTGGGTCTATAACGTCATCAGCTAAAACTCTGCCGTTTAATCTATCTTCAAGAGATTCAATCAGAGTATTTTGATCGCTGATATCAGAGATTTCAATACCCTCATGCGTATGGCAGTCATGCTCAACAACCTTAACATTTTGAGCAACGTCAACAAGCTTACGAGTCAAGTATCCTGCGTTAGCAGTTTTTAGAGCTGTATCGGCAAGACCTTTTCTAGCACCGTGAGTTGAAATAAAGTACTCAATTACGTTAAGACCCTCTTTAAAGTTAGAGATAATCGGAGTTTCAATAATTTCACCGCTTGGCTTAGCCATAAGACCACGCATACCGGCTAACTGACGAATCTGAGCCGCCGAACCACGTGCGCCGGAATCTGCCATCATATGAATAGAGTTAAAACCGCTTTTATCAGTTTGAACCAGATCCATCATCTGAGTAGCCAAAGTATTGTTTGTATCTGTCCAAACGTCAATAATCTTGTTGTATCTCTCTTGTTCAGTTAAAAGACCGGCTTCATACTGCTTTTGAATCTCAAAAACCCTATTTTTTGAATCGGTAATTTTAGCTGCTTTTCCTTCTGGGATTTTAATGTCATCAATAGAGATTGATACACCAGATTCAGTTGCATGTTTAAAACCTAAGTTTTTCAATCTATCCAAGAATCCTGCAGTTATACCGATACCGCCATGTTTTTGAACATAATCAACAATCTCGTTAATTGCTTTTTTCTTCATAACTCTGTTCCAAAGTTCTGCCGGAACAAAATCTGGAAGAATAGCTTTAAGAAGCATACGTCCCGCTGTTGTATGGATGATTCTACCCTCGTCTCTAGTTCTAACTTTTGCATGTATATCAAGTGCATCATGCTCAATGGCAATTCTTACTTCATCAACGTTTGCAAAAAGTTTATTTGAACCTTTTACGCCATTTTTCTCTAAAGTTATATAGTAGATTCCAAGAACCATATCCTGTGACGGTGTTGCAATCGCTTTACCAGAAGCAGGTAAAAGAATATTCATAGAAGCCATCATTAAAACTTTAGCCTCTGCAATAGCAGCCGAGCTTAAAGGAATGTGAACTGCCATTTGGTCACCGTCAAAGTCGGCGTTGAATGCAGCACAAACCAGCGGATGAAGCTGGATAGCTTTACCGTCAATCAGCTTAGGATGAAATGCCTGAATTGAGAGCTTATGAAGCGTAGGCGCACGGTTTAGCAGAACCGGATAACCATCAACTATCTCAGCAAGACACTCCCAAACTTCGTTTGTTTTGTCCTCAATCATCTTTTTAGCGGCTTTAACAGTAGTTGCATAACCTTTGTCTTCAAGTTTTGCAATAAGATGCGGCTTAAACAGCTCTAAAGCCATTTTTTTAGGCAATCCGCACTCATCCATAGATAGAGATGGTCCAACAACAATTACGGTACGTCCAGAGAAGTCAACACGCTTACCGAGTAGGTTTTGTCTAAAACGCCCCTGTTTACCCTTAATAATTTCACTTAAAGATTTTAGTGGGCGCTTGTTTGCACCTTTTACGGCATTTGCACGGCGACCGTTGTCAAACAGAGCATCAACAGACTCTTGAAGCATTCTTTTTTCATTTCTAACAATGATTTCAGGTGCCTCAAGCTCTACAAGACGCTTAAGTCTTTGGTTACGGTTTATTACACGACGATAAAGGTCATTTACATCTGAAACAGCGAATTTTCCGCCGTCTAGTGCCACAAGAGGTCTTAAATCAGGCGGAAGAACAGGTAGAACTGTCAGCATCATCCATGCAGGATTGTTTCCGGAATTTAAAAATGATTCAATAACTTTCAATCTTTTAGCAATTGTTTTTCTTTTTGCTTCGCTTTTTGTTAGTTCAATATCTTCTTTAAGCTGAGAAAATGCGTCAACCAAGTCAATAGAATCAAGCAAATCACGAACAACTTCACCGCCCATGCGAGCCTTAAAGCCTAATTCACCAAATCTTGATACTAATGTACGATACTGCTCCTCATTTAAAACATCATATTTTAAAACAGGAGTTTTTGCCTCAGCATCATAGTATGCCTCTCCGCCAGACTCTACGATGTATGCTTCATAATAAAGCACGCGTTCAAGGTCTTTCATCTTAATACCTAAAAGAGTACCGATACGAGAAGGTAGTGAACTAACATACCAGATATGCGCAACAGGAGTTACAAGTTCTATGTGACCCATGCGAGTACGGCGAACTTTAGTGCTTGTTACTTCAACACCACACTTCTCACATACAACACCTTTGTAACGCATCTTTTTGTACTTACCGCAAAGACACTCATAATCCCTTACAGGACCAAAGATTTTTGCACAAAAAAGACCGTCACGCTCAGGTTTAAGTGTACGATAGTTGATGGTCTCAGGTTTTTTTACTTCACCATGACTCCAAGACATAACCTTTTCAGGAGAAGCCAAACGAAACTGCAGTTGTTTTATATCTTTTGGTCTTTTTTCTTCAGTTACTTCAATAGCTACTAATTTACTCATTGTCTTCTACCTCGTCAAAAATTTCTACATCAAGAGCTAAAGATTGAAGCTCTTTTGTTAATACAAACAGTGTCTCAGGAATTCCGGATTCCGGCACTAACTCACCTTTTGTAATTGCTTTATAAGCGCGAACACGTCCATCAACATCATCAGACTTGATAGTTAGCATCTCTTTAAGAACAGCACTTGCTCCATAAGCCTCAAGAGCCCAAACTTCCATCTCTCCAAATCTTTGACCACCGAATAGCGCTTTACCACCAACCGGTTGTTGCGTAACAAGAGAGTATGGTCCAGTTGAACGAGCATGAATCTTCTCATCAACTAAGTGGTGTAGTTTAAGAATATACATGTAACCAACATTTACACGCTCTTTTATCTTCTCACCTGTTAAACCGTTATATAGAACAACTTTACCGTCTGTGCTCATCTTAGCTAGTTCAAAAAGCTTTTCAAACTCAGCCGTATTTACACCCTCAAAGATAGGAGATGCAAATTTAACGCCTTTTGACCAGTCACGAGCATATCCTAAAAATATCTCATCACTCATTTCGCCTATTACATGCGCAGCATTCATCATGCCTGCAACATCAGCGATTTCAATCATTTTGGCGCGAAGGTTTTCTATAAAGCCTTTTTGCTTACTCTCAAACTGCTCTAAAATTTGGTTGCCAAGTTCACGGCCAGCCATACCTAGGTGCATTTCAAGAATCTGCCCGATATTCATACGAGATGGAACACCAAGTGGATTCAAACAAACATCAACACTTCTTCCATCTTCCATATACGGCATGTCAACTTCAGGAACGATGATAGAAACGATACCCTTGTTTCCGTGACGTCCCGCCATTTTATCACCGACTTTTAGCTGACGTTTTGTAGCAATGTAAATTTTTACATACTTAACAACGCCGTTTGGCAAAATATCATCTTTTTCTAAAATATTCAGTTTCTCTTCGTGCTCATCACGGAAAAGTCTCTTCTCTTTTTGAAAATAATTTTTAGTTTTGTTGTACTCTGACTGAATATCTTCACTAAATGATTTAATGATTGCATTCATAGCAAAACGATTTACTTCAACCAAATCTTCGCCATTGATTATATCTCCGGCTTTATAGCTTGTGTTACCGATTTTAATATCAGCAATCAGAGGCTCTTTTGTAAGAAGCTTGGTAACTCTTAACATCTCCTCTTTATCTATCATAAGAAGTCTGTCATAGTGCTCACGCTCTAAATAATCACGCTCCTCTTTTTCAAGTTCAAGTGTACGAGAGTCTTTGTCATAACCTTTTTTAGTAAAGATTTTAACATCGACTACAACACCTTCCATACTTGGAGGACAATAGAGTGATTTGTTGATAACATGTCCGGCTTTTTCACCAAAAATTGCACGAAGAAGTCTCTCTTCCGGAGTAGGTTTTACTTCACCTTTTGGAGAAACTTTACCGACAAGAATCATACCGCCTGTAACATTTGTACCGATTTTAACGATACCGCTGTCGTCAAGGTGAGCAAGTTCATCGTCTCTTACGTTTGGAATATCGCGTGTAATCTCTTCTACACCATGCTTTAACTCTCTTGCTTCAACTTCTTTTTCATATATATGTACAGAAGTAAACGCATCTTTACGAATCAGTCTCTCAGAAATTACAATAGCATCCTCAAAGTTGTAACCATTCCAAGGCATGAAAGCAACCATAGCATTAACACCGAGTGCAAGTTCTCCTTGATCCATATTTGGACCATCAGCAATTATTTGATTTTTTTCAACTCTCTGTCCAATTTTCACAATCGGTTTTTGTCCGAATGATGTGTTTTGGTTTGTGCGAAGATTTTTTTGTAACGGATAGTAATCTATATAAATCTCTCCGTCATCTTCACCCATAACATAGATATGTTTTCCATCAACTTTTTCTACAATACCAGAACGCTTAGCTTTTATACATTCCCATGAGTCACGTGCAACAAGTTTTTCAACACCTGTTCCAACCATTGGAGCCTCATGTCTGATAAGAGGTACTGCTTGACGCTGCATGTTTGAACCCATAAGTGCACGGTTTGCATCATCATGTTCCAAAAACGGAATAAGAGAAGCTGCTACGCCGACAACCATATGTGATGAAAGGTCAGCATATTCACACTCATTTACAGAACGATGAAGAATCTCACCATCCATTCTTGTAACAACCATTTTATCTATAAATTGTCCGTTTTTGTCAAGCTTGTTTGATGCAGCTGCAATCTTCTTGCCCTCTTCTTGAGTTGCTGTAAGATATACAATTTCATCAATAATTTTTCCGTCTTTCATCACTTTATATGGAGCTTCAATAAATCCATGCTCATTTACTTTTGAATAGGTAGCAAGAGTATTGATAAGACCGATATTTTGACCCTCTGGAGTCTCGATAGGACAGATTCTTCCATAGTGAGTCGGGTGAACGTCACGCACTTCAAATCCGGCACGCTCTTTAACCAAACCACCCTCACCAAGAGCCGATAGACGACGCTTATGAGTCACTTCTGATAGTGGATTTGTTTGGTCCATAAATTGTGAAAGCTGTCCGCCAGAGAAAAACTCCATAATTGTTGAAGTAATCATCTTTGAGTTGATTAAATCATGAGGCATAAGCTCATTCATCGGTCCGCTCATAGTTGAGAGTTTATCACGAATCGCTTTTTGCATCTTAATAAGACCGTTGTGCAACTCATTTCCTAAAAGCTCACCTATTGAACGAATACGACGATTACCTAAGTGATCTCTATCATCAATGTGACCTTGACCGTTTTTAACTTTTATAACATATTTTACAGATTCTATAATATCTTCATGCGTTAAAACAGTTACATACTCAGGAATATTAAGCCCAAGTTTGTGGTTCATTTTCATACGACCAACCTTAGTCAAGTCATATCTCTCAGGATCAAAGAAAAGCTGATTTACGAAAATTTTCGCCGCTTCTTTAGTTACAGGCTCACCTGGTCTCATAACTTTATAGATACGAATAGCAGATAAATCATTCTCATCTTCGATATCTTCAGTCTGCTTTAGCAGTTTTAGTGAATCTGCATCAGCATTAAATGCATTTATAATTGAACCGTCAACGCCCTCAGCCAAGTCATTTGCTATACTAAAGCTTTTTACTCCGATTTCGCTCATTTTTTTGAGCTTAGTCTCATCAATGCGAGTCATTGTGTCAAAAAGAATTTCACCTGTTTCAGGATCAATAATAGGTTTTGCCAAGTAGCGATCCATCAATACTTCTAATGGATATTCAACTTCTTCTAGTCCATCTTCAATGAATTTTTGTGACTTTTTAGCTGACAATCTTTTACCTGAAGCCAAAAGCACTTTACCGCTTTTATCAATCAAATCATATGTTAATCTCGCTGAATAGTCATTAGGATTAAACGACATTAAAAATCTATTGTCAGTGATGCTGATTTTTTGAATTGGATAAAACAGTTTTAAAATATCCTGCTTAGAGTATCCAAGTGCGCGAAACATAATTGTTACAGGAACTTTACGGCGCTTATTTATTCTCATATATAAAATATCTTTTGGATCATATTCAAAATATAACCAAGAACCGCGGTCTGGGATAATTTGACCTGTATAGATAAGTTTATTGCCAGATGTAGTCGACTCTTCTTCTTTAAAGATTACACCCGGTGAACGGTGAAGCTGATTTACTACAACTCTCTCAACACCATTGATAATAAATGATGTTCTGTCAGTCATCAGCGGGATATCACGAACAAATATGCTCTGCTCTTTAATATCTTTAACGCCCAATTTCTCTTTTGTATTTTCATCTCTGTCCCAAAGCACAAGACGAGTTTTCATTCTTAGTGATACTGCGTAAGTAAGACCACGCTCCATACACTCTCTAACCGTATATTTTGGTTTACCTACTTCACTATCAATATACTCGACAGTAAGTCTGTTTTGAGTATCATGAATAGGAAAAACTGATTGAAATACTGTCTCAACACCACTTTGTGATCTGTCTTTTTCATCAAGCATTAAAAACTTGTTATATGAACTTTGTTGTAGTTGCAGTAGATTCGGTACTTCTATTTGTTGAGGGGTTTTAGCGAAGTCTACACGAAGACGATTTCCGGAATATAAAGTATTTAACATAGGCTACCTCGATGAGTTGTTATTAAGACTTAATCATAAAGATTAAGTTATCGTATCTAGGCGTCCCTAGATGATTTTTAGCTCAAAAGCTAGAGCTTTTTTTACAGTGCTTATAAACGACATAAGGGCACTTTTACGAAGGGATCCATATCCATTCGCAAAAGCGCCCAAAAGTTCGTGATTTACACAGAAAATTAACTTTCCTGTGCATCACGACTATGTAGTAGAAATTATTTAACTTCTACTTTTGCACCAGCTTCTTCAAGCTCTTTCTTAGCGTTCATAGCTGTCTCTTTATCTACGCCCTCTTTGATTGTTGAAGGTACGTTTTCTGTTGCATCTTTAGCTTCTTTTAGACCTAAACCTGTAAGAGCACGAACAACTTTAATTACGTTGATTTTCTTATCGCCTGCATCAAGGATAACAACATTGAATTCTGTTTGCTCTTCAGCAGCAACAGCTGCTACAGCACCACCGGCAACAGCTACAGGCTGTGCAGATACGCCAAATTTCTCTTCAAACTCTTTTACCAATTCAGAAAGTTCTAATACAGAAAGTCCTGAGATAAACTCTAATACATCTTGTTTAGTTATAGCCATAATATAGCTCCTTAATTTTATTTTTTAATTTATAAAGATACCGAAAATAACTCCGACATCTACGCTAAAGCTTAATTATTAAGCCTCTTTTTTTTGTCTTAACGCGTCAAGTCCGATTGTAAAACATGTAATTGGCGCCATCCAAGTAGCAGCAAGCATAGCAAGCAACTCTTCGCGACCAGGAAGTTTAGCAAACGCTTCAACCTTCGCAGCGTCAGCCGGTGCACGGTCTACGTAAGCAGACTTAATTACAAATTTGTCATTCTCTTTAGCAAAATCAGCAACTATTTTAGAAGTAGCAACAGAATCTGCGCCCCATACTAAAATATTAGTGTCTTTTAATTCAACACCCGTAAGTTCAGCATTAGTCAATGCGATTGTTGCTAAAGTGTTTTTAACAACTTGAACTTTTGCATCTTTAGCGCGAGCCATTTTTCTCAAATTTTCAAGTTTAGAAACGCCTAAGCCTCTGTAATCACAGAAGATTACACTTTGAGCTTCCTTGAATTCATTTGAAAGTACTTCAATAATTTCAGCTTTTTGTGTTTTTGTCATAGAATATCTCCTTTCCAGACAACACTTCAACAGGCATGTTAACTACTAATTAACAAATTAAGCTTTCGCTCCTATATCTTCAGTCCATAAAATGCAGTTACCAAAGTAGTAACTTGAAAGTGCTTTACGAATAAAGCACCAAAAATCACTGCTTATTTAATATCTAATAATTGTAAAACATCAAGTTTTACAGCGGGACTCATTGTTAAACTTAGCGCACAACTTTTAATATAACGCCCTTTTGCAGATGCAGGTTTGTGTCTATTGATAGCTTTAACAAAAGATGCTAAATTTTCCGCTATTTTATTTGCATCAAAACTTGCTTTACCGATACCTGCATGTATATTTCCTTTTTTATCAACACGGAAATTTACTTGACCACCCTTTACATTCTTAACAGCAGTTGCAACATCTGGAGTTACAGTACCTGTTTTAGGGTTAGGCATCATACCTTTTGGCCCTAGAATACGACCTATTTGACCAACAAGTCCCATACAATCAGGCGCAGCAACAACTATATCAAAGTTGAAAATACCATCTTTGATTTGTTGTACTAAATCATCAGTACCAACAATGTCTGCTCCAGCTGCTTTAGCTTCATCAGCTTTAACGCCTTTAGCAAAAACCGCAACACGAACTGTTTTACCTGTACCGTGTGGAAGAACGATAGCACCACGAATCATCTGGTCAGCATGTCTTGGATCTACATTTAAGTTTAATGCAACTTCAACTGTTTCATCAAACTTTGCACTCACTAAGCTTTTTACAAGAGTAGATGCTTCATCCATACTGTATGCTTTAGTTATATCTATTTTCTCTATTAATTGTTTATATCTTTTGCTCATTGTCAAATTCTCCTATGTAATTCTGCCACAAAATTTTATATCATTGTGGTCGATGATATGTTTAGAAACTAGTCTACTATTTCGATACCTATTGAACGTGCAGAACCTGCGATTGTATTTGCAGCAGCTTCTCTATCATCTGTATTTAAATCTTCAATTTTTCTATTTACAACTTCCATTAACTGCGCACGAGTAATCTTTGCAACTTTGTTTTTAAGAGGATTGCTTGAACCGCCCTTAAGTCCTGCCGCATGCATTAATAGTGCAGATGCCGGTGGTTGTTTTACAATAAAAGTAAAACTTTTATCAGTATAAACAGTTATAACAACAGGAACTTTAAATCCCATCTTATCTTTTGTTTTTTCATTGAACGCTTTAGTAAATTCCATGATGTTAACACCACGTTGTCCTAGAGCTGGTCCAACTGGTGGTGCAGGTGTTGCTTTGCCAGCTTCAATTTGTAGCTTGATGTAGCCCATTATTTTTTTTGCCATCTTTTTTTCCTTTTTATTATTTTACTTACGCAATCTGAACAAGTCCAGCTTGCTACGCTAACGCTAAGTTTTCTTCAGCAGAATGCTCGCGCGACTAGTCGCTTTAAACTACGCTAGCATTAAATTTTTATGAAAAATCTAATGCTAGCGTAGTGAATTGCTAACTAAATTATCTTTTCAACTTGAGTGTAAGAGATATCAACCGGAGTTGCTCTTCCAAAAATTGAAACGTTAAGTTTTAGAGTTCCATGCTCTAAATCATACTCATCCACAGTTGCCGTAAAGTTTGCAAACGGTCCATCCGTAATACGCACAGTTTCACCGCTGTCAAAAAATACTTTTGGCTTAGGTGCCGCACGATTAGAAACGCGATCCAAGATTACATTTATATCATGTTCGCTTAGCGGTGTAGGCGTATTTGCCTCACCGATAAATCCAGACACTTTTGGTACAGTCTGGATAAGATGTTGTATCTCTGTATTTAAATCTATTCTTGCAAATACATAGCCTGAGTAAAGTGATCTCTCGGTTATTTTTTTCTTACCGTCTTTAACTTCAATTACATCTTCCGTTGGAACTATAACATCAGTTATTCTGTCTTGTAATCCCATCTCTTCAATCATATTTAAAATTGCTAAACGAACCGTTCTTTCATTTCCATATGTTTGTATAGAGTACCACTGATGATTACTTTTTTTCTTCTCCATTGCCACCCCTTAACCTAAGATTGCCGACACAACTGATGACATAACTAAATCAACGAGAGCTAAAAAAGCAGCTATTGCTGTTACAACGATAACAACCGAGATGTAAGCTTGTTTAACCTGACCTTTGGTAGGAAATATAACTTTACTTAGTTCTAATCTTGCATTTTTAATATGTATACCTAAATTCATTTAACTTTCCTAATAGTCATTAATTACAGATAAAGCCCTAAAGCTTTACAAATAATTAATGTGGCAGGCGTAGAGAGATTCGAACTCCCAACACCCGGATTTGGAATCCGGTGCTCTAACCGTTGGAGCTACACGCCTATTTTAAA
>JBAZDX010000026.1:0-17830 GCA_041654255.1 Sulfurimonas sp.
TACTATGATAGTTTAAAACAAGAGAGTAAAAACTACAGCAATAACACTATGAATGTAGCTTAAGGTAACAGTTGTCTGATGGAATTAGAAATTGAAAAAAGTTGTCTTGACAGTTTGGGGTATTATATCTATATCTTACTGGAAAGATTTAGAAAGTATAAAAATATGGAAAGAGGACAAAGAACACCTAAAAGCGCAAGAGCTAGGTAAAACAAAATGGTATGGATCTTATACGATAGAGATTACAGAAATTTTAAATACAAAAATATATAAATTTCCAGAATAAGATGATTTTATGACAACTTACAGAGTAGCTTGTGCCCAAGATATAAAAGAGTTGTGTAGGCTTTTAAATGAACTTTTCACACAAGAGGCGGAATTTACGCCCGATGAAGCGGTGCAAGAAAGGGCTTTAGCAAAAATCATCTCGGATGAGAATGTCGGAGAGATTTTTGTTGCTTTGCAGGATGGTGAAATAGTCGCAATGGTAAATATTTTATATACCCTCTCAACGGCTTTGGGAGCAAAAGCGGCTATTTTGGAAGATATGATTGTTGATAAACGGTATCGTGGGCAAGATATCGGCTCGTCTCTGATGGACTTTGCGCTAGAGTGCATAAAAACAAAAGGATGTATGCGTGTAACTCTTTTAAGTGACGGCGATAACTTCAAAGCCCATAAGTTTTATAAAAAACATGGTTTTGTAAAATCCACTATGATACCTTTTAGAAAAGTTATAGATAGATGATAGTAAAACATAAATTTTTAAAATCTTATCCGCTTCAAGGCAAAAAGATGCTTATCATTGGTACATTCAATCCCGATGTGCCTTGCAACGGTGCAGAGTTTTTCTACGGCAGGGTAAAAAACTATTTTTGGGATCTGCTTCCCTCCATGTTTGGCAGAGAGAGCCTAAAGGGCGATGTGCAAAAACAAAAAGAGTTTTTAGAACTGTACGATATAGAGCTGAGCGATCTTATACTAAGCGTAGAGCTAAGCAAAGAAGATATATGCAGTTACGGCGACGACAAACTAACAAACGTTATAGAGTACAACACCGACAATATCATAAAAAGTTTGGCTAAAGGCAAAACGAGAGAGGTCTATTTTACTAGAAAATCGTTTGATAAAAGTGTAGAAAATATAAAAATCGAGATATATAAAATCAAAGATTTTTGTGAGAAAAATAAGATAAAATTCAGATTTTTACCTACGCCCGCGCGCTTTGCTGCGAATGAAAAGAAGCGTCAAGAGTGGCGAGAATGTTTTAGATAGAGATATAAATTGGAATAAATTATGGAAGATACAAAAAACAGTACCAAATATTTTGTGTGGATGATTATAGCTATGCTTTTTTGGGGAGTTGCGTGGACTGCAGGCAAGGTCGCGGCAGAACACTCAAGCGCGCAAGTAGCGGCTTTTTGGCGATATGCCGTCTCATTTATAAGCATAATTCCTGTTGTGTGGTTTTTAAAAACTCCCCTTAAAACAGATAGAGTAGGATTTTTGTACATGTTACTTGCAGGAGTGCTTACCTCGCTTTTTAACTACCTCTTTTTTGCAGGTCTTAGCCATGGAGAAGCTGGATACGGCGGTACGATGGTTACCTCACTTGCTCCAATTATTACTTACATGTTATCAATATCTTTTTTGGGCACAAAAGTCTCGCTTAAGCAGGTTATAGCGCTCTTCATCGGTATTTTGGGTGCAATTATTCTTCTTCGCATACCTTTTGAAGGGTTTGGATTTTTTGATGTTCAAAGTTCCTATTTTTTAGGATGCGCTTTAGTTTGGTCGCTTGTTACCGTTATCTCGCAAAAAGCCTCTTCAAGAGCGCATCTGATGTTTTACACTTTTGTTGTTTTTGGCATTACGGCTTTTATAAATATGTTATTTGCGCTGCCACATAATCCATTTGATTTTAGAGCGTATGATGCTGTTTTTTGGATGACTATCATTTTTATCGGAGTGATTCCCGGAACATTCAGCACCGCGCTCTATTTTGTATCGGCCGGAAAAATAGGAGCACATAGAACAGCAGCGTTTATGTTTATTGTCCCTATCGGAGCAATAGTCTCAAGCTGGATTGTCTATGATGAAGTGTTGGCACTCTCAACGATTATCGGATGTTTGCTGGCATTTACGGCGGTAGTTTTGTTCAATATGAAAAGAGCAAAAAAAGTTATATGACAAATAGCCATATATTTCACTGCTCTTTATCTTTCCTGCTAATATGTTTGTAATTATTAAATTTTTTAGGAGTATGTAGATGATAGAAAAAGAACTTATCCACAGCCTGACTCAAAATTTTGAAGATTTTGCAAATAAAACAGATGACAAAGTTGAGTTTTGGTTAGCAAGAGATTTACAGCATCTGCTTGGTTATGCTGAATGGCGTAACTTTCAAAATGCCGTTTCAAAAGCAAAAACTGCTTGTGAGGTGTCTGGTCAAAATATTTCAGACCATTTTGTTGACGTCAACAAAATGGTTGAGATAGGCTCTGGTGCAAAAAAAAAGGTCGATGACATCATGCTTACCCGCTATGCTTGTTATCTTATAGCTCAAAACGGTGACAGCAAAAAAGAACAGATTGCTTTTGCTCAGACATACTTCGCTCTTCAAACAAGAAAAGCCGAACTCATTGAACAAAGACTGCTGGAAAACGAGAGAGTAGAGGCTAGAGTTAAATTGGCTCAAACGGAAAAAGAACTCTCAAAAGTGATTTATGAACAAACGGGATGCAATGACAATTTTGCACTCATTAGAAGCAAAGGCGATCAAGCACTTTTTAATCGTACAACGGCACAGATGAAAGAGAGATGGAATATTAAAAATAAATCATTAGCCGATTTTATGCCTACAATCTTACTCAAAGCAAAAGATTTTGCAACGGAAATTACAATCTACAATGCAAAAGAAAAAAATATGAAAAGTGAAAATCAAATTTCAAACGAACATGTAACAAATAACAAAGCAGTAAGAGAAACTCTTATATCTCGCGGCATTGTCCCTGAAAATGTAAAGCCCGAAGAGGACATAAAAAAAGTTGAACGAAAGCTCGCAAGTGAGAAGAAAAAAGCGTTGGATAGTAAAGATAGTTTGAAATAAAGAAAAAGCAAAAAAAGTTTTAGCATAACCGACCGCTACATCGCCTTATAAAAGTTTCCTTTTTGTGGGTTGTCGACCACCACATCGGCACTTTTAAACTTTATGGGAAGTGTCTGCGTTTTTAATTCGTCATTAAGCGTAAACACTGCAAAATGTAAATGCGGACCGCTTGAATAACCGGTATTTCCAGAGTAGCCCAAAAGGTCGCCTCTTTGGATTGTATTTCCGACACTCACCGCTACACCGTTTTGCTTGAGATGGTAATAAGTCGCAAACGTTCCGTCGCTATGTTCAATGGTTACAAAATTGCCATATTTTGAGTACTCTCGACCTATTCCGCGAACGTTAGAGTCTGACTTTGTTTTTGCCACTTTTCCTTCTCTTGCGGCATAGACTTTTGTCCCAATATCCATGGCAAAATCTATTGCATATCGACTACTCCCAAAGTGTGTTTTTTCTCCGTTGTAGCTTTGAGAAACCATGTACGAACTCCCCACAGAAAAAGGAAGTCTATAAACATAGCTCTCATCGTGTATGGCATTTTTTGAACCTAAAATCCAAGTATATTCTAAAGCGTACGAGTAAGTATTGCCATCTATGGGAGTAAAACGAGTACACTCTGCGCTTGCGTGTGCTCCAAGAGTGAGTGATGAGTGATTTGCTTTATCGGACTTTAAATTGCTAACGTCTGCTTTTATGCTTATTGTAACACTGTAAGGATTGTTATTATAAGCATATATTGCTATCTCTTTATCAACTGTTTTTGCTTCAAGATAGACTATTTCTGTTTTTTTAGCCTTTTTGGAAGAGTCAATAGTATCTGTGACGCTCGCATTTACAAACTCATTTTGATACTCTTCAATAAGCTTAATCTTCTGCGCCTCTCTCTCTAAAAATGTACTCTTTTTTTTCTTTTTCTTTTTTTCATAAAATTCCAAAGAGGCATCAAGCAAGGCTCTGTTTTGAAGCAAACCATCTAAATCACAGTTCGTCAGTTGCAAAAATCTTTCATAATCGTCCTCATGTATAGACTTGTTGATCTGCTTATGAACAAGATACAGGGTATGGTTATACTCGGTTTGAAGTTTTCTGAGCTTGAGCAGATACTCTTTTGTCAAAGATGTATCATTTGCGTTTATATTTTTGGCAAATTGCAGTGTTTGCTCTGCGTTTGCAATAAATGAAGTGCAGCTTTTGTTTAAATCTTCTATATCAGAGAGATTTTTTAAAGAGTCCATAGAGTTATAAAGCGGTGTTGCTAAACGTTCATAAAAAATCGGATAATTTTCGGCATAGACGCTGCTAAAAAGAAGAAAAAGAAAAAAGAAAATTTTACTCATTACCAAAACCCCTTTAATTAAAGACATTATACCAAATCGGCTTGTTGCCAATCAATCCATGATTAAAGAAGCAAAATATAAAAAGCAAATTTAAAACAAAAAGTAGTAGTATGTTGAATTATAGTTATTTAATATAAGGTCGTTAATGCTCAAAAAATATTATTTTCATTTTTTTCTTCTTTTGCTTGCCTTTATAGTTTTTTATAGCCACGACTTTAAAGTTATTATTGCAGGCGTTGCACTCTTTTTAATCGGTATGCTCTCTATGAAAGAGGGCTTTAAACACTTAAGCGGTACTGTCTTGGAAGCATATTTGCAAAAAAGTACCGACACGCTTCCAAAAGCAATTTTAAGTGGTTTTTTGGCAACAACTCTCGTTCAAGGCTCTACCCTAATCTCAATCATAGTCATCTCTTTTCTAAACGCCAAACTTATAACGCTTCTTAGTGCGGTAGGCGTGATATTCGGTTCAAATATAGGCAGCACTACAACCTCTTGGATAGTTTCTAGCATAGGGTTAAAGATAGATATAGCACCTTATGCTATGCCTATGATAATCTTTGGTGTAGTTTTTGGATTTAGCGAAAACAAAAATATTCAAGCTATCGGCAAAACAATTCTTGGATTTGGTCTTATATTTTTAGGTATAGACTATATGAAAGATGGTTTTGAGTCAATGCAAAACACATTTGATCTGACAAAATTTGCGATGAGCGGGTGGACCGGAGTATTTGTTTATGTGTTTATCGGTATGATAGTAACGGTAATTATGCGCTCAAGCGGTGCAGCAATGGCACTTTTCATAACCGCTGTAGCTACAAATCAAATATCGTTCTTAAACGGTATAGAGCTTGCAATCGGTGCAAATATAGGTACGACTACAACTGCTATAATTGCTTCGCTGGGGGCTAATGCAAACGGCAAAAGAGTTGCGCTTGCCCATTTTTCGTTCAATATGTTTTACGCAATAATAGCCATAATATTTATATATCCGTTTAGCGACTTTGTAAACTTTTTGGCATTAAAAATAGGGATTGATGAGGGTAACTATGCTATGAAGTTAGCACTCTTTGACACAGCTCTAAACATAGCTTCAGTAATACTTGTCTATCCATTTACAAACCTTTTTGTCAAGTATCTGCAAACGCTTTTCGTAGATGAAAAAGATGAGATTGAGAAACCGCTATATCTGGATAATATAGTCATAAATATACCAAATGCCGCGATAGAAGCTATAAGAAAAGAGGTAACGCATCTATATGATAATGCTATAGAGGTTATAGCACACTCTATGTTTTTGCATAGACACAAGTTTATAAAGAGTGCTGATTTACAGAGTGCAGTAAAAGATACCGACATAACTCTAAACACAGATATAAATGAGTTTTATACAAACAAGATTAAGTCGCTCTATGGGGATATTATCCACTATGCCACTCTTTCACAGGAGCATATGAACGAAAATGACCAAAATAGAGTTTATGACTTAAAACTTGCTTCGCGCGAGGTAGTAGAGGCCTTGAAAAATATGAGAGATTTGCAAAAAAATATTTTTTATTATCTAAAATCAAAAAATTCATATATCCAAGAAGAGTATAACAACTTAAGAGTTTATATTGCAAAAACAATAGATACAATAGAGAAGGTAAAAGAGCATGATGATGATTTTGACGTAATCTCTACTATTGAACTTCTAAAAGAGAGCACTAAGGCTTTGGACGGTATTAAAAATAGCCGAATCGACGCGCTCATAAGAGAGAACAAGATTGACTCCAAGATGGCGACATCACTTATAAATGATAGTGCATTCGCATATGATGTGACACAAAAGTTACTACAAGTTGCTACAATATTGTGGATAAAAGATATAAATATCAGAACTTTGGGGGTTCAAAAATGAAAATAAGCAAGATTTTTAAAGGTATTGAAAAACTATTTTTTAGTGAAGTTACCGATGAGAAAAAACAGGAAAAGCTAAGAGAGAAGCTTCATGAAAAAATTGAGCAAACAAAGGAAGAGATAAAAAATGCCGGTAATGACGAGGAAGCACAAGATTTAAAAGCTAAACTCTACATACTAAAAAAGTTGCTAGAGAGAGTTTAGTGATTACTTTACATCGAGTATAAAATACGCTCGATTTCTTCTAAAAGTTTTGCATTGTTTATTCCATTTGCATAGGCATATCCGAGTGCTCCGCCTGCTCCGACACCCTCTTTTGCCTCTCCATCATCATATTTTTTTAAAACGGGAATGGTCGCCTCTTTAAATGAAAAAGTCGTATAAAGCGCGTGAGGTTTGTAGCTTAGAAGTGACAAAATATGCGCGATATCCGAATTTTTGTCATTCGCCACCCATGAAGTTGTTGCAAGAGTTATATTTTCATGTTTTACTCGCATAAGCAGATCTTCTCTAAGTCTGTCCGCCACCAAAAGGCACGCCGCCATCTGCGTTCCTCCGGCTAAAACCACATGAAACCTTCTCGTGGCCTCCATTAAAAAACCGGCACAAAAGATAAGCATATTATCACTGACAAGAGAGAGCTTTTCAAAATTGCTCATATCATTGTTTATCAGGGAGAGAGCTTTGTTGATAGTCTCGTTTCTTACACTGCTTGGCACATGTAAAAAACTTGAAGAGAAGTCGCTTCTGCACTCATAGCCCAGCGCCAAAGCGGTTGCGGCTGCCGTTGTTGTTCCGCTTGGTGTGCTCTCCGCTAGGATAAGGTAGTTTCCTTTAAGCTCATAACTCTTTCCGGCTTTCATCCCTTTTTCAAAAACAGCTTTTGCGTCAATATTTGCACCTGTAGCAATCGAGTCTGATGGGAGAATGTTAAAGTGCTGAGTGGGCGAATTTTGTGGCAATGTTTGCAGCCCCAGATCCAAAATCTCCATCTTGCTAAAATGTGCAAGGTTGTGCACCGCTCTTGTAATTATTGCCGGAGTAGGTACGCCTGTAGGAGTTTCTGCAACTTCGCCCAAAGAATAAACTCTTTCGTTTATGATAAACTCCGCATCAAGCGTAGGCGTGAGTGGTATCATCCCTGGGATGCCTGCTTGGGTTATCCCATCAATCTCGCACGTTTTTGTAACGGACGCTGCTAGTAAAAAGTCTGCTTTGCCATCTGGCAGTGTATCATGCTCGTTTGTAAATATGTTATATGTTTTCAAATCTCTACTCCTCTATAAATTTTTTCTCTTTAAAATCAAACACCATAAAAGAGGCGTTTTCAACCCTTGCTCCAAACGCCTCTTCTAAACTTATTTTTTTAACAATGCTCATTAAAACCCGAATAACCCCTGCATGTGTGACGACTAAAACGTTCTCTTTGTTTAATGATGGTAAAAAAAATAAAAAAAACTCCCCCACTCTTTTTACGTACTCTCCGTGCGCCTCGCCATCAAGTGCTTTTATCCACTGCAAAAAGTCTATATACTCTACTTCGCCCTGTGCGATAATCTCATCAAAGCTAAGACCTTCATGTTTTCCCCATGATTTCTCTCTTAACCTCTCTGAGTAGATGGCATCTTTTGCATACAAAGAGTGTTGCAGTGTCTCTTTTGCACGCCTCAAATCGGAGCAGAATACGGCGTCAAACTCCATTGTATCAAGCTTTTTTGCAACTTCTTTTGCCTGAATCTTACCGTTTTCTGACAAGCCGATGTCGTTGTGTCCGTTATAACAGTTTTTATATCTCTCATCCACTTCGGCGTGGCGGAGTAGAGTTACCCTCATGCAAAAAAGCCAAAAAGAAGTACATTTAGCAAGACAAGTTCAGTAACTTCGATGGTAAAACCGTAAATATCTCCAGTAAATCCGCCGTATCTATTTATAAAAAAGCTTTTTATAACAAACAAAACTAACAGTGTGCTAACAAGTAGAAGCAGTTTGTTATAGAGCAGAACTATCAAAAATGTGTAAATGAGTGCGATAAGCATCTGCGGTTTTGTAAGCTCCTCTTTTGCTAAAGTTCCCATCCCGCTTTGGCTGATGTATGGGTAGAAGTAGATTGCCAAAACAGCGTTCAGTCTTGAGAGCATCAAGATAAGTGGCAGAAGATAGAAGAGTTCAAAATGCGCCAAAGAGGATGCCTTTAGGATAAGAAAAGTCACACTTATTATCATACCCATTCCGCCGACATGAGCGTCTTTCATAACCTCCAAGGCTCTGGCTTTTGGAGCATAAAGCCCATCCACCGTATCGCTGAAGCCATCAAGATGAAGCGCACCGGTAAGCAAAACCCAAAGAGCAAAGATTATAATGCCAAGATGCGAGGAGGCTACATATGGGCTTGAAAACGAGTAAACTCCCCACAAAACAGCGCCCAGCAAGAAACCGACAAGCGGATAGAACATAACTGCATAGCCGTTGATTCCCTTATAAAAATCGTGAATTTTAAACATAGGAACAGTTGTTAACATAGAGATTGCTAGGGCAAAACCTTTAAATATCTCTCTCATTTTATCCTCGCCGATATACCTGCTACCGTGTGGTAAACCTCGTCACATCCGCTTGCGATTAGCTGAGATAATTTTCCGCTGATATCTATAAACTCACGTGCAAGTTTATTCTCTGGAATGATACCGCAGCCGACATCATTCAGGACAAAAACCACCGTTTTATCAAGTGCCAAAACTGCTTCTATTTCTCTTTTCATCGCATCAAAATTATTACCGTGATAAAGCATGTTGTTTATCCACATACTAACACACTCGATTAAAACAGAGCTATCACACGTTGTTATTGCGTTATAGAGTTTTAGAGGCTCTTCGAGAGTTTCAAACTTTTCGCTTCTTTGGAGTTTATGTTCATCCACTCTGCGTTGCATCTCCTCATCCATAAACTCTGTAGTTGCCAGATAGATGGGCTTTTTTGAAGAGTTTTTAAGCGTGTAAATCTCCGCGTTTAAAGATTTTCCACTTTTGATGCCGCCGATAAAGAGTGTTTTTTTGTTTTTCATTTTGAAATTTTATCTAATGAAATGAAAAAGTGAGGTTTTTGTGGAGAGATTTGTGTTTTAAAATTAAAAAAGCCCCATCCAACGACTGGATGAGGCGTAAACTCAAATCTTAGTAAAGATCTTGAGTCGGGTGATTGGTCTTGATGCCTTCAGTGTTGCCACCGTTGTTTGTATCGTAAGTTACGATATTGTCAGCTTGAAGAGCACCTAGTGTTAATCCGATTAGTAAGATTAATGTTTTCATTGTGTATCCTTTTTTGGTAAGAGAGCATTACCCTCTAGAGTTTATTGGCCACTATGGCAACACATCTTCTTTTATCTCTAAAAGAAGATAACTTTTAAATCAGAGAAATTTTATCTGATTTAACTTTTAAGCTTCTAACGCTTTTTTAAGTACTGTTTTTAATTAAGACAATTTTTATCTTTTATTATAATCATTCTGTAATCAAGTGATACTGTCAAACGAACTCTAAAATTGGGCAGTTAAATTTAAAAAAGGTTACATTCTGAAATTTAAACCAAGCTTTTTACTGTGAGTGTCTTTTGTATAAAATCCATATCTACATGTAGATTTATATGCTCGGCAAACTCTTTTATGGCTTTTGCCTTGTACTCCTTAAAGTCGTACCCTTCGTAGCTCTTGTCTATTTTAAAAAAGAGTCTGTAACGAAACTCATCATTTTCAAAAATCCCGTGCACAAAAGTAGCGTAGAGATTTTTCTTCTTTGCAACCCTTTTTTTAGCAACCCCGTTATGTGTCTCATAACCCTCTATCATGTGACCAAAGAGATAGTAGCACCCTTTTTTCACAACCTTCTCTTTGCCAAAGAGTACATCGCCTTTTATCCGTCCAAACCCAAACACTTCTTTGTGTTCAGACTCCACGCACTCTGGGTCTAAAATACGCTCAAACATCATCTCGTAACCGCCGCAGATAGCGACAATCTTTTGTTTTTTTGAAGTGAGTATCTTCTCAAAGCCGCGCTCTCTTAGCCACGCCAGATCATCCACGACTCTTTTGCTCCCCGGCAAAATAAGAAGATCGCACACAGAGGCTTCCGTTGCGTTTGAGATAAAAGAGAGTGCAACTTCCTTGTCCGCGACAAGCGGCTCAAAGTCCGTAAAGTTACTAATGTGCGGGAGTTTTATAACGCCTACTTTGATTTTTGCTTTTGAAGTGTCCTGAACATAGTTCATGATAGACTGGCTGTCTTCAAAGCCGAGGTTGAAAGGTTTGTAAGGTACTACCCCCAAAACTTTTATGCCGAACTTCTTCTCTATGATAATTTTGCCCTCATCAAAAAGCGACATGTCGCCTCGAAATTTATTGACGATTACGCCGATAACGTTATCACGCAGTTTTTTTGGAAGCAGTTTATAAACGCCGTAGATGGAGGCAAATACTCCACCACGCTCTATGTCTGCAACCAAGATAATCTTTGTGTTAAACTCATCTGCTACAAAGATGTTTGAGAGGTCTTTGTCCATCAAGTTTAGCTCAACAGGACTTCCGGCTCCCTCGGCTACAATGACGTCATACTTCTCTTGAAGTTTTAAAAATGCCTCTTTTACAACGGGTTTGAGCGTTTCTATATCGCGGTAATACGCATGCACATCTTTCTCGCCGACACTTTTGCCGTTGATGATGAGATGCGCGCTGTTTTTAGAGCCTGATTTTAGCAAAACAGGGTTCATGTAAGGGGTAGTTTTTAGCCCTATCGCCTCTGCTGCAAAGTGCTGAGGTATGGCTATCTCGCCGCCCTCATCAGTTACATGTGAATTGTTCGAGACATTTTGCGCTTTAAAAGGTGCCACGCTGATGCCGCGATGGTGCAGAAGGTAAGTTATGGCAAAACTGAGCGTTGATTTTCCCGCGTCGCTGCTTGTGCCAAATATGCTGATGGATTTCAAGGTATAAATCCTTTTGATTTTAATTTACAATTATAGTCTAGTTTATGGCTTCCACTCCATGTTTTTCTCAAAAACCAAAATCAAAATTTCCCTTAAACTCTCTATCATTTGCGCGTTTAACTCTTGTTTGTTGCAGTAGAGAAAAAATGGAACGGTGTTTAGCATGGACTTTTTAAGTCTTTTTCTAAGGGTCGAGACTTCATCAATCGGGATTAGATTTTTGACCCCGTAGAGAGAGAAATCTTTTGCAATGCCGAGGTTAAAAGAGACGATTTGATACGCAAAAGCGACATTTTTGCCCGCTTCATAGTGTGACACGAAGTTTTGGAGTGAATTTCTAAGAAGTGAGAGCTTTGCTTTGTTTATGTAGCCGAAACTCTCTCGAAATTGGTACTTTTGTGTCATGCTAAAGCCTAAAATATCATAAAAATCATTTAAATTTTTCCAAAGAGAGTGAAAATACTTTTTGCCAAAAAGCACCTCTTCATAAATCATAAGCATCTTTTTCGTCTCTTTTTCTTTGGAGTATTTAAGCACAAAATACTCCTCCTTAAAAAGCGAAATAAGCCAGTTTTCATCAAGCAGACTGATGGTGTCTAGCCTCTTTTGGTTGGATGCGGCATCTAAAAAACTCCACAACATGGAGATATCGTTTCGTTTAGCTTTTGTCTTTTTTCTAAAGTGCTCCTCGGCGAGATAGAGGATAAGATTTTCAAGCATGGTGTCTTTTTTTGCTATCTCATGGTTAAAAATTACCTTTTTGTAGAGATTAAAACGCATCTCTAGCATATGTTCGATATCTAAAATAGCACCCTCAAAAAAACTAACCCTGAATTCTTGGTTTTTATGGCTTAAAACACTCTGTTTTGCTATGCGCAGCAGATCAACCGCTCCGCCGATGTAGCCGCTTGCGAGCATATCTCGGTTGATATAGTCAAGTCTGTCGGCATCAACGGTCGCGTCGATAAAAGAGTGCAGCACGCCAAAATCAAATCCGCCAAATGAGGCATCTTGAAGGATATAGTCAACTACTTTGTAGATAAGCGCGATGTACTCTCTCTCGCTCTCTTTGGCAAAATCTTGGAGTATCTCATAATTAAGAAGCATTTTTGTAAACTCTACTCCCATTGCTTCATGGAGAACTTGAGCATTTTTGTTTGTCAGTTTTTCGTAAAAATCCAAAAATTTCTGCTCTTTTGTATTGCAATTTTCTTGGAGCGAGAGTTTCTCGTAAAGGCTCTGCATCGCATATTCGCTTTGATGCGAAAAAGGCAGATGCCCAGCGTCATGGAGTAGCCCCACAAGGCGGAGCGCTTGGAGTGAGATAAGATAGGCGTACTTCTCTTTGGCGTTTTTAAGCGGGATAATAAACTGGTAGAGTGTGTCATCCTCAAAAAGGGAGCACTTTTTTATCTTGCTTTTTATGGAGAGCTCGGCTTCGATTTTTAAGATAACTTTGTACAAATCCTTTAAAAAAAGGGAGCGAACATCGCTTTTTGCATTTAAAAGCGCTCCTTTGTACATGTGAGAAGCAAGGTGCATAGTCCCCAAACTATGGATATATCTCTTTGTGTTGATGGATGGAAAAGCAAAGTAGGCAAGCGCATTTTGCGTGATAAACTGAAGACGGCTTAAAATCTTGGTTTGAAGGACTTTGCCTTCAAACTTAGTGTATTCGATGTGACTGTAAATGGTGTCGTTGATAAATCTATTTATCACTTAGACCTTTCAAAAACTCTCTCACTAAACTCGGCAAACTTCCCGCGTACTGCTTTTTCAAGTTCAATGGCAAACATGCCAAGCTCAGGATGCGCCGTTCTTGTCTGTTTGAGGAGAGTTGTCAAACCGTTGTTGTATTTGTTTAAATAAAGGTTGTCTATCTGTCTGTTTGAGCCGATAACAATCGCCATACAGCTCTCATCAAGCCGCGAGAGTATAAGCTGTGTCGTCTTTTCGCTGCTGTTTTGCCACTCATCCATAATTACTATCGCCTCACTGAGCGTGCGCCCTCGCGCTTCTCCCGGCCAGAGTGTTTGTATGTCGTATCTAGCAATTAGCTCCTCTGTTTTGGAGCGAATAGATTCGGGATTTTCAGCGTTTACTCCCTTTTTGAGCCGTTTTTTGGCAATAAACTCCATAGTGTCGCTTAGCGCCATGTTGTAGATACGAAACTTCTCGTCATTTCCCGACAAAAAGCCCACTTCCGCTCCTCTGTCAATCGACTCAATAGAGTTTCTAACATAGACTATTTTGTCATAAAGCCCTTTGTCTATGAGACGCATCGCCGCCACAAAAGACATAAGCGTCTTGCCGCTTCCGGCTTTTGCGTCGATAACTAGCAGGTTATAAACATTTTCGATGATGGCTTTGACAAAAAATTTCTGTTTTAGGTTTGCAGGTTTTACATAAAGAGGGTTAAAATCGCTCTCATCCATAGCCATAACTCTCTCACCGGCTACAATGCCATAGGCGCTGTTCCCGTCACTCGACTCAAATGTGTAGCAAAAGTTCTCCGGTGTATACTCGCTGTCTATCTCTTTGATACTTTGAAGATTTAAGTTGTTAAAGTAGATAGACTCAAGTGGGACGCTTTTTACAAAAGCAAATTCAGGAACTTCGCTCTTGTCGTTGTTGAGTGTTTGGGTTTTTATGTTTTTGAAAAGTGCGAATGTTCTGGCATAGATGTCGATAGAGATAAAAATTACCTTTTGCCCTTTGTAGTAATCTTTAGCAACTTCGGCGGCTTCTATGATTCTTTTGTCATTACTCTCTGAAAGATGATGCTGTTCTATCTGCGTCTCATATTTGTCTTTGGAGATGATATGGATGACAATGTCGCCTTTGTATAGTTTTACAACCTTGTAATTTGGCTTATAGTCTATCTCTTTGATTTTGGTGGAGGCTAAAAATCTTGCAAATTCTCTTGAGTAGTAACCAAGTTCATTTGGGAGTTTCTTTTTATCTTCAAGTTCAAGCAGTACCGTCTCCGGTATCACAACTATGTTAGAACCATTGTCGCTTAAGGTCTCTATATTTTGCAGATTTTGCAAAATAATATTTGTGTCTATGACATAAACTTTATCTTTTTTCATGCCAAAATAATATGGGATGTTTATTACATATAGATTACGTTACACTCTCTCATAATTTCTCTCCAATCAAGGTCAAACTTCTTTTGGACATGCTCTTTATGGTGCGGTACGGTGCATTTTGAGCAGTCTTGATGTATCTTATCGCCGTATACTCCCTGCCTGCCGTCTTTTGAATCTATCGCGCAGAAACTGTACTTGGTATAGTTTTCTACTTTTTCAATGCCGTTGTCGTCAAATCTAAAGTTAGGACAGGCGCAGAGGTAACAGTTCAGTTCCCCCGTATCATGGCACTTTTTGTTATCTTTGTATAGAGGGCAAAAATCACTCTCTGCTTTTACCATATTTTCAAACTCAAAGTACTCTATTATCTGCTCTTTTGTATATCCGCGAGAGATGAGTTTCGCCACTATCTTTTTATGTTTGTCTGCGTGCTGCTCAAACCACTCGCCGTAACTCATAAAACCATACCTCTTTTTTTACTCTCAAGTCTGTCGTACATCGCTAACATGTTATAGTAGTCGTTATGGAGTGTTATATCTACTAAAAACTCCTTTTTTTCAAGAATTTGCACAGCCTTTTCTACTGTTTCACGCGAAAATATATTGAAGATCCCCTCTTTGTAATCTTCAAAATCAAGCCCCTCCTCACCCATGCGTATAAGTTCTGCAACTACATGTCCAAGCTTGTTATCGCCAAACTCTAAAAGCTCCAAAGCCGCCTCTGTGTCGTCTTGCAGAAGATAAAGGTGCGCTTTAAACTCCGCCATCGTGAAGTTGTTTTGAAAAATAACGCCTATATATTTTTCCACGTTTAGAGAGTTGTCCAGCCCCTCAACCTCGTCTAAAATATCCTCGGCGTCATATTTTTCAAAGTTTAAAACCATATCACGTATGAGTTTGCCGCTGTTTTTGTTGTTATAGGTCAAATCCTCTATCGGATAAACCTCTGAGATGCCAGGGATGAGAAGCTGACATGAGTAAAATCCAATATAGTCATACTCTCTTATGTAGAGCTCTTTGTCCATCTTCTTTAAAATATCAAGCAAAAATATGTGCTCATCTTGGCTCGTTGTGCCTTTGTACTTCCACGGCGCAAACTCAAAACTCTTTTTGTTACTTAAAAAGCCAAATCCGAGCTTTCCGTTAGAGTCGACAAAGTGGGATTCTAGGTTGAAACTGTCCTCGATTATGCTCATATCAAATGTCGGGGTTTCAAAGGTGTCGAGATTCTCCAAAGAGCGCCCCTGCATAAGCTCCGTCATAGTTCTCTCCAAAGAGACTTCCAAGATGGGGTGTGCTCCAAAAGAGACGAAGAGTGTTGAGTTTTTAGGGTTTATCAAAGAGATGGCAGTTACTGGAAACACTCCGCCAAGCGAGGCGTCAAGAACCTCTATAATGAAGCCTAGCTCTCTTAGTGCGCTGATGTCTTTGTAAACTTTAGAATAGGATTTTAAAATCTCATCGGGAAATTTTGGCAGCGCGTAGCCGTTTTTTATAATCTGCATTTTTGCGTATCGTTCATATATCTCGCTAAGAGCCTGAACCTGCGCCTCTTGTGGAGTATTTCCGGATGCCAAACCGTTACTGAGGTAGAGGTTGCTTAGAATGTTTATGGGAAAATAGATGCTCTCGCCGCTTGAGTGTTTGATGAAGGGCAGAGATAGAATCTTATCCGTAATATCACTGTTGTAATCCACCAAATCTTCATTTCCAAGCTCACCGTTTGGGTCATAAATATTCATGAGTTCTTCGTCTAAATAATCGCCGTCAAACTTAAATGCCATCTCGTCCGGATACTGTTTTTTATTAGGAAGATAAAAATCTATAAAAAAGTTGTTTGTCTGAAGCCTCTCGATATACTCGCCCAAAGCGCTAGCCATTGAGGCGTCCGAGAGAACCCCTTTGCCGTTTGAGTAGATGTGAGAGGGCGCTTCAACTGAGCTAAGGTTTACCGAATAGCAGTTAGAGAGCGGATGTTTCTCCTGCGAAAAGGTTGTTTTGCAACCGACATCTGCCAAAACGGCTTGCATCTTTGCGATGGACTCTTCAAGCGGGGCGGATTTTGATAATAGGTTCATTTGATGCTCGTCTGGGGATTAATATTTTTGCAAATCATACCCGTTTTCTCCTAAGTAGCAGGTAGATGAAAAACGGAGCGCCCAAAAACGAGGTTACAACACCTATGGGTCCAGTTATGCTGAGGGCAACCACGATAGGCAGAGCCTGCATTTTTTGCTTCCTTGCTCCCGCGCGGGAGTGTGTATTTCAGGTTATTTTATAGTATGCATTCCCATCGGAGGACGATTGGAACGAGAAAAGTTTTTTAATATTTTGCAGGTCTGGAAAGTTTTAAATCTTCAATATCTTCTTTTGAAACTATCTCTAAGCCATCATTTTTAAAATGGTCAAGCAGCCAAATAACTTTTTCAACTAAAGTTTCATTTTGAATATTAATTGTTAAGGATTGCATTGTGTCCCCTTTTTTTCTTGATTTTAATGTTTATTATAGCTTATTTTTGAAAATGCTTTGACACCGTTTTATAGTTCCCATGCTCCTGCGTGGAGTGTATATGTTATTTTTACAGTATATATTTTCACAAAAACAGTACAAGCGAGGGAATAATACCCTCATATAAAATATGATATACTTTTAAATATTTCATGAAAAAGGATTTAAAATGCACTCATTAGTGTTAAATGTAGATGACAGTTTTTATAGCCAGTTGCTATCTTTTTTAAATCAAAATAAACCGCAAGTAAACATACTTGAAGATATAAAAGATGATGGGTATCCATCAATCTCAAAAGATGAAGCAAGAGCAAGAGTAAGCTCTGCAGTAGAAGAATATAGAAGTGGAAAGATGAAAACAGTGCCTTATGCTCAAGGTATGGATGAAATTGATAAGTGGCTAAATAACCTTTAATGCGAATAGAAAAGAATCCATCTTTTAACGATAAACTTTTCTCCATTTTAAAATACATTGCCATTAATAACCCTGCAAATGCTAAAAACTTCAAAAAAGAGCTAGACAAAAAAATAGCTGCTCTTGTAAATATGCCTTTTAAATATAGGCAGTCAATGTATTATGATGATATGAATGTTAGGGATTTAGTTTTCAAAGGCTACACAGTGCCCTATATCATAGACAACGACATCATAGTTATCATTGATATATTTAAGTGGGAAGATAGATAAAGCAGTGATGTCTGCATTGTTCTTATTAATAAGGGTCTTTTTATTTAAATCATAAAAGAATACTCATTTCAGGTTATTTTACAGTATGCATTCCCATCGAGGACGATGGGAACGAGAAAAACTCATTCACTCTTTCCCCTCCACAATCCTAATCTCATCTTCGCTCAAGTCGTAGAGTTTATAGACCATTTCGTCTATGGTTTTTTCGCACTCTTTGGTTCTGTTT
>JBAZDX010000027.1:0-16999 GCA_041654255.1 Sulfurimonas sp.
CAGCATCAACACCTGTAGTTAACGTTCCAGTTTGGCAATAAAAAGTAAACAAACTTTCCTTAGTGTTTTTAGCTCTAAATCCCCTAAAATAGGGAGTAATGAAAGTTTGATAGAGGAGTGTTGTTTTTAGATAAATTCTTGCTGGCATATTGCTGGCAAAAAGTGAATTAAAAAATGTACGATTAAGGCTCTTTGAAGTACGACTACAAGGCAATCTATACAAAAAAAGCTGCTGGCGTATTGCTGGCAGCTTGGTCTGTTTTTTAGTTTGTTTTAAGTTTATGGATTTGATTATTAGATATGGATTTTTGGTATAATCATACTTAAGATTAAAAAAGGAGTGTTGCTATGATTGATATAGAAAGAGTAAAAGTTGAAATTGTAGAACGATTGAAGCCTCTTGACCCTGATAAGATTATTTTATTTGGTTCGTATGCTTATGGCACTCCTAATGAAGATAGTGATATTGATTTGTTTTTAGTAAAAGACAACCTTACTGATGAAGAATTAGATATTTATGAAGTTCAAGCTAAAATGAATCTTCTTGAAATAATGAGAAGATATAAAACAAACGGTATAGATATACTTTCTGCTCCATCTGATTTTCTTAACTCTTCAAATGACTACTTCTATAAAGTTGATATTTTACAAAACGGAAAGGTGTGGTATGAACGAGCAAGCAGCTAGAGATTGGCTTACCAAAGCGTGGCATCATTTTAGTTCTGGAAAACTACTGTATGAAGCACATCATTATACGGATGTAATTGCAGTAGATTTGCACTATGCCGCTGAAATTATTCTAAAGTCATTTATGGCATATGAAAATAAAAAAATACAAAAGATACACGATTTGAACGAGCTGTCTTTACTTACAAAAGATTATTTATCATTTACTACTGAAGAACAGGAGCTTATGGCTATCATTACTAAATACCATATTAAAGGCTCTTATCCTACAAGAGATAGGCGTATGCCACCAAGAGAAGAGATAAAAAAAGCATTAGATTTTACATATGGGTTATTTAACCAAGTCTGCACCCTTTTAAACATCAACCCAGAAGAAGTAAAAAAATAAAATAGTACCAGAGTGGAAATTCCACTCCAGCATTTAACTTTATTTACGCACTCTTCCTACTCCTAGCAATATGCCTAAGCAAGGTACTTCTGCCAACTCTAAATCTATTAGCGATTTGTCGTGAGGTATTGTTTTGTTTTAGCTCTATTGCTTTTAATACCTCTTTAGCCGTAAGTTTTGGTGGTCTGCCTAGTCTCTTGCCACTCTCTTTTGCTTCTTGTATTGCGTAAGCTTGTTTTTCTACTTTGATATCTTCTATAAACTCTAAGATGTAAAAGAGAAGCTCATTGAGGGTGTGAATACCTGAAGAGATGAAGTTTTGTTCAACAACTTCTAAGATTATCTTTTTTTGCTCTAAGATGTGCATAAGCTCTAAAAGAGATTGAACACTGCTTGAGAGGATTGATAATCTTGTAACAGCTATAGTCTCTTTATCCTGCATTGTATCTATCATTTGGGAGAGTTTGATTTTGGATTCATAGTTGATATTCTCTTTTGCTTCTACAAATATTTTACTACATCCAGCGGCAATAAGAATTTCAGATTGTTCTTCTATCTCTTTTTTTACGGTAGTTCTGATATATCCTATCTTCTTCATCGCACCATAGCCTCCTTTACATCTTCATCTGTTGGCTTAATATAGTGCATTGTGGTTTTTATATCACTATGACCTATAAACTTTGAGATTATTTTTGTGTTGATGCCTTTTGCTCCCATCTCTGTAATTAAGCCTTGTCTGAAGCTATGGGATGTGTAGCCTGTTCCTAATATCTCTTTTATTTTGGAATTGACTTGTCTTATAAATACATCACTGTTTATACCGCTATATTTAGATTTAGACGAACCTTTGGCGATAACTCTTACATCTAGGTCTAATTCTTGGCTTAAATCAAATACTTTGACAAGTTGTTTTTTGAATGCTTCACCTGCAAAGAGCTTGCGTTCGTTTTTTGTTTTTGGTAGGAGAATTTTAGTTTCTCCTTTTTCTAAAAGCTCTTTGATATGATAGAGTCTCATTTGTTGGAGTTCATTTAGACGAAGTCCTGTAAAGTATAAAATAGTGAATGTTCTAAGAAGATTTTGTTTTGTGTTGTGTCTAATAACTTCATCTCCTCGAACTGCATTAAGCAACTTTTTAAACTCAACTTCTGTAATTGACTCCTTTATCCGTTTTACTTTTTTTTTCATAGCAAACCTCTGTTTTTATACTAATATTGGGGTGTTTTCTGATGTTTGAAAGATGGAGCTTGAGTTAAGTGGTGTTCTAATGCCCTAAAACAGGCGTAACGACATAAAATGGTGCAATTTATGTCGTTTGCTACTCCACCTCTCTAAAACTCCCCATCTGAAAATACTCATCCGCTCCATCATATTCAACAAGTGCAGCTTCTATTGTTCTATAAAACGCTTCTGCCCTATTTCCATTTATACTCTCCTCAAAGTAGATATAGCCATCGCTTCCATCGTCCCACTGCACATAATCAATCCCAACACATATTTCTCTAAACTCTTTGTATTTTTGATTTTCAATGTGTATGCGTTTAGCTTGCATCATATGCCGCTTTTTAGAGTGAGCTTATGAAGTGCCTCTCTACACTCCCTCTCAACATCCTCTTGAAGCTTGCCTCTTTGGAGTAAAAACTCCAATCCATCTATCGTCCAGTCTCTAAAACCTTTTTTTGCTTCTTGCTGTAAGTAGAAATCTCTTGCACTCATTTTTATCTACTCCTTTGTACGCATCTTTTTTACTTTTGATAGGCGTGTGGGTTTAAAATATAAATCTCTCTCTACACCTAATAAAAATGTTTCAAATAGCTCTTCTAGTTCGCTTAGAGAGAAATATCCCAGCTCACCCTCTACTCCATCGACATAGCCATAACAGGTATCGTTATTTTCTTTTGAGAACTCTATAATGTACCAGTTCCAGTCGCTGTTGGGAGTAAAGAGTTTGACATGACATTTTGGGTTGAGTTCACCTGCTGTTGCGTAGAGGTCTGGAATGTTGTTTAAAATGGTTTGTGGTATAAGTTCATTCATCTTACGCCGCCTGTTGTTCAAGTGGTTTGTACCACATTTTAGAGTTGCCATCCCATCTAAAGCCACATGCTTTTATAGAATCTCTTTTTGAGAAGATATCATCTCCTATGATTACAAGAGAGTTTCCTTGCTCTATTATGCTTAATCCTAGATTGTATAGGGATGCGTAGTCTTGTGGGAGGTGGTTTTGCGGTGGTGGAGGTTGATTTGGATTGGTTGGTTGTGCTTGGGTATTTGAGTGTTGATACCCTTGCTGTTTTTGAGAGGATGGTTGTTGATTATGGGTATTTGGCTGTTGCGGCAGCTGATTATTGTTTGGTTGGCTGTAATGATTTTTTGCTTTATCATAGAGTGAATTACCAAACTGATTTCCAAATGTACGCATGGCTCGCTTTAGGGCATCGGTTACTGCTTCTTTGGCTGCTCCCTCATGTGCATCTGAGAGTGTTTTTGCAACTCCGCTGCCAAACCCTACATCTTCTCTTGTTGTCTCTTTGGTGTGACTTATATCTTGAGCTATTACCCGAACTATGGCTTTATAGCAGATGATGATGTTTTGGTTATGGTTTTGTTCTTGGCTTACTTGTTCAAGTTTTGAGATGGAGTAACTCCAGTTACCATATCCAAATATCTTATTGGCACTCTCTATTACATCATGACCTTCAATGTAGGAGAGGCTGATATTTCCTTTTTCTCTTGTTTTTATTCTGCTAGAATCAAGTTCATAGCTAAGAACTTGAAGCTGTTTTTCGTTAAACATTGTATCTCCTTTATGCTGCTTGATTTTCTACTATGTGAAGCAGTTCATCTGCTTGGGTGTTGTTGGCACTTCGTTTGAGATTTACTTTTGCTTTTGCAGGGGTTGTCTCTTTGGTTATAGCCAGCTCTACGAATGGCTTTAGCTCCTTTTGGAGATTGGTGTCTTGTAGGAGTGCAGTTTGGAGTGCATCGGTGTCTAGTTCGTATTTGACAAATCCTCTTTTTAAGAGTTCTTCTTTGTTTAGTACCGCCATTGAGACTTTCTCTTTGGTGGTCTCTTTTGTAAGGGTGATTGAGCTTATGATTGTTCCCTCAATTTTATCTATGCCGTTTTTTAGCAAGATAGAGGCTGTTACCTCTTTAGATATATCAAGAGCGGTTGAGAGTCTCTTTTTAAGTCGTTGTAGCTCTTTGATATCCTCTGAGAGGGTATCTATCTTATTGGAGAGTTCATTTAGGGAGAGTCCTACATAATCTGCCTTTTGGTAGTAGGCTTTGGTTTTATCCTCTAGGACACTTTGCAAATACTCTTTTAAAAACTGAGTTGCCTCTTGTTTTACACTCTCCATTTGGGTTTGGAGTTGATAATTTACGAGTTTCATTCTCTGCTCCTTTAAGCTGCTATTTGGTATGTTGGCTCTTTGATAGTTGCAATTCTCTCTGCTAACTCCCATATCCCTCTGTTTATTTGGGTATCTGTTGTGATGGACTTTATCTCTTTAGAGGTAAAGCGTCTGGTGGTCTCTTTGTTTATACCGCTTACATTGCCACGGATGAGATTTTCTTGTATGATGTTAAGGGTTGTGTAGAGGTCATCTTTGCAGTCCTCTTCTCTATGAGGGATAAGTAAATCTTGATGATTGACTTCTAAATGCTCTTCAAACCTTAGTGGAATAGAGAGCTTAGCAAATGTCTCTTTTTCAGGTTGGGAGAGTTTGATAGATGAGAGAGTTTTTATCTTCTCTATGAGCTTCTCTTTTACTGCAGTTATTTTTGCAACTGCATTTGCTACATCATTTTCCCTATCTCCTAAGTGTTTGATTTTATAGCTCTCAAATACACTATCACTCACTACTAAGCCGTTTGCACATACAAATCTAAATATACCAGCAGAGATGGAAAAGCTTTTTGTTCTATCGTGGGAGTTGAACAACAATAGCTCTACTGCGTTCTCTTGTGGGTTGAGTAAATCTTCAAAGTGGCGAAACCTTACACAGTGTTGTTGGTATCCCTCTTTTTCTTCATCCTTTACCCCTGCTTGGCTTACACGCATGGGATACCAGTTGTGGGATTTAATCTCTTCGATAATATCAATGGTTGGGATAAAGTGGTACTTATCCGAAACCTCATAGTGTGGTTCACTTGTAAAGAGTGTTGGTGCAAGCTCTCTTAGCTGCTCATTGGTTAGTGGGGTTTTTTGCATTGGTTGTCCTTTTTATTTTTTATTTTTTATTTTTTTTCTTATTAAAAGCCTTTTTGGCTAAAACTTATATCTTAGCAATCGCAGCTATTGTCATTCTCTATAGAATCTTTTATAACAGTGCCTACTGCTAGAAGTAATCCTAAAATCGATACTGGACTCATTTTTTATGCTCCTTGTAGTGGATGGTAGTATGGGTTGTTTATGGGATTAAACGATAGAGTGCTTTTAGTGTTTAGCTCTTGCTCCATATCATCTAGCTCTGCTTCTGTTGGTTGGCTCATGTAGTGTTGTAGGTACTCTGCAAATGATAAATCATCCTCAAACTCTACTTCTCTGTCTTGAAGCATCTTCTCTTTTACTCTCATATGCAACATCCTAAATCTCTATCTCTTAAAAGTTCATCTGCCTTGTTGCATAAGGTACATCCGCACTCTAATAGTCCGTAGAGTCTTTTTGGTTCTATGGTATAAAACTTCATTTCGTTTGCTCTTTTTTTCATAGCTGCTCCTGCTTGGGTTATTTTCAAAGTCTTTTGGGCTTTGCTATGGTTATGATATGTGGTTGAAAAAAAGTGGAGATAGAGAAATAGACAAGATAAAAAAAAGAAGCGACATATGGCTTATTGCAAATACCATAAAACGATAAAAACTTAACCCCTACAAAGAGGTTAAGTTTTTGAGAATGTATGAAATAAGAGCCTCTATGTCATTTTTATAGTGTCTGTACTTGGCTAGAACGCCATCACCTATCTCATACATCAAATCATTTACATCTTCATCTGCTGCATTGAAGCAATAATGTTGTGTGTTCGTATCGATAAAAAGATGTAATAATTTTTTAGAGTATGATATTTCTAAATGCAGAATCGCTCCATCTGTAACGACCTCATTGCTGGTAGTCAGTTGTGGCAGATACTTTTGTACATCTTTAAAGTTTAGACCGTATGTGTGTTTGATTATGTTTAGCATTTTTAGGCTCCTTATGGATTGGTTCAATTTACTATGGTTATGATATGTGGTTATAAAAAAGTGGAGATAAGGGGATGTGGGTGGTTTTTTAAAGTGAATTTATAAGTAGATGTAGTGGTTATAAAAATTGGTATTGATGGCTTGAAGCGGATATAGATGTGTTTGCTATTTGGAGTAAAAAGAGTTGTAGTCCCAGACAGGAGAGTTCCTGTCTGTGGCTATTAGTTAATATTTGGTTTTTTTTAGATTGTGTTGTCTATTTTTAAAAACGCAAAGTTTGCAGGTATTGTATTTTCGTACTAAAAACAATCTGTTACTTTCCTATAGCTGCTATACTTAAGAGCTAATCAAAAAGTTGAGAGTGACTCCCTATTCTAACAAGATACAAGGTCTCTTCTGTAAGTTTATAGATTACAAGTAAGTCGCCGCTGATGTGAAATTCTCTATAGCTCATCCACTCTCCCTTTAGCGGATGGTCGAGTGCTTCAGGCGGCAATGAGATGTTTTGCAACAAATTTGAGATGTAAATAATGTATTTCGTATAGTGTTCATCTAAAAACCTTAGCTTTTGGATATCTTTTCTAAAGCTTTTGGTAATCTCTATTTTTCGATACATTTTTTCATCTCATCTTGCAATTGCTCAAGCGTAACAGTTTGCAAATTGATACCTTTTTCAACATCTTTAATTGCTTTTAGAGTCTCTTTTGTAGGTATTTTAACTTCAAATGGCAATCCTTTGTTTAATCTTACTTGATTTAAAAATAGATTTACGGCTTCTCCTAAAGTCATACCAAGTTCAGCGAATATCTTTTGTGCTTCACTCTTTACATTTGAATCTAATTTTATACTTGTAGTCTGTTTCATCAATTATCCTTTTATAAGACGATAGTATTATATTAAAATAATACATTGTGCTATTTAATTTGTCAAGGACAATAGAGGCTACCCAATAAACCAATACCTATAAACTTTTCAATCTGCTATGCAAAGCTCTGTAGTGTTTGCTATTTAGGTTATAAACTCCATAGTTCTTTTGTAATTTTGGGTAAAAAAGCAAGGCATAGATAGGAGAGTTCCTATCTATTATTTATTTTCACTTGTTACTATTGTTGCATCTATAGCAGTACTCTCTTTTTTATGCTCTTCTAGCATATTTTTTAATTCACTTATAATCTCTTCTAATGTATCAGGGCTATCTTTATACCTTTTAAATATATCTTTGGCTCTTTTAGAAGGCTCTATTTTTGGTTTTTCATCATTATCATCAGTCGGTTTATTATTTTTATTCATCTCATGTAGTAAATCCGTCATTGTCATATTGTCTAATGATTTAGGTGTTTTACTTTTGAGCTTTTGTATCACTTCATTTTTAGCTATTTGTATATATCGCTGTCCTGAACGCTCACTCATACCTAGCTGTCTATAAAACTCTTTTTTATAATCAGTTGATTCATTATCTATAGCTTCAATAAGCAATTCGCCAATTTCTATTATAGTTTCAGCAGTTTTTCTTAATTTATTCTTAATTAGCTTAATCGCTTCATTGCTTTTTTGGCTTAACAATATCCCACCAGTATTATCAAGCTGTTTTAAATCTTCTATATTTTTTATCTTTTTATTATCTTTTTTATCTTCTATGCTCATCATTTATCCCTTTTTTATCTCTCCGCCAACTTGGCGGAAGCAATTTAATTATATCCAAATCACATGAAATATCTCTTATTTACAGCAAATTCCCAGCACAAGAAGCCGCACTCATCAAAGCTTCATTACTCAAATGGGCATATCTTTGTGTCATAGTTGAAGTTGAGTGTCCCAGTAGGGTTTGTACTTCATATAGACTTCTTCCGCTATTTACAAGTGCAGAAGCAAAGCTATGTCTCAAATCGTGCATTCTTACATCTTTCAATCCTGCTTTTACTCTTGCACTATTCCAAGAGCTGTAAATCGTTACATATGGTTTTTTTGTTTTAGCAGATGCAAAGAGATATGGGGTGTCATCCTTTGGAATTGATTTATAGAGTTCTAGTAGTTGTGGTGTAATCGGCAATATCCTCTTTTTACCATTTTTACTTGTCGGTATTGTCCAAGTCATTTGATTTAGGTTAAAATCCTCATGTTTGGCTTTTAGTACTTCTCCTCGTCTAGCTCCTGTTAAAATAAGCATAGGGATGATGTACTTTAAGTGGATATTCTGTTCTGCGTTGTTTATCGCTTTAAGAAGTTTTCTTGCTTCTGCTTTGGTTATATAACGCTCTTTGGCATTATTGAGTTTGTACTCTTTTATACCCTTTGTTGGGTTTTCTATCACTTTGTCTATCTCTAAATCAATTGCTATATTAAATGCACTTGATAAAAATATCAACACTTTATTTGCAGTAGCAGGTGCTAATTTCTTTTTTACTACCATATCGCTATGTAGCTTCATAATGGAAGCTTTTGAGATTTCATTCATTGGAGTGTTTTTATACTCTGGCAGCAGATGGTTTTTAAAGATTGAGATATTGGTTTCATAAGACTTGATGTGCTTTTTGATATATGGCAGATAGTATTGCTCGTAGAATACTCCTAGAGTGATTGCATCATCAGCGTTATTTAGAGTGGCGTTTTTATCATCTTTTTTATTTCTACCATCTAATACTACTACTGTATCGGTTGATTCCTCTATGGCTCTTTTTAGCTTGATTGCTTTTATTCTCGCACTGTTGATATCCATTATTTTGGCATCGCCAAGTTTTTTAGCTGCTCTTTTGCCATTTGCTACAGTTCTTATAAAGTATGTCTTTACTCCGTTTGCTCTTACTTCTAAAATAAACCCTTTTATTTCTGTATCGTAGAACTCTTGTTTGCTTTTACCTGCTTCACACTCTACTCTTTTTACAAATGCTTGGGTTAGATGCTGCTTCATCTCTTTTCCTCTTGATGTTGTAGCAGATGTAAATTTAGACTTGGTTGTCGTTTGATTTTTATCTGCTCGTTAAAGAGGATTGATTTAAAAAATTATTTCACATCAAGATACTACAGAAGTATCTTGATACTGTTTTTTGCTCTTGTAATTGCAACATAAGAGAGTCTGTATTTAAAATCATTTGAAATATTCTGATTGTTTGCGATGTTTGATAAATCTATGTATGCCGTATCGTAAGTGCTTCCTTGTAGTTTGTGAATCGTTGAAGCATAAATATACTGAATATCTGCAAATTGGCTCTTGGTATCGAAATACATTTTCCAATACGATTTACGATTTTCATAGCTGCTGGTTTTAGCAACATCTATGAAGCCATTTAGCATTTTATTAAAATCATTTTGGCTTTGAGGGTCGATAACTCTGATGAAATCCTCTTCGCTTCTTCCATAGACTTCAAGTTCCCAGTATTTTATATGTGAGTTTGGATTTATTATTACTTTAGCTGCTCTTATAGCCACTTCCTCGCCATTTGCAAATATAGAACCATTACTTATCACTCGTGACTTCTGTCTATCGTATGGGCTTTTAAATCTAATCCTATCGTTAGGTAGAAACAGCGGCGGTTCTTCAACTCCTCTCTCATTCCAGTGGCGGTCTCTTACAAGCTTATTAAATGTTTCAACATCTTCATTGGCAAATGTTGTAATAATCTTATCTTCACTCTCCCACTGCTTATTTTTATAGAAATCTTGGACGAACTTCTCTTTGGAGCTAAAAAACTCTATATCTTCAGTATGATTTGCAATTGTATCTTGGAGCAGTTCAAGGATGGGGATAAACTCCCCAGATATGATTCGCTCTCGAAATAAAGTTGCTAGAGAGATGATGTTACTATCTTTTGCTTGTCTTACAACCTCTGTTAAGCTATATTGTCTTTTTAGCTCAAACACTGGGTTAGAAGAGCTATTAACTGGCAGCAACTGATATCTGTCTCCTATAAATAAAACAGTGTTAACTCGTCCACGCAAGAATGCATCTTTGATAAAGATAAAAAGTTCGTCAGAAACCATAGAACTTTCATCTACAATAAGGAGTGATACGCTTGGAAGACTCTTTTTAGTTCTGTCTATGACATATTTCTCCTCACCCGTACTATAGTTGTAAGTGGGCTTGATGCCTAAAAATGATTGGATGGTTCTGTAGTCTGCTTTGATACTTAAACTCTCAAGCATTGTTTTTATTACTTTTAGAGCTTTATGTGTAGGAGCGGTAATGCAGACACCGTTATCATTATGTCCATATCCTACAATACCTCTTATGACTGCTTGAACAATCTCTCCTGTTAAGTAACTCTTACCAACGCCTGCGGCACCAGTTAATGATAAAAAATGTGTATCTATGTCTCCTTTAAATGGTGAGGACAAATTGCTATATATGTCATGTACAATGGCTTGAAACACCTCTTGTTGATGACTCGTTAAGTTTGAGTGCATTGGATGCATCCTAGTTTTTATGTAAGAGTGATTTTAGAGTTCAACTCTTCATCAGACTAGATGATTTAAAAAAATTATTCAGTAGATATATTTTTATATTTGATGGTTAATAGTATCTTTTAGCATTGACTGTAAACATAGCCTTAAAACGCATTTTAAAGTAGCTGCAAGAGATTAAAACTACAGATGAATACAAACACTCACTGCACTACTTTAAGCCGTATATACGCTAATATAAATTTCTACAGAAAAAAGTACCGTTACTAATAAAAATAGCAATGAATATATAAAGCGTTAAAGAGAAAGAGAAGAAGAGAAAGAGAAGAGATATAAGCCAAAAGAGAACACAATAAAGGACTAAAGGACTCTAGCTCATAGCACAACTCATTTATCAAACCAACAGGTACAAGCATTAATAGCATACAATGTTACTTCTCTCTTGGTCTGCCACGATTGTCTTTTTTCTTAGGAGCTATACCACGAGTGAACGCTCTGGCTTTTTTACTACTTTTTATATTATCTATGCCCTGCTCCTCCTTACATAGGTAGGGCAACACTTCTTCATCTAGTATCTTGCGTTTATCAGTGTCTTTGTAGTCAAGCATACCGATACCTTTGTCTTTGTAGTCGTTACGGTTACAGTTATGGAAAGTGCCTTTACCATCTGTTATTTGCTCTCTCCAGTAGTCGCCTATCTGCTCACCTTTGGTTATGTCTTCTCGTACCTTCTGACCATCGTAGATAATGACTGTATGGAAATGTACGCCTCTATCAGGCGTGTGTTCTCTTTTGATAATGTGACCTACTTTATCTGCAAATACTGTTGGCTTAGAACGCATATTGTTTAGCATACGGTTCATGTCATCATTGGCTTCTTCTAGCGTTACTGTTTGAGAGTGTTCTTTTGTGTAGCCAAGGTCAATACGAACGATATTGAGTTTAGAATTGCTACTGCTTAAATCATCAATGTATTTTTTTGTGCTACTTAGACGATAGTTACTGATTTTACTTTTTGACATGTATGTACTCCAATATTGAATTTCATGTAAAGGGATGTATACATATACAAATGATAGATTCATTATTGAGGGATAGAGTACTGTTGAGTAATGGTATAAGATTATATTTTTATTTATATATATTATTTTATTTATTATTATATATTTTGTCATTGACATGACATTATATTTATTATTATATATATTATATATTATTTATATAATATTAAAACCTAAATTAACATTGATACGACTATCCGTCGAATCAGCGTATACTGATATTTGTCCTGTCTGGATTTACAGTGTACTTCAAAATTATTGTGATGTACGGAGTTATGGAATACGGAGTTATGGAAATAGTATAAAAATAAAGAAGTTAAGTTTTACATAACTGAAAAAAGATAGTGAAACAAAAAAATATTACTAATATTTATTATTGCCTTAAATATCGTAATACTGGCTATTATCTACAAAGACATACATATAATTTAATAGCAATTATATAGCAATTAAAAAATAAATTTTTTTACAATAAGAGATTTAGATAGCTAAATAATTGCTACTTAATTGCTAGACAATTATTACTCGTTTTATCATTTTATATTATAATAAACTCTACCGTTATTGTTAAATGTATCTTCATTTTCAAATGGCTCTACCGCAGTACTTATCTCTTTTAGTTTTGCGACAAGTGCTCGATTTGTTTTAAAAATATCTTTTCCAAAGAGTATTGAAAAATACTCAATAAGATTTTTTCTATCAATCCTATTTTTACTAAAATCATCAATAAGTTTAGTATATAACTTTGGTGCTTGTAGCTTTATCTTTTGAAAAAAAGCTTCATCTTTATTTTTTATAGCCGATTCAAAAACTTTTACTACAGCAACATCGCCATCTATAATATCACTATTTTTATCACCGTTATAATATTGAAGTTCTGCTACAGTAGATAGGTTGTTTAAATCTATATGTCTTAGTATCGATGCAAAGTTCATAAGGTCATTTTTTATAAGTGTGGATATGACATAGTAGTCTGTACTTGTCTTTTTTTCTTTACAAAATTCTTCTAGGTTTGATGCGATATCTACTACGATACATGGCACATCTTTTGCAATAAGTGGAACATATCTGCTTGTAGAGGTGATGAGGATATTTGCTAGTGTGGTGATATGCTTATTGTTTAGTCTATACTCCTCTTTGTGTATCAACCTTTTTACAAGCTCTTTTGCATCTTCTTCTAAGATTGTTGGAGTAGTTAAATTATGGAAACGATAGATTGCTTTTTCATTTAGTTTTTGAGAGAGTGCTTTTTTATCAAGTGTATCATTACTTATAATTTCACAATAGTTTTTATGAAACAAAGGCTCTATTATCTCTTCGTAGAAAAGCCTCATAGGGATATCACCTTTTGAGTGTAAAACCAAAGCATAAGGGAGTTTTTGCAAGAGGTTGAAACTATTCGCCAGCCATACGATGATACTCATAGCTTTTTTCGAATCATTTTTTGCCATAGCAAATATGTAAGATAGTATAAAAGAGTTCTCTATATTGGGAGTGTTTACATGACTTGTCATATACACTGTTGGTATATAGCTATTTTTATAGACTAAAGCGTTTTGGCGATAAAAAGAGAGTTTGGTATAGGGGCTAAATTGCTCTTTATAGATGATTGGGAGTTCGTTTAGGTGCAAATAGTATGTTTGGTTTGTGTACTCGTACTGATTGTGTGATAACGCTACTCTATCTTGATGGAGACGATGCTCGTAATGTGATTGCGATGTATGAGCCAATAGATTATTTCTATTGTTGGTTGAGTCTAAGCTTCTACGCTGGTTTTGAGTAAATCTTTGAGCTTCTTGAGAGGCTCTGCTTGCACTTGTTGCTGCACTGTTTTTTCTGCTAAAAGTGTCATTGATATTGTTAACCACCTCGATATTGTATTGAAAATGACTACTAAGGGCATTTGATAGTTTAGTGGCAGTAGTGGTAAAATACTCTTTTTCCAGCAAATTAAAGCTATAACATACATTCCCTTTGGCATCTTGCCACAAATAAACATATTCATTATTTACATTTTTTAAATCAAATCTTTTTATATAGCCAATACTAAAAATATAAATCAGATTTTCACTATTAAAAGTGCTGATTACTTTGCTTACAAAATCATCATAGGCTCTCTTTTCCGGTCTTTTGCCACCAATAAGTATAGCCATATACAATCTCCTATCATATCCATATCTTTTTATGTACTACTAAAATCTACAATTGATGTAACTCTATAGTCTTAACGACTTGAGAATTAAGCAGTTGCTTATCAGATGTAACTAATATAGCATCATTATCCAATGCACTAGCCACTATGATACTATCAGGGAGTTTGAGTTTTGTATCTCTTCTGATTTGTATGGTTTTCTCTTTTACACTTTTAGTAAGCTCTATAGACTCAAACTGACTTAATAATCTTTTTAAAATTTCTTCATCGTTCTTTGTGAGGTTGCTATATGATAAAAGTTCAATCTCAGTGATAATGGATACTAAATATTTACCATTTTTTAGTTTTAAACCTTGATTTAAAGCGTAGATGATAGTGTTTGTATCAAGCAGATATTTACTCATCTTAGTTCCACTCGGCTCTTATATCTTGTTGCCACTTTAGAGGGTCTTGTATAGCTTTAAATGCTTCAATCTTATATACAGACATATCTATAGTTTCACAAGAGTTATCTTCATCTTGTGTTATATCTTCTACAACTTGAATTTCATTTGTGTTTAGATTTTTTAATAAAAACATTAAATGAGTATAAGCACTATCGCCTACATTGAGTTTGATTGTGTGCATTTTTACATCTCCTCATTTTTTATAATGGTAAATTATACCAAAACCCACCCTACAATCTTTTAAAGTACACGATGAACTCATAGTGTGACTCTAGCAAATAAGCCAACTAAAGCTCTTTGTCTAACTTGTCTAAAATCTGCAATCCCTTTTCAATACTCCCTCTTGAAGCTTTTATTTCAAATCTTGTTTTTGCATCGAATTGTGCAAGTGCTACTGTTGCAAACTCCTCAAAAAGTTTATTTAAACTGACTCCTTGCTCTTTGGCATACTGTTTTAATCTTTCATGTTTAGAATCTGGGATTCTTAGTGTAACTGTACTCATAGCATCTCCTTTATAAAATCCTCTGGTGTTATAATCTTATGTTTAAAAATCAACTCTGCACTTTGAAAGTCTTTGATATTGTAAGTGATGATAGCTTCTGCTCCACTAGCAACTGCCAACTCCACTACAAAGTTATCATTTTCATCTTTTAAATTTGGTCTCCACAGATAGTAAATCTCATTCCACCTGCAAGTTGAGAGATATGCTTCAAATAGTTCGTTTTGCTCTGCTAGATTCAAAGGTGTCAAACTTTGAATCTTTTTTCTTTTCATAACATCTTCATACTCTCTAAAAAGAGCCTCGCTCATTTGCGGATAAAACTTTGCTTGAAAAACCAATCTTAGTAGTTCTCTTGCTTTGCTATCCTTTGTGATGAGTGCTGAAATCCATACGCTTGTATCTATGACTATTTTCATAAGTAAATGATAGCATATATACATTCATAAATCAAGTTTTTGTATTTGTCTGTAGCATTTTCACTTCACCAGCTTTCCAGCAAAACTAGAAGCCCTCATAAGAGATTCATTGCTCAGATGTGCGTATCGTTGTGTCATTTTAGCTGTGGAGTGTCCTAAAAGTACTTGCACTTCATAGAGGGAGCATTTGGCATTGACAAGGGCTGAGGCGTATGTGTGGCGTAAATCATGGATTCTGACTTCTGGTAGGTTGGCTTTTACTCTGGCTGAGTTCCATGATTGGAAGATGGAGATGTATGGCTTTTGAGTCTTTGGAGAGGCAAAGAGGAATTTGCTTTGTTTGGGAATGCGATTTAGGAGTTCTTGGAGTGGTTCTGTTATGGGTAGGATTCTTTTCTTACCGTTTTTTGTAATTGGGATAGTCCATAGGTTATTGAGCATATCAAAGTCACTCCATGTGGCATCTAGCACTTCTCTTTTTCTTGCACCTGTAAGAAGTAACATTGGGATGATGTATTTTAAGTGTATGTTTGGGCTTTTATCAACTTCACTTAGCAATCTTTTAGCTTGAGCTTTACTTAGGAAGAGTTGTCTTTGGTTGTTGAGTTCATACTCTTTTACTCCACGGCAAGGGTTATAGTCATCTAGTAGTTCGTAGGTGTTGGCTAGGTTATAAGCACTGTTTAGGAAGATGAGGAGTTTGTTTGCCGTTGCAGGGGCTAGGTGTTTTTTATGGAGCATATTGCTATGGTGGCTCATCACATCTATCTTTTTTAGACTCGTCATTGGGGTATCTTTTAGGTCTGGAAGTATGTGGTTTTTAAATATGCTTATGTTGGTTTCATAGCTTTTTATATGGGTTTTTATGTATGGGAGGTAGTAGGTGTTGTAGAACTGCTCAAATGTGATGTTATTTGTCTGTGTGGAGGTTTGTAGCTCTTGGGATGGCTCTTGTGGGTTGTGTTGGTTCTCTTTTAGCTCATGGTACTTCTCTTTGGCTTGTTGGAAGTTTAGTTCTGTGGTTGCTCCTATGCGTATCATCTTTTGGGAAGTGTTAACTCTATAGCGGTAGTAGTATGTTTTAGTTCCCGTGTTTTTTACTTCAATCATGAAGCCTGTGAGGTCTGTGTCGAAATACTGCTCTTTGGATTTGTCGGTTGGTGGTTTTAGTCGTTTGATGAACTCTGTGGTGAATTTAGCTTTTGGCATCTTTTTCTTCCTTTTTTGCTCTATTTTTTACATCATTTTTGAGTGCTTTTTACTTCTGCCGACCAGTTAGGAAAGTTGGTGGCTGTTTGGAGAGTATAGTTAACTCTCAAAAAGCTTGTCAAGGGGTGGCTGCCGACCAATTGCCGACCAGATGGAGTTTAAAATATACAAAAAAGTGTCTCAAAATGTGGGGGTTATGGGATGGGATGGTGGTTGTGGAAGATGAGTGTCAATTGGTGCTTTGGAGTGTCTCATAATAGTTTTGGGACACTTGAGAGATTATTGCCCACCAGATTGCCGACTTTTAAGCGAGATTGAAGTTTGAGAGAAATAAAAGAATTTTAGTGGATGGGTAGAATGGTAGCAAAAAGAGGGAAAAGAAGAAAGGAGAAATTAAGTTTTAGAAAGTAATGCTGCATCAATTGTTTTGGTGCTTAAGTCTAAAAAATTAGCTATCTCTGTTTTTGTATAGCCGTAATCGTAAGCTTTTTTGATATTTGCATTTCTATTTATATCAGGGTCTTGTTCAAAAAAAGTTTCTAGTCTTTTGCT
>JBAZDX010000028.1:0-15746 GCA_041654255.1 Sulfurimonas sp.
TTACAATTCCGACATTGTCCATCGCCATAGATGAGATGTTTTCCACACCTTTTACCTCTTTGAGCTTTCTCTCTAAGGGTTTTACGATAACTTTTTCAATCTCTGCAGCACTAGCCCCCGGAAGTGCTACTATAACGGTTGAGCCGCTTACTACCATTTGTGGATTCTCTTCGCGCGGCATGATGTTTAGAGCTAAATAGCCAATGGAGAGTAAAAATATGCCAAGAACGATAGTGAGGGGATTTCGTAAAAATCCAGATGCTAGTTTTCCTGCAATATCTGTCGGTTTATAACTGTTCATATTTTAAACCTTACTCAATAACTACGGTTGCATACATACCGGGATATATGGATTTGTACACATTTTTAAATGAGATTTTTATCTTAAATGAGTGCGTCATAGCATTTGAGCTAGGTATAATTGCACTTATTGTTCCAATGGCTTGTATATTTTGTGATGGTATGTTGATTACCACTTTTCTCCCCTCTTTGATGCGGCTTAAGTTATCTTCTGAAATCTCCGCAGATATTTTAAGATTTGTTAAATCTGAGAGTTCAAGCGCAGGCATTCCCGGCATTGCCATCTCACCGACTTCAATATTTTTGCTTACTATTACACCATCGTTTGGCGCTCTTATATTTAAGTAGCGATACTGATTTTTTACCTCTGATAGTCTGCTCTCTGCCTGTGCAACCTGCTTTTTTGAAATATCAATCATATTTGCTAGATTTTGCTCATTAAGTGCAAGATTTTCAACTTCAAATTTTGAAACCATATCTTTTTCTAACAATCTTTTATGTCTCTCAAGATTTAGTTTTACATTTGTATATTGATTTTGATACATTTGAAGTGAGAGCTGAGCTTGAGAAATACCCAGTTCAACTTGAGCAAGGGCAGAATCAATCTCTTTTGAATCAATCGCATACAACATGTCACCCTTTTTTACAAAGTCGCCTTCAGAGACTTTTACATCTGTGACAAATCCCATAAATCTGCTTGTAATCATCTTCCTGTTGTCGCTTATCACCGTGCCTGAAAGTGTTATGCTCTCTGCTATTAGTAGGGTGCCGAGGGCTAAAAGTATTAAAATTTTCTTCATTTTTGTTCTCCGTTTGCTAATTTTTCAAGTGCGAAAATTCTCTCATTTCGCTTATTTACAGTCTGCTGCAGCTGCAGTATTTTTTGTATCTGTTCTGACTGTTTTATTACAACATCGCTCATTGAAGAGAGCTTCTCTTTATATCTGGTTTCATAATTGCTGTAAATTTCATCAGCCAAGATAAGCTCTTTTTTTAGCGATTCTATATCGTTGTTGTAGCTCTGTATCTCGGTTCTTATTTTTTGTGTTTGAAGCTCAATACCGCTATTTGCAAGGGCAACCTGCGTCTTTGTTTTTATATACTCAAGTCGTGATTTTTCAACATTTGCGCCATCAATCCCGCCGTTGAATATATTCCATGTAAGTCTTGCGCCCAATGTGTAGGATTGGTGCTCATCCGCCTCGTCTAAAAATTTATCATCAGCAGTTGCGACCTCTGCAAAAGCTCCAACCATAGGGTAATATGAAGATTGCGCGACATCAATCAAACTTTTTTTAACTTCAAGTCCGCTATTTGCTTTTTGAATATCCAAGTTGTTTGCCAATATTTCACTGTTTGAAAAAGATGGCATTTGTATCTCTAAAGATGGAGTTTTAATGGATGTCACTCTCTGGTTTAGTAAAAAGCTAATATAGTGGTAGAGGAGTTCTTCGTTTGACTTCATTTGAGAGATAAGTCTCTCAACATTTCCTTTTTTTGCCTTGACTTCAAGCAGGTCTATCTTTTTTGCATATCCTACTTCAATCATCTCATTTGTCATAGTTTCCAAAGTGTTTATATTTTTTAAAATAACGCCAAGATTTGAGATTGACTCTTCAAGCAGTGCCATATCGTAAAAACTTTTTCTCGTCTCGTATATCTTCTCGTTAAGTATTTGAGATTTTTCAAGTTTTTTGATTTTTGCAACCGACTCCATAATGTTTTCATAGCTTGATATTTTAAATCCGGTAAATAGCGGAACTTCATATTTTAGTTTGCTTTGAAAATAGTTTCTTGAGTCTGGATAGTTTAAATCATGCGGAGGAGTTGTGTAGTCTGGAGTTCCTGCCATATAATTGTCCATAAACTCTTTGGCTCCAAAATCCCCAAAAGTTGCCTCACGTGAGCTTAGTTTAAAACCAAAAACATTTCCGGCATCATCAGAGTTTGAAAAATCTTGAATAAAATCCAGCTTGCCATAATGATTTCCAGAAGCACTTTTTGCGTCCTGAAGCGCTGTCTCTATCTCTATTTGAGCACTTTTAATCTCTAGGTTTTGGGATTTTAAAATCTCTATTGCCTCTTCTAAGTTCATTGATTCTGAAGCATTTAGTAAAGAGTTATTTAAAAGTAACGCTATAAAGACGGAAGTAAATAAAAGTTTCATTCTTGTCCTTTATCTATTAAGTTAAGCTAGGATTATAACACGTATTTTATTTCATTATAGTAAAAAAATAGATAAAAATACAATTTTTTTTATTTTAAAATCTACAATGCCTAATTTTTTAGTAAAACATATAAATTATAGTAGTTTAAGACTTAAGTGCAGGTAGTTTTGATTAAATCTGTTTACCATTTCAGAATCACGCATCATTATTTTTAGCGCGTTAAATGAGGAGTAGTGCTTTCTGTGAGGTCTGTTGTTTGTCAGAGCGTCAAAAACATCGCAAATCGCCAAAATTCGCTTATCTCCCCTTTGAGAAGATTGTTTGGATAGCCGCTGCCGTCGTAACGCTCATGGTGGTGCATAACTGCATCTAAAATATAAGGGTCATGAATATGATTTTGTTTTATAATATCTACGCTGTAGAGAACATGCTTTTGTATTATTGCTATTTCTGCAGAATTAAGCTGTGATTCTCTCTTTATAAGTTCAGCGTCGATTTTTTTAAAACCTACGTCATGCAGCAATCCAGCTATGCCTAGTTTTAACAGCTGCTCATCATTGAACTTTAGTGCATTTCCAAGAGAGAGGGCATAGATAGCAACATGGAGAGAGTGGTTTTTTAGCATATTATCATTTATAAAATACGGCATTGTGTTTTTTATAAAAATTTCATCATGTTTGATTAGATAAATAATAGATTTTATTATTAGCTCAACGCATTCTAGGTTTATTTTGTTATCTTTATTGCTTAGGTAGATATCAAAAAGTTGAGAGTTAACATCATAAAGAAGCTGAATTCTTTTTGCGTGATTATCCCTGTTGTGTCTAATATAGTATTTTAGACTCTCGCAAGAGAGTATCTGTTTCTCTTCATCTTTTTTAGCTATATACAAACAATCTTGCTTTTGGAGTTTTACATAAAGAGTCTCCGATAGCAGAGTGCCTGCTTCTATGATGATTGTATAATCGTTTTCTTTTTTTATTAAAATGTCAAAAGGGACTACTTCACCAACTGCCAATGTGTTTGCGTCAAATAAAGAATAAGAATTTACGTAATTCAATTTTGTTTTTACTATTTTCATAGTTGAATTATATCCAATATTATCTATCGCTAAAGCATTTTTTTGGTAGAATTATCTTTTAATAAAGGGTGAACAGATGCAGATATTAGTAGATTCTCTTAGAATAAAAGGGAAGATTTATAAAAAAATGCTTGAGATTGCACCAAAAGAGCTTGGTGTAAGAAACAGAATAAAAATATATAAAGCCACTGATGTGACTGGCTATTTTTGGGCGATTTTTGCTGTAAGTCAAAAGAGTAAACTGCTGATGAAAGATGTTCATAAATTTGAAGAGATTTATGCAAAATTGGTTATTTTTTGCGGTCATAATTTTAAACATAAGATTATTTTTATCGATGCGCCGCTTTGTTCAAAAGCAAAAGAAGCCTTTAAGCAACAGGGCTGGAAAATACAGTAATGCTTTTGTGTGACATTGGAAACAGTACCTACCATTTTTTTCTTGAAGGCAAGGGCTACAAAGAGGATGTAAATCTTTTTGACCCCTCGATTGTAAAAGAGAAGGTATTTTATATCTGCGTAAATCCACATGTCAAAAAAGTTTTAAAAGAGCTGGAAAATTGGATTGATTTATCCATACATGTTGATATGAGAAAATATTATGAGACTATGGGTGTTGATAGAATTATGGCGTGCGAAGCGATAGAAAACGGCATTGTTGTCGATGCCGGAAGCGCAATTACTGTCGATGTCGTAAAAGAGGGCAGATTTGAGGGCGGTTTTATCTATCCCGGAGCAAGGGCGATGGGTGAGTGCTACAAAAATATATCCAGTGCGCTTGCATACTCATTTAACTTTGAGGTGAATTTGGATAGAATGCCGAAAAATTCCCGCGATGCTATAAGTTATGGATACTTAAAACTGCTGCAAAGCGAAGTAAAATCATACAATATGGATATATTTTTAACCGGCGGGGATGCTGTAAATTTTAAAAAGATATTTCCCGCTTCGCAAGTTGATGAGATGCTGCTGTTTCGCGGAATGACAAATATAATGAAAAGGGCTGATTTATGCTGAGTGTTGCACTTCCAAAAGGGCGTATTGCCAAAGAGACTTTGGAGATTTTTGAGGCTATTTTCGGTGAGGGTTTTGCGTTTGACGACAGAAAACTAATCCTTGAGACTCCAAACTTTCGTTTTTTGCTTGTAAGAAATCAGGATGTTGCTACTTATGTATTTCATCAAGCCGCAGACATAGGCGTTGTAGGTCTTGATACGCTTGAAGAGCAGGGGCTTGATGTTATCCGTCTGCTTGATTTAAAGCGCGGTATCTGCAAGGTTGCTATCGGGATGAAAAAGGGCGAGAAGTTTGACCTTGATAAACCGGAGATAAAAGTTGCATCAAAGATGGTAAATATTACTAAGCGCTACTTTGAAGAGCGCGCTGTATCTGTTGACATTATCAAGCTCTACGGCTCAATAGAACTTGCCCCGCTTATAGGTCTTGCAGATATGATTGTCGATGTTGTTGAAACAGGTGCGACAATGAAGCAAAACGGTCTAGAAGTCGTGCAGGACATCATGACTTCATCAACTTACCTCATAGCCAACAAAAACAGTTATATCTCCAAAAAAGATGAAGTCTTAGACATATACAAAAAAATAAATGCAGTCATACAAGCGGAACAAAAAGCTTAATGACAAACACAATGACAAATCTGGACCTTTACGCAAGAAGTGAGCATCTGCTCGGCATAGAGGAGGCGACAGAAGCTCTTTATGATTTGTACCGCTCAGAATTGGATGAGTATAAAGTTAAAACGCTCTTGGATGTTGGCTGCGGGCGTGGCGGATTTATGCAGCGTATGATAAGCGATGGAGTAACATGTAAAGGGATTGACCTTAGCGCTGTGATGGTTGAAGAGTGCAGGGCTCAGGGTCTGGATGCCGAGTGTATTGATGTGTCGCAGGTAGAAGGCAAATATGACGCAGTTGTTGCTATCTTTGACGTGCTTAATTTTTTAAATCATGATGAACTTTTACTCTTTTTAGATGCAGTGGCCGATAAGCTAAACGATGATGGTGTTTTTATCGCAGATATAAATACTCTTTACGGTTTTAGAGACGTTGCAGAGGGAACTATGAGCAGCGAGAACGAGAGAGAGTTTTTAGTCGTTGACGCCGTGTTTGAAGATGAGAAACTATATACCAAATTTACACTTTTTCTCAAAGAGAATGAAGAAAAAAACAGTGACGCTAAATATACAAAATATCAAGACACTATCATCCAATATTTTCATAAACTCAAAACTTTTGAGAAACTCTCAAGCCTAAAACTGGTTGATAAGCAGACATTCTCTCTCTATGACACAAAAGACAAGACGCTTCTTATTTTTAAAAAAAAGTAACTTAAGCTTCTTCTACTCTATCCACGTAAGAAACTCAATCGTAAAAATAGCGCCGTCTTTAGTGTTTGAAGCTGTGATTACCCCGCCGTTTTTCTCTGTTAAAACTTTTGCCAGATAGAGTCCTACCCCTGAGCTCTCCTTTGTATTTACTGATGGAAGAAATATATCATCGAACGATTTCTCTTTTATGCCGCCGCCGTTATCCATAATTGTTATTTTTTTATTGTCGATTGCTATGTGTATTTCAGGACTTATCGTGTTTCTTAGTTTAAATATCTCTCTTGAGTTACTCAAAATAGAAAATATAACCTGTGAAAACTCATTTTCATTACCGAATGTCGGCTCGTCCTCATGCGAGATAATGTATATCTTGATATCATCAAAATAGAATGTTCCCTCAATTATAGTTAAGATATCAATAACGGAGTCAGCAATAAAAAAGTTTTTGTTATTGTATGACGGTTGATAGAAATTTTTAAATGTTTCTATCGTCTCAGCCATAAACATAATAATATCTTCTGACTTTTTGATTGATTTAAGATACTCTTTTTTGTTAACAGTTGCGTCAGATTCAAATTTTGCTTTATTAAGGCTATTTATGGAGCCAAGAGACGCTAATGGTTGCTTCCACTGATCTGCAATATGCATTAAAAGCTCACCAAGAGCAGCCTGTTTAGATTGTTGATAAATCATCTGCTCTTTTATTTTGTTTTTTTGTATCTCTTCTTGAACTTTTACCTCTAAATCTTTCTCATAGGCTCTCAGTTTTAGATGCGTATTTATACGAGATAAAAGTTCATTTGAATTAAAAGGCTTGGTTATATAGTCAACACCGCCGACTTCAAAAGCCTTTTGAATATCTTCTTGTCTATTTTCCGCACTTAAAAATATAACCAGAATATGTGAAGTTTTAGGGCTGCTTTTTAATATTTTGCACGCCTCAAATCTGTCCATCTTCGGCATCATATCATCAAGGAGAATCAAATCTATATTGCTCGCCTCTGTTGCTGTCTCAATGGCACTTTTAGCATCCCTTACCGGTATCAAAGTATACTTCGCCAGAATTTCAACTAAAACATCGATATTTTCTTCTGTATCATTAATGACAATTATTGCCTGTTTATCGTGCATTTAGTATCTCTTTATAAATTCTTTAGTAATGTATTTTACCATATAAAATTCTTAAATATAATTGATATTAGTCTAAGATGATTTTTATGTGGAAATAGAGTTATTTTTAGATAAAATTGCTACAAAATAAAAGGAGTTTATATGAGTCATAGACATAAAGCAAAAATAGAAAAAATATTTGAGCATCCGGTATCTGCAAATATCGATGTAAAGAGATTGATATCTGCATTGGAGCACTACGGTTGTGAGGTTGAAGTATCTAGCCACGGCAAGACAAAAATCACAAAAGGCGGCGAGGAATTTTCACTGCCGATGACACACGGACACGACCTTACAAAAGATGTAATCGTAAGTCTTCGCCACTTTCTTGAAAAAGTCGGTTTGACACCTGCTAATTTAGAGTAGTTTTACTTAGATGCAAGAGGCTTTATAACTATCTCGGTTATCTCGCTGCTCGCACCAAGTCTCATAGGCGGTCCCCAAAATCCTGTCCCTTTGTTTACATATATCTGCAGATTTTCATTGTGTTTATGCAGTCCGCTTACATATGGCTGTTGAAGTGCAACCAAAAACCTAAAAGGAAAGAGCTGTCCGCCGTGAGTATGACCGCTCAGCATCAAATCAACACCTTCGTATACCTCTTTAATGAATTTTGGCTGATGTGCTAGAAGCAGTGTCGGAGATGGTTTTGTCCCATCAAGTGCCTTTTGCAAATCAGGCATATATGTTTTTGTTCTATACCCCATCAAATCATAAACACCCGCAAGATTAAAGCCTACGCCGTCTTCTCCTATGTATACGTTCTCGTTTTCTAAAACTCTGATGCCCAGAGATTTTACCGCGGTTATGATTTTCTCAATATTATGAAAGTATTCGTGGTTTCCTACTATAAAGTATGTTCCATATTTTGAGTTTAGTTTTGCAAGCTCGCCAAGAGAGGCTTTTGCAGCCGAGACATCCACGTCTATCAAATCACCGGTAATAACAACAATATCTGGAGCCAAAGCATTTACTCTTGTTACAATATCTTTTACAAATTCCCTATCAATCAAACCGCCGATGTGCAGGTCGCTGAGCTGCACGATTTTGTAGCTCTCTTTTAGATTTTTAATCTCTACATGTACCTTTTCTATTTTTACAAATTTTGCTTCATACATTGCCCTTAAGCTTAGCGTTGAAGCTACTGCCAGCGATGAGACGTCGAGTGCTTTTTTGAAAAATTTTCTTCTTGAGGGCGAGATTGGCGCAAATGAGAGAAGCACTCTGGATATGTCATAGATAACCGCACTCCAAAAGAGCAAAAAGAGTATGCCGATGGGAACGGAGAAGAGAAAATAGAGCCAGCTTGGAGTGTTTAAATAGTATCTGGCAAGCATATAACATAAGATGCCAATAAGGTTTATAATGAGAAATATGCGCAGATAAAGCTTGTTTCTGTCGCTTATGTCAAGTTTGGCGACTAGCCTTTTTGATATATACATATTAAGCAAAATAAAGACGCCCAAAAAGGCACTAAAAAAGAGTAGATAGTTCATCTGGGAAGTATATCGAAATTGAAAAAATGTTATTATTCTTTTTATGAAAATATGTAAAATATGCGAGAGCGCCACGACTGCCATAACCGACAATAAGACCAAAAAAAAGTATCACAAATGCCCAGCTTGCAGCTATATTTTTTTGGACGAGGCTTTTTACGTTGACGAGATAAAAGAAAAAAAGCATTACGATAAGCACCATAACACTCTCGAATCTCTAGGCTACGTGAAGATGTTTGAGGATTTGGTAGAGGAGTTTGTCTTTCCTCACAAAGAAGCCATAAAAAGCGCGCTTGATTTTGGATGTGGCGAGGGCGAGGTACTGCCGATAGTTTTGGAGAGAAATTGCATTGCCTGCGACAGATATGATCTCTTCTATTTTCCTAAAAAAGTTTATGAGGGCAAAAAGTACGACCTTATCCTATCTACCGAAGTGTTTGAACATCTGCAAAACCCGCTTGATATTTTTAAAAAATTGCTTGGGCATGTAGAAAAAAACGGCTATATTTTGCTTATGAGCGCTTTTCATCCAGATAGTGATGATGAGTTCTTTAAATGGTGGTATATCAGGGATATTACGCATATAGGATTTTTCAATATAAACACATTTGAGTTTCTTGCAGATAAGCTTGGGCTTAGAATAGTTAAACTTAACTTTAAAAATATTATTCTGTTTCAAAAGAGAGAAGTTTAAAAAGAAATAGAGGCTATACTCTGTCAAAATAATGTCAAGGATTAAAATGAAAAATGTAATTATCTCCGCACTTATGGTGCTTTTTGCCGCTTCAGGCGCAAATGCAAGTCAGAAGAGCGGGTGCGAGTTGGCTCAAGTAGGAGCTGTCGAGGTTAGCTGGGTCGGCTATAAAACAGAAAAAAAAGTAGGTGTAGGAGGAGTTTTTGACAGTGTGGTATATACGCCCGTTGCAAAGAGTGGGGAGAATTTTCGCTCAATCTTGGTGGGCTCATCGGTTGTAATAGACACTTCCAGCGTAAACTCAAAAAATGAGGGGCGTGACGAGAAGCTTGCTAAATTTTTCTTCGGCATGATGAGTGACAAAAATATCAATGCAAAAATAGTGGATATCCAAGCGGATAAAAAAGTAAAAGATGCGCCTAGAACCGGTATTGTAAGCGTTGAGGTAGAGATGAACGGCGTTAAAAAAACGGTTCCTATGACATACAGCTTCAGTAATGATGTTTTTGAGGCAAAAGGAGTTATTGATATTTTAGATTTTAGCGCAGGCGATGCTCTTTCATCAATAAACAAGGCTTGTTTTGACCTTCATGAGGGAAAAACTTGGAGCGAAGCAGGGATAGGGTTTAAAACTAAGATAGAAGCTATTCTTTGTAAAGTAGAGCCGCTTAAATAGTAAATTTATTTCAAAACGCATACTCACTCATTTTTGTGCGTAACATAAGATTAATCGCACTCTTAATTGCATTTATGTAGCTAAGAGTGTTTGCTTTGCCCTTGTAAGCGATGTCAAACGCAGTTCCGTGGTCCACAGATGTTCTGATGATTGGCAGATTAAGTGAGACATTTATGCTCTCGTCAAAGTATAGCGCTTTTAGCGGTGCTAACCCTTGGTCGTGATACATCGCCACGAAGTATCTAAACTTCTCTCTTGCGTGAGGAGTAAATGCAGTATCCGGAACAAGCGGACCCACAAACTGCTCAAACCCTATCTTTTTATTTGCGCTATTTATTGCTTTTGTAATTCTAAGCTCTTCATTTCCTAACACACCGTTATCACCCGCATGCGGATTAAGCCCAAGAACAGCAACACTCTCTTTTGGTATGGCTTCATGCAGATTCAAAAAGAACTCTTTTAGCTTTTTATACTGCACTGCGGAAGCTACATCTTTTAGCGGAATATGTTCGGTAAAGAGTGCTACAAACATCTTCTCGCATCCAAGCATCATAATAGCATCTCTTTTGAAATAATCTCTAAGCATATCAGTATGCCCTTTGTAGTGCAAACCTGCTAACATCCACGCCTCTTTGTGAATCGGCATTGTTACAACGGCATCTGCCTTTTTTGCCTCACAAAGTTTGATGGCGCTTAAAAATGAGTCGTATGAATATTTTCCTGCATTTTTGTCAACACACCCCTCTTTTATGTTAAAACTCCCCTCGACCTCATGCAAGAGAAAATCGGAGGGAACTTTTACATCCAGAAGCTCGCACGCCTGATTTAGCATGTAGGAGTTTATGCAGTAGATTGGAGAGCAGAGTTTAGAGACTTCTTTGTGGGCTTTAAGGGCTATCTCAATGCTCACACCGTTCAAATCTCCGATACTTATAGCAATACGTTTTTTATCAAAAGAGTTCTGCATGGCTTCCTACTTCAACAAGGGCAAGTTCTAGTATATCTTCGTTAATTCTATAGATTAAAAGTAAATCAAGGTTTATGTGACACTCTCTGCAATTTTTATAGTTGCCTATAAGCTGATGGTCTTTATATTTTGGCTCTAAAACTTCTGCATTTGCCAACTTCTCAATAACCGGCAGAGCCTCTTTTTGTTGTTTTACAGATAGTTTTTTAAACCCTTTTTTAAAAGAGGCAGTTCTGAAAATTTCATATTTCAAGAGAGTAGATCTCTCTTTAGATCTTCCATACTTTTAAACTTTTCGCCTTTTTTTGCCTCTAATTCTTCCAATGCTATCTTCATTCTCTCTTGTGGAACTTTAAGTTCAAAAGGTATGGAGTGTGTTAAGGCAACTTGTTTGCAAAAGAGATTTATTCCGTCACTCAAACTTAGCCCATACTGTTTCAAAACTTCTATTGTTATTGCTTTGGCTTCATTATCTATTCTAATGCTTGTACTGGCTCTCATGATACAACCTCGACTTTTTTTAAAATTGTACCACATTTGTGGTGCAATTTATCTTACAGTAAGTTTTTTCATCTCTTTTACAGCCTCAGCAAGACCGCTAAAGACGCTTCTTGCAACAATGCTTTGACCTATATTTAACTCCGTAATCTCCGCTATCTTCATCATTTCATGAACATTGTGGTAGTTTAGTCCATGTCCTGCGGCAACTTCCAACCCTATTTTTTTGGCATGTTTTGCGGCTGCGGTAATCTCTGCGATGGACTTTTCAAGCCTGATAGCGAGCTCGTTTCTAGGAAGTTCAAGCTCTTTTATTGAGTGGTTTGAGTATGAGAGCGAGGAGTTTAGCATCGCGTGGAGATTTGCAAAACTTCCCGTATGAAGCTCTACCATCTCGGCACCGAGTTTTTTTGACCTCTCAACTGCTTCGATTGTCGGGTCGATAAAGAGTGAAACGGGGATGATATAGTCGTGCAGAAGCTCAATCGCATAGGCTATCTCATCTTCGTATTTTATGACATCAAGCCCGCCCTCTGTCGTCACTTCCTCTCTCTTCTCCGGCACCAAAGTCGCACGGTGTGGTTTTAGGTCTGTTACGATATTTAAAATAGCTCTGTTGATGGAACATTCAAGGTTTACTGGCAGTGTGGAGTGCTTCATAATATTGTAGGCATCGACGTCTTGGATGTGGCGTCTATCTTCTCTTAGATGGATAGTTATCTGGTCGGCTCCGTGTGCGCATGCAACGTAAAGAGCATTCAGGATGTCAGGGTCATTTACCTTTCTAGCCTCTCTTAAAACCGCCACATGGTCGATATTTACGCCAAGTTTCATACTACTCATTATTTTTTCCTAAAGTGTTTTTTTGATTATATCATTGATTTCATTAGACTCTTTGGTTGTGGCAAAACAGCTTTTAGCGCCGCAAATCATAAAAAAGTCATTATCGGAGGCTTTTTTTTGAATAAACGGATACTCTAAAGAGGCAAGCTCAAGCGCATTAGCTTCTAAGCTCTTCAGGTTTGATTTTATAACCCTGTCACCTTTGATATATCTTAGCATCTGGCGTAACATGTATGGGTAGATTACTGGGCGTCTGCCAAGTTCATAAGAGTTGTACTCAAAAGTTTTAAATGCAAAGTGGCTGTATTTCTCATCTTCAAGCAGAGTGCCAAGCGAGAGCAGAACATCAACCATAATCGCAACCGAGCTTGTGTAGGTATTGTCGGATATCTCTGCTTTGGTCTCAAACTCTCCTGCGCTGAATCTCCATGTTCCCTTGTCGTAAAATCTCTCCAATGCCATATTTGCAAAGTGCTGTGCGCGGATAAGATACAACTCATCCTGTGTAGAGTTAAATGCTTCAATAAGCGCTTGAGCCAAAAATGCGTAATCCTCCAAAAATGCCTCTACTTTTGGAGTTTTATGAATTAAAGTTGTGTGATATAGTTTGCCCTCAATAAACATCGTATCAAGCAGTGCGTTAAGGCTTTTTAAAGCTCTTTGTTTATATGTGTAATCAATCTTTCCTAGGTTAAAAAGAGCTTTTATCATCATACTCGACCATGAGGTTTGGATTTTTTTATCTATAAATGGATACTCTCTCTCAGCCCTTAATCCTCTGAGTAGAAATTTTATGTTTTCAAAATCTTTTGGTGCATTTTCGCCTTTTAATCTGACTATGTTTTTGCCTTCAAAATTCCCATCTTCGCTGATACTTAGTTTTTCCAAAATCTCGTCTATATTTGTGTATCCGTTATCTGAGAGCAGTTTATAAACCTCATCGTAGCCGTATGTAAAGTATGTTCCCTCTTCGCCCTCGCTATCGGCGTCACTCGCACTGTAAAAGAGCGCGTCCTCGCTCATATGGTTGTGCCAAAAAGAAGCAATCTCTTTTGCTACATGTAAAAAACTCTCATCTTTGTATGTCAGATACGCATTTGTGTATATTTCGCAGAGCAGGGCGTTGTCGTAGAGCATCTTTTCAAAGTGAGGAACAAGCCACTTATCATCCACGCTGTAGCGGCAAAATCCGCCATCAACCAAATCATACATGCCGCCTTTTTTCATATTCTCAAGCGTATTTAAAAGCATAGCTTTTGCGGCTTTGTCGCCATAGAGTTTGTCAATGACCATAAGCGTGCCGAGCGTGCTTGCATGCGGAAATTTAGGAGCTACGGAGAAGCCGCCGTATGTTGTTTCATAGTTGTTTTTTACCTGAAGCATAAAGTTTTTGACAAAATCCTCTTTTAAAACCGTAGCCTCTTTTGGGTGCTCTTTGTGGTTTAAAAAGCTCTCAATCTCGTCGGCATTTTTAAGTATCTGCTCATCTCTTTGTGATATTTTATCGGCTATCAGTTTTGTAAGCTCAATAAATCCCATTCCCTCTATGCTTCCCTCACGTGATTGTGGTGGTATGTAAGTTCCTGCAAAAAACGGTTTGTTATCTGGGGTGCAAAAGATGGAAGTCGGCCAGCCGCCGCTTCTACGGTTTAGCATCATATAAACCTCTTGATAGTGCTTGTCTATGTCAGGACGCTCTTCACGGTCAACCTTTATGCAGATAAAACTCTCATTTAAAATATCAGCGCACTCTTTGTTTTCAAATACATTCTCCTCCATAACATGGCACCAGTGGCAAGAGCTGTAACCGATGGAGATAAAAATTGCTTTGTTCTCATCTTTTGCTCTCTTAAACGCTTCATCGCACCATGGATACCAATCTACGGGATTCTCTTTGTGCTGCTGAAGGTACGGTGAATCTTCAAATTTAAGTCTGTTTGACATATTGATTTCTTTATATATAATTTTTTGTAGAGTAGGGAAAAATTGCTAATATTGTGCTTAAATAAAAAATGAGACTTGAATTTAAATAACGGTATAATTCTTCAAATAATAGTTATGCGGGTATGATGAGGAGTAGGTGTGGCCAGAACAAATAGCGAATCTAAAGAATCAAAGGTATTGCCATTACCTGAGCCAGAAGAAACTCCTACATACAGTGTTAGCGAGGCTCTGCAAAACTACTTTAACTCTGTTGATTTTCTTATGAGCAAACAGCCAAGTACACCAGATTCAAAAGCACAACTTGACTATTTTTTATCAAGACGCTTTTTAATTACAGCCTACAATAATCTTAAGAATCTTGATCCGGCTTTGCATGATCATAAAGATATAAAAGAGAAACTAAAGGTACTTCAAGATCTGCATAAAGCCTACCACACCGTCAATGACAAGACTAGCGTTCCAGAAGTAGCCTTTGAGATGATTTTTTTACGCTCTCAGCCTGAGTATATAAAGTATATCCAAGATAAAGAAGAGTGGATAAACCGTATTGCCGTACTAGGTACGTTGTCAGAATCGCTATATCCTGAAATACAGCAAAGAGAGGCTGAGCTAAAAAAACTGGCTAAAAATGATAAAAACCGAATCTTACTAGAAGATGGCATCAAGCCGTTGCGCGGAAATTATGTGGATGCTGTTCATGAAAAAGCGGTACTAACCGAAAAACTTGCCAAAATGAAGGATCTCAAGGCAATATATACAGAGAAGTATTTTGACTCTTTTGCCAGTGAACTCTCCCAGTTAAGCAAAGAGTATAAAAAAGTGCTTGTAAAAATACTCAACAATAAAGCGAGTGAGCTAGATGATGAGATATGGAAGCATGCAAGTAAATCAAAGTTGATACGGGAGCATTTTAATGATGCCGGTATTGAAGGGGATTATACAACTAGGACCTATCTGGGCTACTATTTAAATACTCTGGATAAGAGGCAGCTGGGAGATGAGCAAATAGAACTTTTTAAATTTTTTAATTATTTGAAAGAGCAGCAAAAAGTATAGTTTAATCTAGATAAATCAAATTAGATATAAGATTAAGGTAGTTATTACATTTAAATAATATAATTAAGGGACAATAAAATAGTAGTAGTTGGTGTATGCAGTTTAGCAAGAAAATAGTTATCAGCATTTTAATAATTCAGATAGTAGGTTCGTTAATCTATAATTATTTGTACCATTATCAGTACACTACCGTGCTTGATATGACTATAAAAAAGAAAGAGCGCGACACCAATTATGTTGTAGAAAATATTTTTAATGAGGTTAGGCAAAAGTACACTGACTTCGGAAATAAACTGCTCAAAAATCCTGAAATTATAGAAGCATTTGCAGATAAAAACCGCGAAGAGTTGCTTAGATTAACTGCTCCAATCTATAAAAGATTAAAAGAAGATAACAGCTATTTCAATATTATGAATTTTTATACGCCAGATACCCATGATTTTTTACGCCTAAATAAACCGGAACTATTTGGAAATAATCTTCAATCTTTTCATAAAATCACAGTTAAA
>JBAZDX010000029.1:0-14967 GCA_041654255.1 Sulfurimonas sp.
TAGAAACTGGAGTTTAACAATTTCTCAATTAGCCATCCACTTTGAGGGACGACTTGATGACGCTTTAGATTTATGATACAATTTTAGGAATTATCCGATGCTGACACGGAATGCTGAACACTCCCAAAATGTACGCATTTAGTAAAATTATTTTTTTACTTCGGTATTAACTCATGTAAAGATATGTCTAAAATACGAGATATTTTAAAAAGTTGCTCTAAACTAAAATGTTTCTCATATTTGTAGAGCTCGGCTTTTGCAATATGCCCAACAGAATTATGACCTATGGCTAGAGCCAACTGCATTTGAGAAATCTTTTTTTCTTTTCTTGAATTTTTGACATTTTTCCCAATATCTCGATAGAAATTTTCTAGTTCTGCTGGAGTCAAATCATTTAAAATATGCATAATGTCCTATAGGTAAAGAATGTATAAGTTTATAGTTGTTAGAATTGTTTTGAAATGTTCTATAGAACATTAAATGGATATTTTTAGTAGACTTGTAGTAAAAAAATAAATAGGAATCTAAAATGGCACTTTCAGAAGAAGATAAATTGTGGATTGAGAAAAAAAGAAGAGATATTGAAAGAGAAGAGCGGGAACTAAAAAGAAGAGGCATTATTCCTTATACAGAAGATGAGCTTGAAGGGATTAGAGCTAAAAAAGAGGAGATGCGTGAACAGGCTGAACTTACTGCGGAAGCTCTTAAGAAAGCTGGGATTTTTAATAAACCAAGATTTCCTGCTGAGGAAGATTTTATAATGGGTGGCTATGATTATGATCTGAGAAATATTGCGAGACCTGAATAGTAATGTTTGGAATGTCCCCTATAAAGTAGACAAACTTTTAATCAGTTAATTTGATAATCTATCATCGGGATGCTTCTCTTTTTCAAGGATTGCGTTTTCAATATAAATGAGAGATTTTTCTCAGTACTAGGCAATCCACTGCCTTTCTAATAAGCTTCAGTTCTTTTATGAGCTAAAAAACAGTTTGGACTGCTTTTTTAGTTGCAGAGTCTTGTAATTTAGCATATTTCATTGTTTGAGATATATCTGCATGATGCATAAGATCCTGAATTTGTCGTAGTGATGTGTTTGCTATAGCCAATTGAGAAGCAAAAGTGTGTCTTAGTGAGTGTATAACAACTCTGTTTTTACTATCCTTTATGTCCAAGCCATCATTAAATAATCGATCTAAAATCGGCTTGAGCCTTGTTTGTAATTGTCTTCCTGTGATTTTTTTTCCATCAAAATTAAAAGAGATAACATAATCATTGAACTTGAGTTTTTTGCAAGTTTCATACAATATTTCCCTAGAAGTTTCTGTGATATATCCGCTATAAACAGTACCACCGCTTTTAAAATCTACTATCCTGATGATTTCTGTTTGCAAATCTACATCACATCGTTTGATATGAAGTAACCCCTCCATGCGTGCACCTGTGCTAAGAGCAAGTCGAACAAAAAGCTCAATTGCATTTCCACGAGATTTTTCCTCATCTGCTTGCCTAGATGCAGCGAGTAAATCATAAATTTCTTGCTTATTTAAAAAGCGTTCTCTTGTTCCTTTGATTTTTGGCTTTTTTATTTTACTAGTTGGATTGACTGCTTCATAAAGCTCTTCTCTGAACCCAAAATTAAAAATTGTACCAAAGAGTTCAATAATCGTATTGGATGTTTTTGGTTGAAGTCCCTTGTTATAAATACAATCATTTTGCAAAGATGTTAAATCATCTTTTGTAATCATGGTTATGCTTTTTTTACCTAAAACAGGCAGTAGATGCTTATTGTATTTACTCAATCTTTCAAAAGTACTATTAGTATTTTCCATAGTTTCAAAATATTTTTTTGCTACATCATCAAGGGTTAGTATCTTTTTTCGATGCTGCTTTACTATTTTAGGGGGTTGTTCGCCTTTATTCTGAGCATTGAGTATTTCTATGCGCTTGTTTTTACAATAAACTTCAGTAGTTCCATCTGTTTCGTCACCAATCTTTACTCGTTTGAGTCTGTTTTCTTCATCTTTATATCTGACATAATATGATTTGGTGCCATCTCCTTTTATGTAATATTGGACACCTTCATATTTTTTTGAATTAATGTATGTAGCCAACTTTCATTTCCTTAAAATAGATTATCCATTTCAATAAATATCATTTCATCAATCTTTTGTTTTTAGTTTGTTGTAAAAGTTCAAATATTTTTGTTCGGATTTTTCTTTAATTGACCACTCTTTGATCGATTCAAGATTCACATTGTTTTGTTGTGCTACCCAAACAGCCTGTTGCAAACTTTGCTCATCGTCCCAGTGATAATATGCTGCCAGTCTGTCTTTAACACAGTCTGTAGGTGTCAGTAAGCGTAGCACACCAGCTTCAGTATCAATTTCAGCTATTTCTTCAACAGGAGCATCACCAACACCTAAAGGACCAGATGGAAATTCAATGAAGTATTTTGTATCTTCATGTACAAAGTATCTCTCACGTTCTTTAAACCCAAGTTGATCCATGACGGCATGTATTTTTTTAAACTGTTCATTATATTGATTGATAAGATCCAAATCCCAAGAAGTGTATTCACCTCGGCTGTAAATTTCAACACAAGAACCACCTGAAAGGACTACATGAATATCCTTTGCTTTAAGAGAATCACAGATTAAACCACCCAACTCTTTCATATCCATATCTTTAATTTTCTTCATAGAGGCTTCTCTGGTCGTCTTGGACGCTTTCTTTGCATTTCAAGTTTTTCTTTGAGTTCAGGTTTATAATACAGCCTTGCTTTTTCAAGTAGTGCCGTAAGTTCTGGAAGAAACGCATATCTTGGATTTAAAAAATATACTTTTGTTCTCCCCGACATTTTACTCAGGGCTAAACCATTATCTTCAAAATGTTTCAATTGGTTTTGTATTGATGGCAAGGCTGCATCAAAATATTTAGCTATTTCTCTTGCGTAACCTTCTTTAAAAACTACAAGGTACTGCAAAGTTAATTCTTTATTCTTTGTACCAAAAAGTGCTTCTAACATTTTAATATTCCTTTGATATAAAATACAACTCATGTGATATAATTATTATGTCATATGAAATATAAATTATATCATAAAATATATGGTCCTATAGAATTATAATAATTAGACAATTTTTGATGATTTTTCTAAAATTTATCGAAATGAAGTATAGCATAATTTAGGTGACTAAAAGGGTGACTAATTAGTCACCATTATTGAAAAAACTTGATTTTATATGACTTAACTTGATATAATGCAAACCTTTGAAAGACTGTGTGTATGGCGATATTTGAGTGTAGTTGCGATTACTTTAAGAAACTTGAAAAAACACTATTTTTCAAGTCTTCTCATCCGCACCACCCTTTATACTCCTGAAACCTCAAAAAACAGGGCTTTTCCAGAACTATGTGAAACTTTTGGGAAACTTAAACAAATTGGGAAACTTCTCAAACAATACAACCTCCTTAACAGCAAGTATCTCTATCTCAGAAGCAATACTTATTACTTTGTTCTAAAAGTAAAAAACAGAGTTTTTAAGAAAAGTTTAAAAACTGACAATTATATTTATGCTAACATTTTGAAGTATAAAATATTGAGGTATTTAAGTATGAGTAATTCTGATGATATGTTTAAGGTTAGGGATTTATTTATTCTCGCAAGCAGCAAAAATGGACTTTTTCTATCTGCTGAAAATGAGTATGAAGAGAAGTTCTTAAAAAACATTGAAAAAACAATAACAACACAAATAGCGAGAGAGAGTAAAAACAACAAAAAAATCATAAAAGTTGGTGATGAAAAAAGAGATACCATCAAGCTGGGCAACACACTCAAAGAATTTTTAGATTTTAAAAATAAAACTCAAAATGAAAAGCTCCTTATAAAATATAAACAAGTAGCAGAATACCTCTTGATCTACTTTGGAGAAAAACAGCTCCTGCAAAACATTACCAGAAAAGAAGCCAATGATTTTAGAAGCTTTCTTTTGGAAGTTCCAAAATTCTGGAAAAACAAACCTGAGCTCAAAGATAAAAATATTAAGCTCCTTGTTGATAAAAAGAGCAAATTGTTAGATAAATTTGAAAAACAAGCACCAAGAACTGTTGATGAAATTATCAAAAGAACAACCACCATTTTTGAAGATTTTAAAGATAATCTCTATATTCACAATAACCCATTTCATAACCTCAAAAAGATTGATGGCAATAAAGCACATGCCATATCTTGGAGGGAATTTAAAGAAAAAGAACTCCTCTCTATTTTTAAATATTTGGAATCAAACAATTTAAAAGAAGAGCATAATTATTTGAAATTTTTATTGATGACTGGAACAAGAAGAGGTGAGAGCCTAAGTGTCTTAAAAGAGGATATAAACCTAAATGAGGGTTATATCAATATAAGAGGAACTAAAACAGAAAATGCAATGAGAATTGTTCCCATCCATGATGATCTGCTAGATGTCCTAAAAGAACAGCTTGATGGCAAAAATGATGATGAGTATCTCTTCTTCAATGATAAAAAAGTGACCTCCATATATAGAGAAGAAAAGATAGGCATGCATATCAATGGTTTAATTTCTATAAATATCAAAGATGAAATAAAAAAAGAGCTCAACATTCACAGCCTAAGAAAAAATTTCACACAGGAGCTTTTTCTTTCTGGGCTGTTTCAAGAGATAGATTTAAAAACTATCGTTGGACACAGCACCAGAGGCAACATAACAGATAGACACTATCTCATGGGTAAAAGAGATTATAAAAAGTATATTCAAAACATCAACGAAGTAGATTTTTCTAAATATTTTAAAGAGAAAAAAGAGCCTGAACTTCACCTTCATATTTAATAGATAGTGAAATCATTTCACATGCTCTTAGGGTTTTGAAAGGGATTAAAATCCCTTCACAAGTGGGATAACCTTCAGGTTTCCTATCTTGAATACAACTATCACATAAGCCGCTATTTCCTTTGTTTTAAAAGTTTAAAAAAAAGAAAATTTAATTTTGTAAGATGGTCTATAAACAAGCGGAGTTTATAGACTATGAAAAAATTAAAAAATTGGTTTATCGGATTTAAAACGATCAAAGGCGGTGCTGCTGGTCTTATAAATATAGCGGACTATATTTATAATGACAAGCATAAAAACCACATCAAGCACGGGCATGAGATAATTGCATTTGAACTTGGGACAAGTGAAAAGATATTGCAGAATATTCTACATATTCAGCAATCCAAAGAGAACGAAACGCTTTTAAAAAGAAAGGGTGGACGACCTGCATCTTTTGGAAAAAGTCTGTTGGTTTCATTTCCTCCAGAAATCAAGTTATCCGATGAATCATATAGATTGCTAAAAGATAAACTTGTCGATAAATTCATCCAATTCATAAGCGATAACAACAACCTAAACTATACCCCTGAACAGGTAGCATATACTAAAAGGTCGTTTATCATCTCTTCTGTCCATAAACAGAAAAACAGCAATGACCACCTCAATATCATCATCCCAAATGTCTTTCTGGATCTAAATAAAAACAAATCTCTTAAACGAGTAGATCTTGGCAAAAAAATGTACAGCCACTTCCTAAAAACCATCACAAACTCTCTTTTGCTCAATATGGGACATAACTACCTTGATTATCAAATCAAACGACAAAGAAACAATAAGAACCATAAAAACAAGATGAGTTATACGATAGAGCAGCTACAGGAGGTTTTTAAGGAGATGGATTTTTTAAAAGACATATCTGCCAAACTTGAAAAAAGAATCACTATCTATATTCAAAGAATGCAGAGTGCCATTGAAGAAAAAAATGAAGAAAAGTTTGAAACAAATCTCTCTCTTGCGAATATATCCTATAATAAACTAAAAGAGCAACTGGATGAGCAACATATGGAAAAATTAGCAAAGTTTGAAGCACTTAAAAAAAATATTCAAGAGAACAAATCAACAAATTTCAGTTCAAACTATCCAGCTCCAAAAAGGTATTAAAAAATGGAATATAGCACTATGGGCAAGATAAAAAATAAAAAAATTGATAAAAGCAAGGTTGAGAATTTTGATGATAAAGTAAAAAATGCTCTCTCGCTCCTTAAAAATTTAAAAGTTTCAGATGAGGAGAAAGAGCTTCTAACAATGAGCCTTCAAACTATGAGTGAGTTTGTCGTAAATTACTATGGAGAAAAACAATGAATCTGTTTTATCTATTTCTTTTTAGCATTATGGAGGATTTTTTAGAGATTATATCAACTGAACCTACTTTGCCATCTCCAACCAGAACTCCAAAGAAAAATTTACCCCTTGGCAAATCTCCCACTAGATAGATTTTTCTAGGATGTTTTGAATATAGTAGGTTACATGATAGCTATGCTTTTGCATAAGGTTTTCATAACCCCTTGCTTCAAAAAGTTTAAGCGTTAAGGTTTCCTCATCATCTATCATTTTGGAGTATCTAAGCCATTTTACAAATGCCAGATCAGCGGTTGATTTGTCATTTTTATATTTGGTTAAAAGCTCGTTGTATTTTTTATTGGGCTTTTTTGTAATGCCTTTGTATTTGTCGAAATTATTGCTGTTTGAGCTATTAGGCGCATTTTTGATAGTTTTGCTTTTTTGTGGCGTTTGTGCGCTTTTTTTGAGGGGTTTATTCTCTGTAAGCATAAAAGGTTTTGCGATATGCTCAAACTGCTCGAAGGTGTAGTAGTTCTCTTGTTTTTCAATGGATACTAAAAAATCTTTATTGGCTGGTTTTTTGTTTCTGTATCCTGTTAGTCTAAAAATTCTTGCTATGTCAAAGAGTTTATCTAGCGGGTGTAAATGATAGACTATGCCCTTTAACAGTTGTTTGAAATATGTGAAATCTCCTTTGTATGGTTTATTAAATTTATAGATAAGCTGATACTTTGCTTCTGATGTGGTTATTTTATAGGTTGGCTCTCCAAATAATTCTATAATTTTTGGATAGAGAAGCTCCACCTCCTTATCAATGTCAAAGTAGAATGATTTAATGCCGGTTACCAGATTTTCCACCCTTTGGATTTTAGTTGTTTGCTCTTGGTATGAATTTAGCGTGAAATATATGTCAGTCGCTTCATCCCTGTTTTTATAGTAGCAGTGTCCTAAAAACCTTGAAAGGTTTGGATCTTTGATACTTAGGAGTTTATGGGTTGTATATGCTTTTTTATCTTTTGTAGCTGGAAGTATTTTTAAAGCAATGATAAAATGCTCATCTTCTGTAAAATAATCTCTTAAAAATTGTTCTGTTCTCATATGTGTTGTCCTTTAAAAAAGTTCTTTTTTTTCATTTTTTTTGCTTTTTGAGTATTTGTTTCTTAAATAAGTGATTGTTAATTCAATGTTTTATAAATAATGATGTATTAAATAGAGATCTGTTTTAGGTCTATCATAGTTCTGTATTGGAGCTATGGTTGTTCTGAAATAGAGCCATATAGGTATCATTTTGCACCCTTGAAAAATTGCTCAAAAAAAGGGGTCATCTCCACTATGTTGGTTTGGTTTTGATTGTCATAGATGTTTTGCTTTTGACCGAAAATAAACTCCTTTATAAGGGTATTTTCTACTCTATTCTTGCCTGATAATAGTTTGATAAATCCTTTTGCCTGTAACTCTTTTATGCTTCTCATAATGGTTGATTTTATGATTGTTGTTTCCTTGGTGATGACCGCATAAGAAGCGTGAATATATAAATGCCTATGGTTAAAGTCTATCTTTGATAAAAAGTAGATGAGCAATAGTTTGGAGGTTGGGGTTATATCTGATTCAAATATGAACTTTTGTTTGGATTGCTCTAATATTAGGAAGTTGCCCCTTTGTTCATTTTCCTTGGATTTTTTTACCTTTTCAATAACTGATAATTGATACTTTGAGAGCTGATGTTTCTTTTCCTGCATCCATTTGTGCCTTTTTTTTGGTTGAATTTGTAATCTTTGAGATTACTTGAAGAGCATCTTGGCGTGTTTGAAGGTGGAAGTCAAATAAAAGTTGGGGAAGATGAAAATTATAAAAAGGGGTAAGAATTAGTGAAATAATTTCACTAATTTCATTTTAGGCGGCAGCTTCTTCTTGTATGTTGGTTTGAGCTATATTAATTTTATAATAAAATTTAAGTAAGTATTTTTTTGTTGATTATTATTTAATAGTTCAATATGGAGTTAATATGGAGTTAATATGGAGTTAATATTTATTTAAGATTGAATGATATATACTTTTAATCTAAATTATATATGGAGAGCTAAAATGGGATTTAAATTAGATGAAGATTTAGAGTTTTTACAATATTGCAATAATGAGCAATTAGATGTCTTAGTTGAGACTTTAACAAAAGATAAAAATGGAGATATTAGAAATACTGAAAAACTTACTGGTAAAAATGCTTACAAGGTACACTACCCAAATCATTCAATGTATTGGATGGATATAGCTGAAGAAATTCAAACATTTGGTGGTAATTCAATTGTTAATTTTTTTAGAGGAGAAGGAGTTCACTATAAAGAAATTTTATGTGATGTATGTGACAAGATGAAGGTAAATTATAATAAAAATTCAGATACTAAAGTTATAGAACAAAATTTACTTATGAAAATTTTAGAAGACGCTATGACAAATATGTCAGAAGAAGAATTAAAAGAAATATCAAAAAGCCTTGAATTAAAAAATACAAATTTTACTTCACAAGCTGTTATGGCATCATTACAAATAGCAATAAAACAAAGTGGATTTTTAGCTTATAAAGTGGCAGTTATTGTTGCTAATGGAATAGCAAAAGCTTTATTGGGACATGGCTTAAAAGTTGCAACTAATGCTGCATTAACAAGAACAATATCAATTTTTGCTGGACCAATTGGATGGGTTATTACAGGTTTATGGACAGCAATAGATATCGCTGGACCTGCATATAGAGTAACTATTCCAACAACAATACAAGTTGCTTATTTAAGACAAGCAAATATAAATAAAGAAAACTTGAAACAAGATGAATGATAGTACCTCTAAAACTGATACAATAAAATTAAGTTGTTATATTGATAAAGATTCTTATGAAAAATTTAAAAACAAAGCATTAGCTAAGGGATTGTCTGTTTCTGCTTATTTAAGATTTTTAATAAAAAAAGAATTAAATAACTAACTGATTTTATATATCATTTAACCTGTGTAATTTTATAAATATAGTTTGTATTCTTCCTATCATTAGGCGGAATACTAGTATAACTTAGTGTTCGTTTTTGGTGTGCAACAAAAGGAAGTTAAGAAGTTTTAAAATGATTTCACTAAAAATAGTGAAATCATTTCACATGGTTAGGCAAATACCATGGTTATTTATAAATATCGTCTGGTATTGGCATTCATAATGATTTTAAAAGCATCTTTATAGCTCCTAAACTTGATATATTTGTTCTAATTATTTGAATAGTTGAGAATGTGTCCCCAATCTCAGTAGCTCCAAAGAATCTAAATTGATTCTATATATTACTAGCAAATCACCACTGATATGAAACTCTTTTGTGTCCATCCACTCTCCAGACAATCTATGATCTCTAGCTTCTGCAGGTAACTCTTCTTCATTTAAGAGTAGCGATATAAACATAAAAAGTTTTGCAGTATTTGTGGGGTTGAGCTGTGCATTTTTTAACTCTTTTGAAAATATTTTATGAACGCTAAGATCAAGCATTACTTTGTTTTTTCAAATCTTCCAATGATATCTTACTCATATTGATGCCATTTCTTGCATCTTGGATAGCTTCTTTTGTTGCTTCATTTGGTATCTTGATTTCAAAAGGGATGCCTTTTTCAAACACTGTCTGGGCTAAAAATATATTAAACGCGTCACTTAGTCCGATACCATACTGTTTTAGTATCTCTTGTGCTTTGTTTTTTATATCAGAATCAAGATAAACATTTGTTCTAATTTTATGCGCAACCATGCTCATGATAACTCCTTTGATAGTATTTGTATTTTAACACACAATGTGTGTATAAGTCAATGTAAAAACCTTTTTGTTTTATGGATATCTTTAAGCTTGTTTACCTTACCATCTCACACCTGTGAAACTTATGGGAAACTTTAACAAGGATTTTTAAAATGGCTGAAACATTCATAAATTGGGGCTTTGCAGAGATGAGCAGTAACTTCATCCGCACCATCTTTTTTAAAAACAACCAACCTTCAATTAAATTTCTCACAAGATAAAATTACTACAAAATAGAGCCAATTCTAATATCAGCAGTAGATACTATTTTACTTCTAAAGCCTCTTTGTAAAATTTCTTAAGCCCTTTTTTTGCTTTGGCATCAAGGTCGTAAGATATATATTTTAGGTAGTTTAGTATCTCTTCTTGAGGGATTTTTGTTCTCTTGGAGGCTTCATTTAATATATATCTAGGAATTTTTAGTTTTCTTTTTAGGAAATTTTTTTCAATCTTTTTATAGAGTTCTCTATCCTTGTGAAAACAGAGTAGTGCGAAGACAAAAGGGAGATTATACTTCTCGTTCCACATCTTTGCCAAATCTACATGAGGTTTGTTTTCTAAATAGTATCTAAGAGCTTTGTCGCCTATAAGAACTTCGCCTTGCACATTTAATATTTTTGCAAGTACATTAGAAGTCTCTGAATCCTTGTCGCTTACATCTTTTACATACGGAATTACCAAAACGCTTAAAACCTCTTTTTTGGCGATGATTCCAAGATTTACATGTTGATATTTTTTTGCTCTTATGCTCGATATAAAAGCGGCATCAACTCTATGTGAGAGAAATTTTTTATTGGTTTTTGCGGGAACATCTTTGTAGTAGTTCATGCTCATGCTCTCACGGGAGCTTTTTGCAAAGCGCTTCATAAAAACATGAAACGGCAGAAGATTAAGGTACTCTATTTTGCCAAAAACCAATGCGCTCTCCAAGTGAGTATAGGCGAAATTATACAGCTCTTAACTTATAAAAAAGATGAGTTTGATATAATCATGCCAATAAAAATAGTTTGGGAGCAATCTTTTGGTAAGAGTGGAATTTTTAGGACCGATACAAAAAAAGCCATTAGAGTTGGATATTTCAAATCTGAACGAGTTGGCAGAAATACTCCAAGAAGATAAAGAGATGCAACAGTGGCTTGAAAACTCTGCTGTTGCCGTTAATGATACACTTGTAAGCAGCAAAGATGTTGCGCTAAAAGACGGCGACAGAGTTGCTCTTCTTCCGCCTGTTTGCGGAGGCTGATATATGCTTTATCTGTATGACGGTCCGCTTGATGTTGCTACTATTTTAAAAGAGTGGTATGAGCAAGAGGCAAAGAGCAACTACGGGGCGTACATCCCGTTTGTCGGAACAGTAAGAAGCGAAGATAACATTGAGGGTCTTAGCTTTGATATTTATGAGCCGATACTCCGTAGTTGGTTTGACGCTTGGCAAAGAAAAGCAAAAGAAAAGGGTGCCGTTATAAAAATGGCGCACTCAAGGGGCGATGTGATGCTTCATGAATCCTCATATATTGCTGCTGTTTTTTCTCCAAAACGCCGTGTTGCATTGGAGTTTATTGATGAGTTTGTAGAGGATTTTAAGGCGTCTGCGCCGATTTGGAAATATGATTTAAAGGGCGGCAAGAGAATCTACGCTCTTGAGCGTTCAACTGCAATAAAAGGGAGCGGCTTATTATCTTAAGAATAAGCCGCCTTTAGTCGCCACAGCGGCGTAAGCGGAGTTTAGGGACTTTGTTCCTAAACGGGGCTAATAAATGAAGGCTTCCTTCATTTTACTAGGTGCCCCTTGAGGGTATGCAATAAAATTAAGGATTTTTAAAATGAGTCTATTATCTTATGAAACAAGCCAAAATATGCTGGATTTGCTACATGTAAATTCTCAAAGAAACGAAAATGTAGCCCTAAGTTCATCTCTTGGAAGGATTTTGGCGGATGATATCGTAGCAGAGTACAGCGATCCTCAGTTCCCGATCGCTTCAATGGACGGATACGCAGTAATGCACTCCGATTTGGATGGCAAGGTTATATCAATAGTAGGAGATAACCCTGCCGGAAGCGAAGAGAAAAGAACTCTTAAGAGTGGAGAGTGCATTAAAACTTTTACCGGCTCGATGATGCCTCACGGAGCCGACACCTTAATCCAGATAGAGAATGTTACGGTTGAAGATGAAAAAATCATCATTAACGAGAGTGTTCCAAAAGGCTCATCTGTCCGTCCCGTGGGGGAGGGTTACAGAGCAGGAGACGTGCTTATCAAAAAAGGTACAAAGATAGGCTTTGTTGAAATCGGTGTTATGGCGGCACTAAACTGCGTGATGGTGAAAGTTGCAATAAAACCGCGTATTGGGGTCCTATCAACAGGAAGCGAGATTTTGGACCTCGGTGTAAACAGTGACAATCCTGCTCAGATAAGAAGCTCAAATAACTACACACTTGCGGCACTTTTTGAGCAAGCAGGAGCGGAGGTTGTGCAGCTTGGGACTGTCGGAGATGACAAGAATTTAATAATGCAAACTTTTGAGAATGCTCTTTCATGCGTTGATATCTTGGTAAGCACCGGAGGGGTAAGTGTCGGGGATTATGATTTTGTCAAAGATATAGTTCCTCGTATCGGTGCAGAGGTTATCTATAAAGGCGTAGCGATAAAACCGGGGAAACATATCTTGGTAGCGCAAAGAGCGGAGAGATTTGTTTTAGCACTTCCTGGGTTTGCCTATTCATCGACTGTAACGGCAATTCTTTATGTGCTGCCTCTGATTGCCAAGATGCTCGGACGTGATAGCGCATATAAAACAGTGGCGGCAAAGCTCGGCGAAGACTTTACAAAAAGAAGCAGACTAACGGAATTTACTGCTTGTAACGTAGTTGTTGAGGACGGCGAATATTTTGTAAACTTTAAGGGCAAAAAAGTCGGAAGCTCGGCGATACTTACTAACATGTTAGACTCAAGCGCACTGATGATTACAGGTGATGATGACGGAGACCTCTCGGAGGGCACTTTCGTAAACGTTATCCTTCTGGATAATTTTTAAAATAGTGTCGGTTGAAGCTCTTTTAGCTTGTAGCTTTTTCTGTGAATCTCCGAGTAGCCATGCTTTTTTATCATCTCTACATGCAGAGCGGTTCCGTATCCTTTATGTTTTTCCAGCTGATACTGCGGATATTTTTTAGCCAGCTCCAATATATCCCTGTCATGCGTAACTTTTGCCAAAATGGAAGCGGCACTAACTTCCGGAATTTTGCCGTCAGCCTTTACCATTGTTTTAAGCCCGCTAACGCCAAATGCGGAGTTTCCGTCAAACAGGTACTCATTACATGTAAGATTTTTCATAATCTCCAAAAGAGCTCTTTTTATGCAGATAGAAACACCAAAATCATCAATATCTTTTGCAGAGAATTTTACTATATGGTAGGTGGAATTTTTTACTATCAACTCATACAGAGCCTCTCTCTTTTTTTCGGTAAGTTTTTTAGAGTCATTTAGACCTTCTACATGTCTGTTTAAAATACACCCTGCAACAACCAAATCTCCCGCAAGCGGACCGCGCCCAGCTTCATCAATACCGCATAATTCACCATACATACAACACAGCCTTTTATTTATATTTTCATCAAACCCCTGCAACTAAATTTATACCTTAATCCCCAATCGCCCAAATATCAAACGGAATCATCTCGACGCGTGAGAGCGGATGGCTCATACTTCCCTCCGTGCTCATGGTAATTGCCGTCACTTTTTTAATCTGATAAGTAAACAAAAATGCCTCTATGGACTCCATTTTTTTAAAGAGCGTTCTCTCATCCGCAAAAGGTATCCCTAAAATCACCTCGTCGCTCTCGGGCAGATAAAAATCAATCCCGTCATCATAAAAACACTCTCTGTTTGATTTTAAAAGTTCTAAATATATCATATTTTCAAAAAGTTTACTGAAATTTTTATCTATAGTCAGGGCAGATTTTAGAGAGATGTCGCAGAGATAGATTTTTCTGATGGCTTTTGGGTGATTAACTTTTTGGAGCTGATGGATATACCCTTTTTCACTTAAGCTCTCAAATGAGATATATAGTTTGTCTTTGGATATTTTTTTCGTATGCTTTAGTCTCTCATATATAGAGTATGGAGATAGTTTTTGTGCCATCATTTTTGTACAAAATATCAAAATATCCAGCTCCATGACACTCAGCGTGTTTCTCAATGTTTTTTGAAGATAGACAACTCTTTCGTCGCTGTTAATTTTATGCATAGATGGAAATCCGCCAAGTTTAAAAAAATGGTTCAGTGCGGTTGAGTCATATTTGTGCTCATAAGCCAAAAACTCTTCGTAATCAAGCGGATATAGTTTTACGCTCGTTAAAAAATCTATCTCATGGCGAACTTCGCTGCAAATGAGGAGCTGAGGCACATTTACAATTTGAATATCCTCTATATAGTTGTCCAGAACAAGCGTGTTTATCTTGTATTTATTACAAAATGGCGAAAGAGTTTTGTTTAACTCATCTATATCAATACGCAGATCTCTACAATCAATATACATGTAACTATTTTTTTTAAGCCCCAAAAGATAGTTTTTGACTAGTTTTGTTTTTCCGCTTTGCGATATCCCATTTATCTGGTAGCTTGTAGCAGATATAAGCACATTATCCTTGCTGAAATTATCAGATTTATAAGTGGGCGTTTCCAAAAATAGTTTTCTGAAGTGAAATTTATCTATAGTGATATCAGTCTTATATAATTCTTCAAGTAAAATTTCCATGCGGCAATTATATCATTTCCTTACTTAAAGGAAATAAATTAATACAAAATTCAAATTTTAGCCCATATATTCTTGAATAATGAAGATAGTTTGGATACAATTCCGCTCCCTTAATATAGTTAGGCTAGACCTGACGAGTTCTTTAGAAGGAAAAACATGGAAAAAATTCGTTTAAAATTGAAAGCTTATGATCATCGTGTACTTGATAGATCTGTAGCGTCA
>JBAZDX010000030.1:0-12460 GCA_041654255.1 Sulfurimonas sp.
GGGACTGTATATTCAAAATCATTATGGGAACCGCTTGGAGGTATTCCATACCATGAAAGGTCGCATAGTATCGTGTCTAAACTGCAACCTGTAACATCATAGGATATGCTCAGTGTGGGTGATTCAGTATACCATGTAGATGTTGGTGAATCAATGCTAACAGAAACACTATGCGGTATTTCAGAATAGTATATTCCTGATGAATGCGAACCTGTCGCTTCAAATATTATGTATTTTTTATTGTCACCACCATTAAGAAGAGTCTGTGGCGCTCCATCTAAAGTTATATTTGCAACTTGATACCCTGAGTCTGGCTCTCCCATTACAACAACTTCATCCTCAGGTACGGTACTATATCCACCGCCACTATAGCCTTCGAGTAAGGGTTCTTGAAATACGGCATTTACATAAACTCTGCCAGTTCCGTTAGCTTGGTTTTGAACAGTTAGAATATCAGCCCCTTTCACTGGGAGCAAAAATGTGGAAGCGGCTAGAATCATAATTAGAACAAAACTTGTTTTTTTAGAAAATTTATCTTTTTTCATTTTGTTTTTTCTCCGCTTGTTTTGCTCTTTGCTGCCGTTTGTGTATGCGCCAGTATTCCCTTAGCTCAGGTGAATTTTTGAATGTTTTAACGGTTTGCAATAACAACCCTGTCCATGACTGAAAAAGAGCCAGTTAGCTATTAAACACCGTATAAGCATGATACAAAAAATTAATAGCCGTTGGTTTGGCTTTCAAAAGAATCCTTGTTAAAAACATTTAATTACACAAAGTTAAGATGCTCTTTTTTCTTCCATTTCCCTTAGCTTAATTAACGCCTTTTCTATTGCATGGCTTCTAGAAGCGTAATCGCCTGAGCTTATTTTGGTATCCATCCAAGAAACTAAATCTTTTCTGACAGTAACTTGTAAACGCTGTTTTGCCATATTTTTAACCGTTTGACTCAATTCTTTTTTCACCTTTTAAATGTATGTGGTTTTATGTTCTATAATACACATCTATACACAAGTTTTATTAAGTCTTTCCTATACATAACCATACACACTTATACACATGAGGGATAAGGTATGGAAAAAATAATGTCAGAAGAAGAAATGGAAAAATACAAACAAATAGATTTAGCCGAAAAAAAAGCAATCTACAACACACTAGAAAAAGTATTCACCAAAATAAACAACCATGACGATTTAAGCGTAATTAAACTTGACTTAGCAGGAGACATCTTTGTCGCAAAAGTAGTCTTAGACTTAGCAGAGAAAGGCAAGGTAAACGAGCAGGACCTAAAAACATTCATCAGCGAATATCTTTAAAACAATACCCTTTTTTTTGTTTTAAGTACATATAGCTTTTTCAGCTTCATTTAAGGCTGCAACAACCTTATTTATTATAGAATCATACTTGCTAGGTTTTTTTCGCTTAAGCTTGCTTATCCTATACGTTACCTTTCTGTAGTCATTCCAGCCCTTCTTATTTCGTCTGCTACAGTTGGCGACAAGCAGAGAAGGCAGTTTCTTTTTAACCCTGTCAGCGTCAACTATAGAAAAAGCCTCCAAAAAAAGAAAAAAGAAGATTAAGCTGGATAAAACAGAGAAATCGCCAATTAAATCGCCATCGGTGACAAGAGTGAGCTACCTCGGCACGGTTATCCATGCTTTTTAGCTTACCTCGGTACATTCCTGTACCGTGATAACCTGAGAGCCTAATCATTTACGTTTCCTCAAGAATATTAAGCTATCTTTCACGCCAACCCATTCAAACCCTTGCTCTAGATACATTGTCGCTTCATGTTGCTCGGCTGTGACCTTAACAGTCCATTCGTCACTTCCATAATCAGCAAACATTTTCCGTTCAATATTGATGTATTTTTCAGTGTTCTTCATGCTTTTATGGCCCAAGAAATCTCTAACATAAAGTGGGTCCTTAGTTCTATGATAAAGCGTTGTTCCCTTCCAATGTCTTAATGTGTGAAATCCTATGCTTAACAATCGTGGGTTTTGCATCTTAACAGCTTGCTTCTTTCGCAAACGTAGAAATGCTATTTTTAAAGTATCCATCCTGCAATCACCGAATATTTTAGTGCTGGTTTTAGGCAAGGCGTTAAGTTGAGCTATAAGCTGCGGTGTAACCTTCCACATTCTAGAGTTTGAATGCTTCTCAGGATGATTTAAGGTAACGGTGTTTTTGTCTGAGTCTATGTTTATCCATTCAATACGTTTAGCTTCGCCTCTACGCATAGCAGTTTCTTTTAGCATCAGTAAGAATGTTGATAGTTTTTTGGGTGCTGCTGAAATTAAACTGTCTATCTCTTGCTCTGTTGGTATGAATGGGATTGTTTCTTCCACTATGCATCTTGGCGGTTCCCATGACATTTTATTTAGCTTTAGAAATAGGCTATAAGCGTTGATTACGTTTCTTTTTCGGCTAGAGCTCCATGTTTGTTTAGCGATAACGTCTTTCACTGAATCAGAGTCAAATAGGTTAGCTCCACGTTCATATAGAACTTTAAGGGCAATTCTGTTTAACCGGATTGTTTCCTCGCTGTAGTTTTGGCGTTTCAGATATAGACTTAATTCAAGAATTTTTACGATGGCTTCTTGCTGCGATTTTCCGTTTTCTCCAGCAACCGTTTTTATTTCAGTTGCCGAGTCCATTTTTTTCGCCTTCTCTGCGCATAAATGGCTATTTGCTTTATGTTTGTCCTTGACATTTAAGTGTTTAGATGGGTCGCTAAACCTAAACTCGCAATTCTTACAAAGATAACGCTGAATCACTAAATCGTTGACATAACGCTTAGAGGCTCGCACAAACTCAGAGCTACCACATTCAGGGCAAACTGTAACGGCTTGGGCTTCCATTAAGAAAAACCTCCCTTTATGCGCCTAAAACATCCACATCTATGTTCTAAAAAGAATGAATCAGTTAAAAGCCACAGTCCAGCATTACAGAAAGAACCTTTCATTAAATCGTTAATAGCATTACGGCAAATATGGCAGCTTTGTTTATTCAATTTAATGCGGTTATAATTGCGATATTTATTTATTCTTTCAAAAAACCTAATAGAAATTGCATATGGATTCCGATTGTGTGACTCTTTAGCTTGAAAAGTTGCTCTTTTCTGAATATCCCTTTTCCACATTCTTCTAATTTCTAACTCACGGCTTTCAGTTCTGAAAGGCTCTTTCAACTGCTCTGTAAAATCATAACGGTTAGAACGCTTTTGAATCCGGCTCTCATAATATGTATTGATAAATTTTTCTGGTAGCTTGAAAACTCCTTCACTCACAAATTTCCTTTCGGTTTCTGCTTTTCGCCTCTTATAGTCAGGGTCATTCTTATGTTCCTTTTTCCAGTTCTTAACCTCTCGGTCTTTCTTAACGCGAAAAACAGCGTCAGTTTGATACTTTAAACGTCTTCTAGCGTTAACTTCTGCTTTATGCTTTAAACGCCAAATTCTACTTTTTTCTCTACATTTAGCCTTAAACAAAGGGTCTTCCTTGTTTCGTTCATACCAATTATGAGAATGTTTTTTGTATCGTGCTATAAGTTTAGGGTCATCCTTATGTGATTGTAAATACTTTTTTTGTGCTTTTTTGCGTATTGCTTTCCATTGCTCAGGGTTTCTTAGCTTCCATTTTTCAGTAGCTATTTTCTGGGAAACTTTCAATTTATCACTGTTTTTTAATCTCCATTTTTTAGCAGCTCGTTGCTGAGAAGCCTTACATTTTTCTGGATTTCTTAATTTCCAGTTTTTAAATGCTCGTTTCTGGGCTTCGCTTGTTAAACCTAGATTCGGTCTGCCTCTTTTTACAGGGCCAACATTAATAGCAGACATTTAAGAAGCCTCCTTTGGTTCGCACTTATCCTCAAAATTAGGCATCTCTTGGGGTTCCGTTGAAAAACCGCTACATTCCCCTGCCCAATGGTCTTTAGGCACTTGATTAAAATCGCCTGGGTAACTACAGCATGGCAAACCGTGTTTAGTGCAATCACCGCAAACTCTAGACTTTATAGTTTTAAGCCCTGATTCTTGAGTAACAACCGATAGTTTATGCTCTGGGGTTGGAACTTTGTCCGAGTTGTCCGAGTTGTCCGAGGTATTCTTAAAAGTCTCAAGTTTTTTATTTGCGGAAATATTTTTTGGAACTTGTGGAAAATGGTCGGTCAAGTCGGACAAGTCGGACACTTTTAGGAATCTCCAAGCGTGAACACGGGGGGCGTCTTTGTTATCGTATGCTTTTGCTTTGGTTTGTTCGGCTCCCGGTGAATAGTTCTTAATTGCTTTTGTTAGTTCGCCTTTTGAACGTCTTGTAAGACGGTTTGCTACACAATATTGAATATACAGCCTAAATAATTCGTCTGCAAGTACTATGTCGTTTTCGTTGTCTGTGTCGGTGCATTTTTCCATAACAAAAGCGTGTGGGCTATCTGAACGTTTGATATAGGCTTTACGTGTTTCTTGTACCGCTAATTTTGCGGTAAAATCGCCTTGACTCTTTAAAGTTTCTAAGCCTTCTATTACATGATTAAGATAACCTGACATCAAGGCTTCTGTGCATAGCTTATCCCTTAGCGTTTTATCTTCTCGGTGTGTTGGGTCGGGGTCGTTTGGTGTAAATATTATTGGGAAATCCCATATCATAATACGTCTGTAAGTTCCTGTGTGGTCTTCTGATGGGTCAATGGCTGGGGCTTCGTTGCAGCTAAACATCATGCCTAAGTTTGGTTGCCATGTGTAACCGTCTTGATATTTGCCTTGTGATGTGATTTCATCTCCTGCGGCTATCATGTTGATTATACCCATGTGTTTTAGCATGGTGCTTGGTAAGTCTGCACAGAAATTAGCGAACTTATCTTTTAATAAAGAGGTTGCAAATTTATCATAAATTAAGGCTTGAAGTGTTTGGTTGCTAACATTTTTTTTTCCTAAAAAGAATGTGTCAATATCAATTAAAACAGATTTTCCGTTATTTCCCTCACCTTGCATAATTCCGTATTCGTGGAAATGTCGGTTTTCTCTACCTATGATTTTTCCTAAAAATTCTTGGTGTTGCTTGCGGTGGTTCTCGTTTGGCATTGAAACAGCTAAAAAGTCTTTAATTGGTTGGCAATCAGCGCCTTCTATGTAATCATGCGGTATCTTATTTGTTAAGTAAAATTGTGGGCCATGATTTTCAAGGATTTTAGTGTCTAGGTGTAATATTCCGTTTTTAACCGCTATTATGGTATTATCGGTATTAAATTCAACTCTTGGCGTTTTTGGATTGCTTCTTATCCAATTATCAACATCTTTGTAGTATTTTACTCTCGTTTCATCGTCTAGCAGGATACAGATTTCAGTGTTTATTAGTGGCTCTGTTTTGCTTGTGTAAATGCCTTCGTTTGGGTCATAGAAATAAAGTAAATTAGTGTTTTTCTCAACTGCGAAGCTATATTTTTTCTCTATAATCTTAGCTATATCTGCAATCGGGTTAATTCCGTCACATTGTTTATTTTTGGTTTTTCTACAGTCAGGTTCTTGTATATAGTCGCATGTTGCATAACATATCCCTAAAGTGGCTAAAGTATCTTTTTTATACCGAAATTCGCCTTTTGTCGCATACCCTAAAGTTGCTGTAATTGCCTCGTCTGTTTCAACCATATTATAGGTGTGTTCGGGTGCTGGTTCCCATGCTTGTTTTTCATGGAATAAATCTTTTATTTCTTGCTCGTTTCTTCCGCAAAAATAGAGTTCATAGACTAATGCGACTTTTTCCAAGTGTTCAAGGTGTGTTTTCTCCATTAATTTTATAAAGCATGGGCGTAAGTTTCGGCGTTTGTGTGTCTTAGGTGTTTCTAAAGCTTTTAGAGTAGCTGGTGTAACTCTTTGGGTTTGTAATCCAGTTTTTTCTATTGCGTCAAAAAACATATCTTCGACATTCTCAATAACGGTTGGGCTGTTGTCGTTCACTTTGGAATAGCCTTTGCTAGGTGCCATTACACAAAGGTTACCGGTTGCTAAAAATTCCATGCCTATTGTGTTAAGTTTCTTGCCTTTGCTTTGTGTTCGGCTGTAATATTCTAAATGGTCGCCTCCGCTTAATGTTCTGATTGTTTTTGTGGTACGCATTAAGTTAACTGCTTGTTTGCTTTTTGCTTTGGTTTCTTCGCTTAATTTCTGGTCTTTTATGTCACGGTCAATTATTTGGTAATAGAACGTTTCACCATCAATATTTATAGGTGTGCCTGTAACTATACCGAATAATTCAGTTTCAAGTATCTTTGGTATTAAGGCTTGTAACTCAGCGTTTGTTTGTGGCTGTGTTTGCCATTTTCGCCATGTGTCAATAGAAGGCTTTTTCTTTCCATCAATGCCAATGTAAAAAGGAATTATCGCTAACCCTATTTCATGGTATGCGTGAATAGCGCCTAATAGTTCCGCTTTGTCAGTCATTGTGTTGGCTTTCCTTTGCTATAGTATTTTATGCAATATTCGTCTGTAGTGTAGAGTTTTCCGCGTCTAAGCTCTTCTTCACTGAACGGTATAAACCACTTCAACATTTTACCGTCTTCCCAAAAATACTGTAAGCAGCCCATAATGTCGGGTCGGCATTTTAGAGCGTTGCAGTAGTGCGGTTTCTTTTGGCATACTCGGCAAAAACTTAACTTGCCTTTTTCGCCTTTCGGGTGAAAAACGTTTTCCCTAAACAAATTTTGAGCCGACATTTAAGCGTCGACCTCTGGCAAGCTAAAAAGAGTTTCTTGGCGTGTCTCGGTTGTGGTTTCATCGTCTGGGCATGTTTTCCTAACGCTGCAATCTACCTCTAGACAATGATTGCAAGTAAAAGCGGTTTTCATGGGTTAGAACCTCTGAACCATTTTTCTAGAGAACTCGGATTGTTTGAAAGGTCAATACCCTCTGAAGCTATGATGCAATCTTTCGGAATTTCGTCAAGAGGAATAAGTATTAGTTGTTTTTCTGGTCCAGCTTCTACCTTTGCATTAAAAGGTATAATTCCATAATTCATTGTCGGTTTTCCACATATGGGACAATAAATTCTAAGGTCATAACCGCTTTTCCGCTTTTTAGCTACCTCAACCTTTACAGCATCAGCCATTGTGATTTTAGAGTGATCTAAATGTGGTTCAACATAGAAGCTTAGAGTTTTGCTATGGGTTTCAAGAATATAGGTTATAACTGTCTGTTTACAGTCTGGGCAATCAATATAATTCTCAACTTCAAACCTTTCAAAGCTGCAATGAAACTTTCTTCTTCCAGGATGAACTTTTAGCCCTTTTCCTCTATAGCTTGTCATTGTTTTAGCTCCACACTAAAATTTAGCGGTATTTTTGCTTGTTCTTTGCTTTCAGCGTAAATGCTAATGTCTGCTTCTTCTATGTAGCCTTGCATAAGCATCGAAAGAGTTTTTCTTGGGACAGCGCCTAGGTAAACTCTTTTTCCGTTTTCGGCTAGTGCATAGATTAGAAATGAACGCCTGCTGTGGCTAGTGACAATTTTAGCAACTAAGAAAAACTGCCCCAAGGTTCTCCACCGTTTTTAGTAGCAAATTTATTAACGGAGTTTTGATTATTCTTCATTGACGTTCCCTCTTTATGGTTGGAACGGTTGGGCTAGTGTGGCGCTCTTGGTCGGGGGTCACGCTAGCTTTTTGTTCCTTTTCAAAAATGGGGTTTAGAGTTATACAACCATTAACCTCAAGGGCTATGGCTATAATTTTTTTTCCTTCCGTTTGTTCGGCGTTTTCTATCCAGCTTTTGGGTAACGTTATTCCTCGGCTGTCACCGACAACAGTTAGTTTCCTTAAGATAGGCATTGTTTGTCACAGCTTACTAACTTATTATATTCCAAAATACTTATAAGCATTATTTGGCATAATACGATTTGGAATGTCATAGTATTGGCAAGAACAAAAACAACCGTTAAACCTGAAATAAAAATACTAGAAGCACTCATGTTTAACACAGAGCTTGAGCAGTACCACATGCCTAAAAAAACAAAATTAAGCTACCGCACAATCCTCAGAATCCTATGTCCTATGAAAAAAGTAGAATATATAAGACTAGTTAGAACCGAGCCTTCAAAAAAAGGTGGAAAAGAGAAAAAAATTTACGCAATAACCCTAATCGGTTTGCTTAGATACTTATCTTCTACAGTTGAAAAACTGGGAGAATCAGAGTTTGACGTTATCGCTGCCGCGCATCCTGATTTACTACCTTTGATTTTTGGCAAGTGGGATTTTTTCAATAAAAATAATGTAAAAAACATCATCTTCAACGGCTTAATCGACTTTGTTAAAAATAGGTTGCCTGGATTACCAGCAATAGACCCTGATTACATGACCTTAAAAGTAAAGTTTCTATCAAACTTTGAGGCCGCAGAAAAAGCGTTGCCTAATGAGTTTAAGCAAACTGATAAATTTAAAAAACTGATAAAAGGCATAGAAGAGAGAAAAAAAGAATACCTTGAAGATGCTAAAATGTTTTCTCTTAAAGTCGCTAATACGTTGAATGTTTATGTTCTCCTTAAGAGATTGCCGGAAGAGAATAACGTTTTATTTCCAGTTTTTAGAACTGATCCAGAACTAAACTTGTTTGTCACTGAAACGCTAAGAAATACTGAATCTGCTCTTAAGATTAGTCTCAAAGATACGAAAGCTGGAATAACTTACTGGGAAAGTCTGAAAGGTGAGACGACTTGAGTGTTAAATTGTGTCTTTTAAAGACATAGTGGTTAAAGACATGTTTTTGTTTTCGTAAAACTCGTTTGCTTGGTCCCTCTCTTGAGGTCATGTATTTGGTTGGTTTTTTGGGTTTATTGCTTGTCCGCATTTTCCGCAATATTTTGTCTCTGGGCTGTTTTTTGCTCCGCAAAAGGGACAAAGCATAACGATAATTTCGCGTGGTTGATTGGGTTTTTTGTTTCTTCGTCGTACTGCTATAACGGCTACTGTTACTATGACTATGGCTAGTATGATTAATATTATAAATCCGCTGGCATCATAGCTTGAGCTTGAGCCGCTTCTGCCATACTGAAGTAGATTAATTGGGTATTGATACATTTGGTTATTGTTGCCATAGACTATTGTTGAGGTTTGAAGTGTTTGGGCTTTAGCTAATCCGCTAATTGTGATTAATAAAAATAAAATTGGCGTCAAGATATTTACTTTTTTATTCATTTAAGCGCCAGCTTTTTTGAATTTAAGTTATGGGTTGCTCGGTATGTTTGCTTTCAAATATAAGGTTTCTGTGTCTAAGGGTCCTTCGCGTTTTTAGAAAGCAAGCAAGTGCCTCTAAACTTAACCCTTAAAACCTACAACATAACACGCTTGAAACTATCAGACAAGGCCCAATAATAACACTCTTATAGCAGTCAAGCTCTAGCCGTACCCTTGCTTCTAATATTTACCGGCAGCACTCAGAAAGCTTGGTTGGGTTGATAACGCTCTTTATAGCATATATCTTTTTAAGATACAAGGTGAGGCGGTACAACAAAATGCGGTAAAGCTTTTACCGTATTTTAGAACCGTTTAACATTGACTGTTCAATATATTGTACGTTCACCATATAGGGTTTTAACACTACTAGTTGTAGCTCAAAAGAGTTAGAGGCTGAACATTTTAATGTTCTATTTCCCTTTATACCATTATGAGAAGTAGGCAGAAAAAGAGCCTTTAATGTTCCTTCTTTCAGGTTGGTTGATTGATTGATAATATAATATTCTATATATAATAAGAGTGAATGAATGAACAAAAAAATTAGAAAGAGAAGGGTTAGGTTAGGCAGCCGCTTGCTGTATCTTTTTAAACTTGCGAAGTAAGTAAGTAGCCTGATTTATTTTTTTGTTGCCTTCGCGTTCATCTGCTTCGCTTTCTGGATATATAAATTTTCCAGCCGGTAACATATACCGGTAGTGCATTCTTAAAGTCTTTAATCCAGTAATTAAAAAGGCTAGTTGAGTATCCCCTAGTTTAACAGTGTGTGTTTGTTTTTGTGTCATGCTATCACCTCTGAGTCTATCCAGTGTTCTTTATCTAGCCATGTTCGTTTAATGCCTTCAGGAGTGTAAGTTATCTTAGGGTATGATGTGACGTAAACAAGCTGTTTTTTAGGAGCAAAAATAAAACTGTTGTCTTTGATGTTTCGTTCAAGTTTTCGTCTAAGCTTTTTTAAAAAAGCTTGTTCTGAAAGGTTATTGCTTGCTTTATTGTTTTTGAGATGCTCAGAGATTAAAAGAGTAATAGCGTGTAGTTCGGATTTGCTTAAGCGTGGTCTTGTTACTTTGTTTTCGTTAGGCAAGGGGGTTAACTCCTTTCAAGTTTTGATATGTGCCTTTTAGTTTGTTGCTTATCTGGCTGTAACGATTAGTTTTTTTTAGGGTAGGCGCTTGAATGCTTGGAATAAAAACAGTGGGTTGTACGTCTTTATTTATCCATAACCTATCGAATATGAAGCTTAGAAACTCGTTGTTTTCTGTTACAGCGTGGGGCTGTGGTAACGTTTGGAAATTGTTACATACGAGTGTTATTTCTGTTTTGGGTTGGTTCTTCATTAAATCGTTACGTTTCTTAGCTCTGCAATAAGCTACTCGGCATTTTGTAGAGCAGAATTGAGCTTTGCTATTTTTTGGCTCAAACTCACTTTTGCAGATTAAACATTTTTTTATCACAGTTTCCATCTTAATCTCTTGCTCCTTTTTCCCTCATGTTTGCATCATGGCTGGCTGTGTCGGGGTCGCTAACGTGATGCTTCTTACATTTTAGTTTATAGTCATCTGGGTGCGCGTGAACGTCTGCAAGTTTTTCTTTTCTACCTCTTGGGCCTGTTCTTGAAATTGGCGTTTCGTTTACATGTGCAAACTCTAGATGTGATAAGCGTTTTTCTCCGCATCCCCTATGTTCACATTTGCCTCCCATATCGCGCTTAGTCTGTGGTGTTGCCTTCTTAACCCATCGGTTAGAGGCGTTTCCTGAACCTTTGCTTTTATGGCTTCTTGCTGCGCGGTGTCCTGCCTTTGGGGTTAACATTCGTATAATCTGAGAAATTATTTTCCCTATATTGAGTCCTGACACTTCTAAGTTTCTCCTGTTTCAAGTTTTGGCGCGTTTTCTTCAATATAGTGCATAGCGGTTTCTACTCTGGATAAATCAAGTGTGTCTTTAACCATGTAAACAGCTTCGAGGGTTCGCCCGTATTTTTTAGCGGTTTCTGTACCCTTCTGTTTTCTGAATAAGTGAGTCCAAACTTGTGCATCTAGTTCTTTTATGATGTTTAATATTTGGCGACCGCTAAGCGATTTATCGGGAAAAATCATGTAGTTAGCGCATTCTTTTGTTAGGTTGCAATTACCAAATAGGGCTTTTCCGCTTGGGAAAAGAAATTTTGAATCTGGATAATGCTCTGTTACATACTGGAAATAGTCAAGAATCAGTAAGGCGTATTTGTCGGTTAGCGGTGTCATTTTTGGTCGTTTGACTATTTTTGTTTTTATTCCCTCTGGGGTTCTGGTCCACTCTTGCCATTCTGCCTCAATCTCTGAATAAGTCTTAAGTGGTAGGCTTAAATCTCCAATTCTTTTTAAGTGTTCGGTGTACTGGCTTTTTCCCTTCTTATGTTTTTTAGCGATTGTAAACGTGATATAGAGCATTCCGTTTTCAACGTAAATATCAGCCATTTCAAGATAGCTTAGCTCTATGCGTCTTTTCCCAAAAATTTTAGCTAGCCCTACTATTGCTTTTGCCCTTAACCTAAAATATTCATTCTCTATCAAGTCAGCTTTTTTTAGTATTAATGTCATTTCTTCCTCTGTTGGCACAGGTCGGTTTGCATATTCCTCTGTTGCTTCTACATCCCAGAGTTTACCAAACTTTGTTATTCCGCTTTTGAGCATTCGCATTCCCATTATGACTTTGCCGTTTGAATCTCTTAGATAGATGCATGGGTTCGTCATTGTATAGCTCCATTTTGGGCTTTTAGCATTCTTAATTCAACAAACATTTCTTTAGTTGTTGCATCTCGGTAAGTCTTTAACTCAATTCCCCTAGCTTTAATTACAGCGCCATAACAGCGCATTATTTTAGGAACAGAAAAGACATGCTTGTTTTTTGATATTTGAGTGTCCATTAAGATTTTTTGCTGTTCCATTAAAACACCTTTCCAGCTTCGTTTATGAGTGTTCCATGAAGTGCCATTTCTACAGTGTTTAGGGTAGGGGTGTAAGCCACAAATAGCCTACTCATTTAATCATCTCTCCTAATATCTGCTCCATACTACTTTGTTTTTGGTTTGTTTCTGGTTTTGTTTGGTGGCTACGAGTAATCCCATGATTAAAATGAAGATTACGGCGACTACAAAGATGAATAGGTTAGGATTATTTTTCAGTATTATAGAATTAGTGTCTGGGGATTGCGTTGGTTCAGTGGGGGTTGTTGTGGATGGTGTAGGTGTCGGTGTAGAGTTTAGG
>JBAZDX010000031.1:0-12261 GCA_041654255.1 Sulfurimonas sp.
TACGCATCGACGCTAAACTCCACGCTTTGAGCCTCTTTTACATCGGCGATATCGGCTTCATCGACACTCACTATCACTTTCATCTTTGTCAAATCTTCCGCCAAACTAAAGAGAACGGGAACAGTCATAGCCGCAACCACGCTCTGCCCTGCTTCTACTTTTTTCGCCAAAACGACACCATCGATGGGCGAGACAACAACGGCTTTTTTAAGGTCATCTTGAGCGGCTTTTAGCTCTGCATTTGCCTGATTACGCCCTGCTTTTGCAACTTCCAAAGAGGCAAGAGAGAGTTCGTAAGCGGCGTATGCGCTGTCAACCTCCTGTCTTGATGGGTAGCCTCCGTTTGTCGCTTTTATCATCTTTTCAACTCGAAGCCACTCGTTTTTGGACTTTGTAAGTGTTGCCGTTGCTTCTGCCACGTTTGCCTCATATTTTGCAAGTGCGGCTTGGTAGCTTGTCACTTTTGAGGAGAGTTTGACGGTGTCCAGACGAGCCATTACCTCCCCTTTTTTGACATGCTGGTTATAGTCAACCAAAACCTCGCTTATCGTTCCAGAGACCTCTATCCCGACATCAACACTGTTTGTAGGCTCCATGTTTCCGCTTGCGTCAACCATGACGGTGATGGTTTTTCTCTCAAGCGGTGCGCTTAGGTACTCTATCTCATTTTTGTTTTTGCCGCTTTTGTACCAAAAAAAAGCTCCAGAAACAAGCAGTAAAATAGACAAAAGTATAAAATATATCTTAAAACTTCTCTTTTTATGCACACCGACACCCAGTGTTTGTTCTATTATCTTATCTGCCATCTGCTACTCTTTACTTGAAATTTGTGAAAAATGGAGTTTTGCCAACTCTAACTGCATATCTATCTCGCTTATTTTTATATTTAGCTCTTCTATAACTCTTGTATTTTTTATGATTTGCAAATCGTACCCTGTTTTTGTACCTGCATCGACTCCCGCTTTGATGGCATCAATAAGCCCATCGTACAAAGAGAGGTTTTTTGTGCTTACCTCGTTATATCTGCGGTAGCTCTCTATCAGCGCAATAGACTGCTCATAAGAAGCATTTAAGGCTCTTTGCTTGTCGGCGACTTGTGCAGACTGCTTCATCTGCGTTGCCTGTGCTTCTTGGATAGTCGCTTTGGCGTTGTAAGCCAAAGGGATGTTGAGAGCAACTCCCACGCCGTAATATGTGCCGTCATCTCTGTTTGTATATTTTTTGGATTCATACTCTTTGTACCCGACATCCGCATTTACGCTAAGTGAGGGAAGATAGCCGCTTTTTGTCACGCCGTAAAGCCCTTTGAGGCTCTCTAAATGAAGCTTCTCATAACTAAGCGAGATATTTTCTTGCAAAAAACTCTCCTTTTTCACCAATGAGAGCGTTGGAAGTGCGAACTCGGCGGGGTTTATGTCGCTTATCTTTGCGACATCTTCTTTTAGTTTTGCAAGTGTATAGTCATAAGTAACGAGGTTCTTTAGCTGACTGCTCTGCGCTACAAGTGCATTGTTTAGCTCTGTGATATCGGCTTTTCCTGCATCATAAAGTTGCTGTTTTATAAAAACCTCAATCTCTTGGTTTTTAAGCGTCAGCTCACTCTGCTCTTTTTGATAAAGCGTCTTTTTGTAGTTTAAAACAGAGGTAAAAATCTCCTCATTTAACGCCGCTCTTTGGGAGTTTAGAGCCATCGCATCCGCTCTTTTTTTGGCATCTGCGTACTCTATCTGGTACTCTATGCCCCCAGAGCGAAATATATCTTGCGTTATGGAAGCGGATGTGTCTTTACTAAAGCCGTAATCCCCAAGATAACTCTTGTCGTATCCCCATGAAGCACCCAGATTTAGCGGTGCTATCCAGTTGTTTCTTAATTTTTCATTCTCTGATTCGTATCTGTTTTGCTCTTGAAGCAACAACTCCTGCTTTTGGGAAGAGAGAAGTTCTGCCTCTTGCGCACTTAGTGGCAAAACAAAAAGTAAAAAGTGTAAAAAAGAGAGTGTTTTGGCATTTTTCATTGTTGCCCTTTTGTATTTATCTCAAAAATATTCATTCCATCCTCATATCTATAAGCAAATATAAAACCATGTTTTTTGAAAAATCTCTTTTTGACTCCTCAAGCATATAGCTCATTCTATCGAATATAGCCACAATACAAAAGGTATAATTTGGAATCTTGTTTATAATTATAGATAATTTAATTATGAAAAAGCCATGATAAGAATAATAACTAGAAGAATAAAAGAGATGCTTTTCCAAATAACTACAGGATGGCGCTCTATAAGCGGTGGTCTGCTCTTTTTAAGAAATTCTCTGTTTGGGTGACGCAGGTCGTATAAAAACTCAGACAACTCCTCATAACGCTCATTTGGATCTACATGGACCGCTTTTCTAAGCGCTTCATCAACCCAAATAGGTATATCTTGATTGTAAAGGTATAAAGAGGTGTATTTCAGCTTCTTTTGTGCGGTTTTTGTTGAAGTTCTTGCGACCTCAACGCCGTATGGAAAATGCCCAGATAGCATTTGGTAAACAATCACTCCCAGCGAAAATAGATCAGATTGTGTTGAACCCGCTTTTGCAATGAAATATTCAGGTGCGGAGTAAAGAGCGGTACCAAGCAGATTTTCCTGCTCAAGACGGATATTGACATCTACAATACCCTCAACTCTAGTCGAACCAAAGTCTATGATTTTAAGTGTCCCCGTGCCATCTATCATAATATTTTGCGGCCTTAAATCCTGATGTATCATCTCTTGACGATGTAGAGCCATCAGCCCTCTGGCAATCTGCTCAGTCATTGCACGCACACTCTCTAATGAAGGAGAAGGATTGTCAATCATCCATTGCGCCAAGGTCTGTCCCTCTATATACTCTGAAACATTATAGAGGTAGTTGCGTTTGCGTGAGGGTATATATGATTTTGCCACATGCGGGCTTTTGATGCGCACAGCTATCCACTCTTCCATCAAAAACCGCTCTAAATAGGCTTTGTCTCCACGCATATCAATAGAGGGTATTTTTAAAACAACAGATATGTTTGTCTCATTATCAACGCCAAGGTATACATGGCTTCTGCTGCTGGCACTTAGCTCTCTTATAATCGTATAGCCATCAAACTGCTCTCTTGCTTCAAGCAGAGGCGCGAAAGGCTTCTCCTCTAACTGCTTGCAAATCTCTTTTAGATTTTTTTTAGGAAGTGCATCCACACGTACAAGCTGAATTGTTATGTTGTCATCACTCCCTGCATCATACGCTTTATCGGCGATAATTTTTGCAATCTCTTCAAAATTATCACGATATTTTTGCACACTCTGGGTCATAAACGCATCAGTTACAAACTCATAGACACCGTCACTCATAAAGAGAAAAACATCCTCTCTCTCAACTTGAAAACTTGTATAATCCATTCTTATCTGCGAATCCATCCCCAAAGCGCGACTCAAATAGCTCTTATCTCGTGAAACCCAAAGGCGGTGATCTTGTGTAAGCTGCTCCAGAATGCCATCACGCAAACGGTAAATGCGCGTATCGCCTGCATGAAAGATGTATGCGGTACTAGAGCGAAGTACCATAGCGCTAAAGGTGCAAACGAATCCTCTGTTTTTGTCATACGAGTATTGGCTTTGCATGGTTTGAGAGTGAAGCCACGAGTTTGCAGCACCCAAAACTCTAAGAGCCGATTTTTTTACCGACCATGACTCAGGCGTGCTTAAATAGTCCATCAAAAAAGATGTAACGGCTGTTTTGCTTGCGATTTGGCTGACACTGCTGCTGCCGATGCCATCGGCGATGGCAACGGCAATGCCTTTGTAGGTGAGCTGAGGCTCCTCGGGGATACAGACATCGTGAAAATCTTGATTTATCTCTTTTCGTCCTTTACTTGAGTACTGGGAGACTGAGATTTCCAATCTGTTTTTCATAGCAGGTGCCCTTCTAGTTTAATTTTCTTTTTGCGCCGGTTTTTATATGCGTAGCATAAAGAGTAAGTCCTGTAAATGCAAGTCCGCCTACTAAGTTTCCAAGTGCAACCGGAAGCTCATTCCATAAAAGATAGTCGCTTACCGTAAAGCCGCCGCCCATAATCATAGAGAACGGAAACAAGAACATATTAACGATAGAGTGCTCAAACCCCATAAAGAAAAAGAGCATTACAGGCATCCACATAGCTATCGCTTTTCCGCTCACAGTAGTTGATATCATCGCACCTACAACACCCATAGAAACCATCCAGTTACAGAGTATTCCGCGGATAAAAACCGTTAACCATCCCCATATACCGTGTTCTTTATAGCCTAGCGTTCTTGATTCGCCTATTGAGCCTATTTTTTGTCCAACTTCTCCTGCATCTACTTGATAGCCGTAAGTAAGTATAAACGAGATCATAAACGCCACAAGCAAAGCGCCCGCAAAGTTACCTAAAAAAACCAGACCCCAGTTTCTAAGCACCTGATTTACAGTTACTCCGGGTCTTTTATCTATAAGTGCCAGAGGAACCAAAACAAAAACACCCGTTAAGAGATCAAATCCCATAAGGTAGAGCATTATAAAACCAACAGGAAAGAGCATCGCACCGACAAGAGGTGAACCTGTTTTCATAGAAACCGTTATGGCAAAAGCAGCAGCAAGGGCTAAAATAGCTCCTGCCATAAACGCTCTAATTATCGTATCTTTTGTTGACATATAAACTTTTGACTCACCTGCGTCAACCATTTTTGTAACAAACTCTGTAGGAACCAAATAGGACATACCATACTCCTGTTATTAAATATTTTTTTCACCTCTTTTTATACTACAAAAGCAATGTGATTAAGAATTGTACATATTTTCACTGTATATTTAATCAGTTTAATTGTATATATTTTATACAATACTGTATATTTTTAAAAATATCTTTATATAAAGAGTAAAATGACATATTACAGACGATATTCTTATAGTTAATATAAAAAATTACGCTATAGCTCAAAGTGCTTCTGCATCATAAAGCATAACTCGGTTACGCCCACCCTCTTTTGCCTCATATAGGGCTTTATCTGCACATTTATACATATGGCTTACACTCTCTATCAGACCTGCTTTAACAATAATAACTCCCATAGAAATTGTCAAATAGCTGCTTACCTTGCTATACTTATGCTCTATCTGCTCATTTTCTACATTTGTTCTTATGCTATTTGCAAATGCAAGTACATCCGCCTCATTCATACCTACACATAAGATGCCAAACTCTTCGCCTCCAAGCCTAAAAGCCATATCCCCTGCTCTTTTTAGAGATAGTTTTAACTGTTTTGCGACAGCTTGTATTGCCTCATCCCCTGCTTGATGTCCGTAAGTATCGTTATACTGTTTAAAAAAGTCTATATCTAACATTATAAATACTAAGAGCTGTTTTGTTCTTTGCTGAACTCTTAAACTATCTTCAAAAACCTTATCAAAATATCTTCTATTGTATAGACTGCTCATCCCATCCGTAATGGTAAGCTCTTCTATCTTCTCTATAAATTTTCTGTTTTTAAGATAAAAAACTCTGTTTACGGCTATTATAAACAAAATTAAGCCTATAGCGCCCACTAAAATATAGATTGATGTTCTAGTAGCATCTTCTAATTTGTCTTCTATATTGCTTCTTAAACTATTTAAGTTGGCACTGTGCAAGTCTATAATATAACCTATACACTCCGTTATATCCAGATATATGCCATTAGGCTCAATAGCCGAACTATCCTCTTTTAGAAGCTGCATATTGACAAACTCGATTATATTTTTTTGTGCATGAAGCATTTTTTCGTATGAGGCTTCAAAACGGTTATTTTGAGATATCTTTTTGAGCAAGCCCATATTATAAGTTAGTTTTTTTAGGTTTTCTTGAATCTTTTCCAGCTCTACTGTCATATGCTGTTTTTGTTCTATCGTATAAGAACCCTCTTTTGCACTTGACGAGGCAGCTCTTATATGTCCGTTATACTCTATGAGCTCAGGAAGCAAAAAAACAACATTGTTCATCAGAATAAAAGAGTCTAATTCAGGCTCTAACACAAGCATATCTTCATAAGCTATGCTGTTTGAAAAAAGCATAAATCTACTTACTATCTCTGTAATCTGTTCAAAATTCAACAACTCCAGTGAACTATTTTCTACAAAAACTACAAATTCTATCAACTCATCTTTGAGGGGGGGGTAATATTGTCATCCACGGAAACCAAAATCTCCTTTAGCAGAGCCAAATCACTGCTTATCTCTTTTTTTAAAGACTCTATTCTATCTAAAGAGCCGTTGTCTGGCTCCTCTACACAAACCAAGCCCCGTATTTTTTGGATACTAAAAATAGTTTTGTCTATCTGCTCTACTGCTTTTAAACCCTTTAGTTCATGGTATGCAAATTTTATCTCACCTTGAATATGGAAATAAGCAGATAAAAAGATTGCCGCAACACCGACTACGGGCATCGCCGTAATCAAGAGAAAAAAGTAAAAATTTCTTACTTTTTTCCTTTCATTTGAATTTTCCATATTCCGCATCCTATTTCTAAATTGAACACTCTGCTTCATTAACAAAAAACAGCTAGTTATGTATGTTAAAACTTAAAATCTTAAAAGCTCCTTTGCCGAATTAATGGCTAACCTTTTATAAAGAAGATTTTACTATAATACAGTTCTAAATATTTACAAAGAGAATCGATGAGCTGGCTAAATTTTTTTGAAACAAAAGCTGTGTTGAAACATCAGTTCGGCAGGGGAGTAAACGCAAACCTCTCCAAAGATGAAGAGGATTTGTTTAACAAATCTTATGAGGCGTTTGAAGCAAAAGATATACTCAGCGCCTATGAGTACTTCTTCAAATCACTTGAGAACTTTGCAGAGGGCATCTCAAACAAAAATATCTCATTCGCGAGAGCCGGTGAGAAACTAGAGTTTGAGATGTATCAGGGGAGTGCCAAAATTAATGGCACAATAACGAAAGAAAATCTCTACGCAGAGGCTATTCTAACAAAAAAATCATCTGCCAACGTTGCACTTAAGCGTCTTATTTTGGAGAGAAACTATCAGCTAACCTATACCTACTACTTTAGCGATGAAGAGCATATAAAATTAAAACTATCCCTTGACAATATTACCATGAGCCCGCAAAAAGTATTTTTCCCACTTAGAGAGATAGCGCTAAATGCCGACTTTGACAAAGAGTATGCAAAAAGCGAATTTCCAGATATAGCTATCGAAGATACAGGGCATTTAAAACATTTGGACGAGCGCGAGTTACGCATTAAATATGATTTTTTGCATAAATGGATTGATGAAATTAGAGTTAAAATATCAACGCTCCCATCAAATGACAATGCCGGAATGCAGTCGTTTATTCTTCTTTATCTTATTTTTAAAATGGACTATCTTATAGTGCCAAAATATTCAATATTTCAAAAATCAAGCAAAAAAGTTCAAGAGTATTTTAGCGATGAAAACTTGAGCGTAGAAGCAAAAAATGAGGAGTTGCGTAATTATATAAATGAGCTTGACGAGATTGATTTTGAAGAGTTTAAAACAAACTTTTATGATGCAAAATATACTTTTAATCCTACCGAAAAAGCATCAAACGAAGAGATAGATATTTTTATAACCGAATCACTTGCAAAAATAAGATGGTATAAAAACAATAGATACAATCAAATAATCCCGACAATGTACAAATATATAGCTATGTATCTGCTCTACAACTACGGATTGCACCCAGTCACAAAAGCTCTGCTGCACACTTTAGTAGAGATTCAAAATCCTGATTTCTTCAAAGCTCTTGGCTACAACACACTCTATGACGTAGAGAATTCTACTTTTGCAAAGAGAGCAATAGTCTCAAAAATAGATGATATTATCTCTCCCTACCAAAACCGTTTTAAACTGCTGAAACCATTTGGAAATGAACTGAACTTTACATCGCTAAATGAGTTTAACAATAGTTTTTATCTGCAACTAAAAAATCTAAATTATGAAGAGATATAGAGATGAATACTCAAATAATACTAGAAACTTATATCGAAAATATTATACAGATTATGTCGCCATACGGAAACGGAACAGGCTTTATTATAGGTGATTTGATAGTCACAAATTCACATGTCGTCTCAGGGCTCAAAGAGGTGGTAATAAGCTCAAAAAAAATCAAAAGAAGCATTGCAAAAGTTGTTTATGATGACGCTTATTATGATCTGGCGTTCATCAGCTTTGATTTTGAGATACCGAAAAACCCGCTTTCACTCTCCACAAAAAGCATTGAAAACGGAGATACCGTAGTTGCCATCGGACACCCTTATGGGCTAAACTATAGTGCAACAGAAGGAATCGTATCAAAAGCTTCAAGGATTTATGGAGAGTTGGAGTATGTGCAGATTGACGCTGCTATAAATCCGGGAAACAGCGGCGGTCCGCTCTTAAATACACAAGGAGAAGTGATCGGCGTAAATACGTTTATCATCCAAGACTCAAACAACCTTGGTTTTGCTCTGCCCTACTTCTACGTGGATGAGGCGCTAAAGAGCTATAAAAGCTTAAAAACAGAGAATATTATCAAGTGCCCCTCATGTAAAAACCTTATTGACGAACGGGATATAAAAAACGACTACTGCCCCGAGTGCGGCATAAAACTTGAAATTGCAAAACTGCGAAGAAAAGGCTACAATCCTACCGGCAGCACGAAACTACTCGAAGAGATTTTAACCTCTCTTGATGTTAACGTTACCCTCGCAAGAAGATCTCAAGCCTCTTGGAGGATTGATTACGGCACCGCCCGCATTGAGATAAACTACTATGAGAACGGGATAATAATAGGCGACTCAAAACTCTGCGTTATTCCTCAGGAGAATATCTCTAAAATTTATGACTACCTGCTTGATGAGAACAATAAGTTTTCATATTTGCACTTCTCAATAAATGAAAATTTCATATACCTTTCACACCTCATTGTTGACTCATCATTAACGCTTAAAGAGGGTAAAATAGCTTTTGAAAGACTTCTGAAATATTCAGACAGCTATGATGATATTTTAATTGAGAAGTTTAATGCCACAAAACAAAAACGCGATGAAGAAGATTAAAAAAAAAGGAACAAAAAACATTATGTCAAAATTTTTAAAGTTTAAAGTAGATTTGGATAGTTTCATTAAAGAGCTAAATAAGAGGGTTGAAAAAAACAACAAAAAAGTCAAAAAGCTTTTAAAGACAAAAGATAAAACATTTGCAAATTTTGTAAAACCATTAGAGTTGATGGATGAGTATTTGGAGCAATTTTTCACTCCGCTCTCACATCTAAATTCGGTAAAAAATACACCCAAGACACAAAAAATATATGCGGACTCTCTGCCGATTATAACCGAATACTCTACAAAGCTATCTCAGAATTTAGAGATTTACAAAGCTTACAAAGAGATACAAAAGAGTGAAGAAAAAAGCCTAAATCAGGAACAAAAAAGAGTTTTAGAGCTAAATATTCTTAACTTTGAGCTAAGCGGTGCCCATCTTGATAAAAAAACAAAAGAGAGACTTCAAGAAATAAATATAAAAAAGAGTGAGTTATCAAACAATTTTTCTCAAAATCTTTTAAATACCACGAATGAGTACAAATATATTATCACTGATGAGAAAGATGTAGAGGGCATTCCTCCAAGCGACCTCATAAGTGCAAAATTTAAAGAAGACGGCATTACAAAGTATAAATTTACACTCCAGATGCCATCATACATAGCCTACATGACCTATGGCAAAAATGAGAAGATAAGAGAGGAGCTTTACCGTGCTTATGTTACAAGGGCGCCTCAAAATGCGCAGATTATTGATGAACTGTTATTAGTAAAAAATGAGATGAGCTCACTTTTGGGGTTTTCTAATTACGCATCATATTCGCTTGCAACTAAAATGGCAAAAGATGAAAAAAGTGTTATTGATTTCTTGGAAAAACTAATCAAAAACTCTAAAACACAGGCGAAAAAAGAGTTACAAGAGATAGAAAAAATAGCTAAAAAACCCCTCCAAAGTTTTGACAGCGCCTACTACAGCGAACTGCTGAAAAAAGAGAAGTATGAGATTGACGAGGAGTTGTACCGTCCATATTTTGAGCAGATGAGAGTTGTAAAGGGTATGTTTGATTTTTTAAATAAGCTCTTTGGAATTACCTTTAAAAAAACAGATGAAAAACTATGGCATAAAAAAGCATTCTCATACGATATATACATTGATGAAAAACTAAAAGCTAGGCTATATCTTGATTTAGAATCAAGAAAGGGCAAGCAAGGCGGTGCTTGGATGAACAACTTCCAAACGCACTGCAAAGATGAAAAAGGCGATGAGCAACTCTCTTCAGCAGTTATAGTATGCAACTTTCCACCCTCAAAAAATAAAAATCCGTCCCTATTAAGACACGATGACGTGGTAACCCTCTTTCATGAGATGGGACATGCTATCCACCATATGCTAAGCAATGTAAATGAGAATGAAGTGAGCGGCGTAAACGGCGTAGAGTGGGATGCGGTTGAGTTCCCCTCACAATTTTTAGAAAATTTTGCTTATGAACCGCATGTGTTAAAGCTTTTTGCATCTCACCACAAAACAAAAGAGATTATTCCTGATGAGATGATAGATAAGCTGGTGCGAAGCAAAAACTTTTTATCGGCTCTTGGAATGCTTAGACAACTTGAGTTCTCAATCTTTGACTTTAAACTTCACACAAAACTCTATCAAGGAGAAGACGTTCAAAAGCTGCTAGACTCCATAAGAAAAAAGACGGCACTTATAAAACCGCCATCGTACAATAAATTTCAAAATGGCTTTTCACACATATTTGCAGGCGGTTACGCAGCCGGATATTACAGCTACAAATGGGCAGAAGTGCTAAGTGCAGATGCCTTTTTCAGGGTTGTTGATGAGGGTATATTTGACTCTAAAACTGCTAAAAAATATCTACATGTAGTTTTAGAGGGCGGCGGTGCTAAAAGTATGAATACGCTCTTTAAAGAGCTGATGGGCAGGGAGGCTGATCCTGATAGCTTGTTAAGACTGAATGGGATTTTATAGTGAAATATTTATTCTTGGCTCTCTTACTCTCGGCATCACTTTTTGGAGATAAAATTTTGAAAATAGCAACATACAATGTAGAAAATCTTTTTGATTTACATAAAAGCGGATTTGAGTATGGCGAGTATGTTCCTGAGGGTCCATCGGAATGGAATCAAAAAAATTATAAAATCAAACTAAAAAATATCGCGCAGGTCATAAAAGATATTGATGCAGACATAATCGCCCTCCAAGAGATAGAATCGCTTCAGGCGCTGGTAGATTTGCGGTTTGCACTAAAGCAAAGCGGTCTGTACTATGAGTACTACGCCATTGCAGATAAAAAAAATACAACTGTAAAAGTTGCAATTCTTAGCAAAATTCCTTTTTTATACTCAAAAGAGCTTAGCGTAACTCAGACATACGAATATAGAAATATTTTAGAGACAAAATTTAAAATCGACGGCAAAGAACTCTATGTTTTCGTAAACCACTGGAAATCAAAATCTGGAGCAGAAAGCAGGAGAATAGTATCAGCCAAAATTTTAAAAAATAGAATTACAGAGATAGGATATGACAAAAATATTATTATACTTGGAGATTTCAATTCAGATTACGAGGAACACCTAAAATTTATAAAAAAAAGAAACCACAATGATACCGATGGAATAACGGGAATTAATCATATACTAGGAACTATAAATCAAAGAAACGGTACTTCATACCTAAACTACACCAAAAATAGTTTTTACAATCTTTGGTATGACACGAATGAAGAAAATAGATATACATACATTTATAATGGCAAAAAAGAGGCTCTGGACAGCATCTTAATATCTCAATCACTTTTAGGCAAAAAAGGGATCTCCTATATAAATAAAAGTGTTACAAATTTTAACAAAGAGTATCTATTTAAAAAGAGTAATATTAACAGATGGGAAATTTCTCGTGCGAAAGTAAGAAAACATAAAGGCAAAGGCTACTCCGACCACTTAGCGATTTTGGCAAAATTTAAAATTAACTAATCCACCAATTAATCTCATCTAAATTATGAGATTAATATATGTATTAGTTTGTGAGAATAGTTTATAGTGCTTCTGCGTTAGTTTTTTATGATTATGTTATAAGTTTTGATTGTAAGATTTGTAAAAGTGAGGATTGTTAAGAAATGATCAACTAGGCAGCGACCTACATTTCCACACCTGACAGGTGCAGTATTATCAGCGAT
>JBAZDX010000032.1:0-10602 GCA_041654255.1 Sulfurimonas sp.
CACAAACGTAATACAAGGAATTTGTTATGGTAAACATAGAAAAAGTATCAAATCAGATCTTGAATGACGGACTATACAACACGCTTCTCTTTGAGATAAAAGAGAAGCTGTCTCTTCAAAATGTTACGCCCATGATGATTGAGAATCTTTTACGAGAAGATCCCTCGCTTATACAAGAGTACAAAGAAATAAACAGACAAAGCGAGGTCTCAAGTATTCAGATAAAAAAATTGGCTATCAAAGATGAAGATAGCAAAACGATTGCTGATTTTAAAACAGAACTAAACCAAAACATTCAGATTCTAAAAAATCTTGAAAATTTTGAAACTGATTCTAAAAATAGCGCTTATGCCATCTGGATAGGAAGTGTGGGAGTTACTGTTTTATTTATGGTTCATAATATTATCGCTCTATTTAGCGAACTATATGTAAAAGCTCCAGCTCTCGTTTATAGTTCGTACATAGTTATTTTATATCTGACATACGGTATGTATCTAAAAATAAAAACAAATCACGACGCACAGCACGGGATATTTCAAAATGTTTACACAAAAACTCAAGAGATGTTGCAATATGGACTTGAATCTTCAAAGTTTACGCATGATGAAGTGTATGAAAAATAAAATATTATGCTTGTAACACTTTTTCTATCTCATTTAGAGGCATTGGTTTTGAGTAGTAGTAGCCTTGGATGGAGTCTATTTTGTTCTCTAGCAAAAAGCTGTACTCCTCCTCGGTCTCCACACCCTCCGCAAGTACATGTATGCCCAATTCTTTTGCCAAAAATATAACGGTTTTAACAATTATCTGATTTTTTGGTTCTTCTCTTATGTTCATAATAAAAGATTTGTCGATTTTTAATTTATCGATAGGAAGATTTTTAAGATAAGAAAGGGAGGAGTATCCTGTACCAAAATCGTCCATTGATATATAAAATCCTAATGTTTTAATCTGCTGGAGTAAATTTATTGTTAGTTTTGGATTTTCCAAAATAGAACTCTCCGTTATTTCTAACTCTATCCACAACGCCTCACATTCAGTCTCTTTTAGTATAGCTTTAAGAGTCTTTATAAAATCTAGATGAATGAGTTGACGTGCCGAAACATTAATGGCGACTCTGCCTTTTAACATCCCTAGCTCATGCCACCTCTTTGCGGTTTCAAAACCGCTCTTAAGTACAAAATCGCCTATCTCTATGATGAGCCCGCTCTTCTCGGCAAGAGGAATAAAAACGTCAGGCGGTATCATCACATCTTTATGCTTCCATCTCAAAAGAGCTTCTGCTCCGACTATCTCGCCTGTTTTCACACTGTTTTGAGGCTGAAAATAGAGCTCAAGTTCACTCTTTTGAATAGCCTGTTTTAGATTTGTAACCATCTGCGTATATACAACAGCCTCTTTTTTGAGCTCCGCGTCATAAAAACTAAAGCTGTTTTTTGCAAATTTTTTAGCATGATACATAGCAGTATCTGCCGCCTGATACATCTCTTCCATGCTACGAGCGTCATCGGGGTAGATGCAGATTCCAGAACTTGCGGTAATGTAAACATCTATCATACCTACCTCAAAAGGCTTGCTAAACTTATTGTGCATTTTTTGCATCAATGCCTCTATCTCTTTTTTGTCGCTTGTATTTAGAACTATTCCAAACTCGTCTCCACCCATTCTTGCTAAAAAAGCGCTTTCATCAAAAACTTCTAAAAGAACTCTGGATACCCTGCAGAGCAGTTTATCTCCGAAACGGTGACCGTATGAGTCATTGACGATTGTAAACTCATCAAGATCAAGCAAAATAAGACAAAACGGGATTTTCTGAGAGCACTTCTCTCCAAGAACTTCACTGATATTAAGCCTGTTTGGGAGATTTGTAACCGCATCAAGATATGAGAGCTTGTAAAATTTTTCTTTTGATTCCAGTAAGAAATGCTCATGCTCTTTTTGGCTCGTTATATCTCGTGCTATTCCAAATAACCCAAATGGTTCTCCAAATTCATCTAAAAGAGGGCCTTTTGTAACCAAAAGTGTGCTCTCTTTGCCATCTTTTGTTACATTGGTCTCTTCAAAAGTAATTATCTCATGATTTTGTATAATTTCTTTCTCCATATCTTGATGCTTCTTTACAGTTTCTGGCTCAAAGATAAAATGCTCGTCTTTTCCTATTATTTTTTTTGGACTGAGATTAACCAGTTTTCCCGCACCTTTATTAAAAAGAATAAACTTACCGTCCAAATCTTTTGCATAAACGGCATCAGGCGAACTGTTTACAACGGTATTTAATAGCACATCATACTTGGAGAGTTCGTTCTGAGAAACTTTTAAGCTCTCTTTTGTTGATTGATACTTTTGAATCTGTTCCAAATTTTTATTATATTGCAGCTGCATTGAGTGAAAATATCTATAGGTTAAAAAGAATAGAATGACGGTAGTGATAAAAACAAAAAACCACCCTTTGTACAACTGCAATAGGGTAATTTCATTTGTACCACTTGCAATCGATGCAACGGCATAATCAGACAAAACTATCCAAAGCACACCCGATATAAAATATATTAGCGAGATAGAAAATGCGCTTTTATAGCTTTGTGAATTTGTATTTTTCATTTTTCTCCCCCCCCCCATCTTTTTTCTTATTTTGAAGTTTCATTATACATATGTTTTTTGAAAATCGACTTGAGAAAAAATTACTTTAAATAAATCTTGATATACTTTCAAAAATCAACATGTGAGAAACTTGTGAGACTTCCAAAGGGCTTTGGCAAAAACTACTTTACGCTAAGAGCAATTACCGCAACTTCCAACCAAGTTACACTAAATGCCAACACTTCGCGCGTGCAAAGTTTTCACATGTTACAATTTTCAAATGATGAACTTAAAGCAGAACTAGAAGAAGAGGAGCTCGCCGCCACACTCTGTACATTGGAGCTCTCTTCAAAACCTTGCCATTGCAACTGTTACTTTTTTAGAAAAACACGTAAAACACTTCTTCTACACCCAAATCAAAACTATTTCTTCAACTACTTTAAAACTCTAAACAATGCTATATCTCCGCCGTATTTGCGCATTTATCCAAGAAAGAAACATACTTTGTAAAACTAAAATTATGCGAACGATTCTGCAACCGAAGGGTCAAAGCTTTTAGCTTTGGGTACCCGCGGTGAAGCCTTAGTGAGCAAGTTTTAAGTTTTGCAATAAATACATAAATAATAAAAGAGAAAAGCATGAAAAAAAAGATACTTTTATCACTACTGGCTTCAACAATATTAGCCGCTCAAACAATTGAGCTGGAGCCTCTAAAAATAACCTCAACCGCCATAAAAACGGATGAGCTAAAATCAACCGATGCCGTTGAAATATACACTGCTGCGGACATAGAAAAAGCACATGTTCAAAACATCTACGAGTTTTTAAATCAACAGACCTCAGTTATCACAATGCCCTCTTACGGAAATCCGTTCTCTCAAAAACTTGATATGAGAGGGTATGGCATCGGGGACGGTTACCAAAACATAGTCATAACCATAGACGGCAGAAAAATCAACAACATCGACATGGTTGCTCCTCTATTATCGGCTATCTCCCCTGCTTCAATAGAGCGTTTGGAGATTATAAAATCAAGTGGCATAGTCGCCTCAGGTGATGGAGCAAATGCGGGTGCGATTAACATCATCACAAAGAAAACAGGTGCCAAAGAGATAACCGTTTATATGGGAACGCACGGCACGGCTGATGGCTCATTTTATTTAGGTCATAACGACGATAAACTATCACTCTCGGCAAGCGGCGAGGCGCAAAAGAGCGACGGCGTGCGAAATATAAACAGCAATGGAGACAAAGACGAAAACTCTTTGACGACAGGCACATTTAATGTAGCTTTTCTGCCGAGTGATGCGCTGGAGCTTAGAGCGGGTGCTTCATTTGCCAGAACTGACGTCATCTATGCGAGTTACTTAACGCTTGACGAGTATAATAACGACCCAAAACAAGCAGGTGCTACAAACTGGGGCGCGACCGAGCAAACTTTTGACACAGACGCCATTAGCGGAGGATTTAGCTACTTTATAAACGACAAAACATCTTTTGATTTTGATGTAAACCGCGAAGAGAAACAATCAAATTATATAACCTATGCATCTGTTGCCGATTATGTTTACAACTCCGCAAAAGCCGCTTTTCATTATGAAGAAAAAAATATGGCAGTCGTTGCAGGAGTTGATGGTTTTGAGGGCGAGCGCACAGGCTATGGAAATGAAACAAGCAAGGACAACATTGCCGGTTTTATTATGAGCAATTTTGCATTTGAAAACCACTCTATAAAAGCCGGAGCAAGAGCTGAAGAGGTGTCATACGACTACAAAGATTCAACCTCATCGCTTCAAGACAAACACTCTCTTTACGGCGCAGAGCTAGGCTATAACTACACTTTTGATAAAGAAAAATCTGTTTTTGTAAACTATGCCCATGCATATCAAGCTCCCGATATAGACAGGTTTTTTAGCTACGGCTCTTTTAACGGCTTTATAGACCCTATGAAAACAGATAGTTTTACGCTTGGATTTAACTATATCAAGCCAAACAACAAACTCAAAATCTCACTTTTTTATGTTGATTTGGAAGATGAGATTTACTACTACGCCGACCCCGCTTGGACTAACTCCAAAAACACAAACATAGACAAATCGCACAAATACGGCTTGGATATTTACGACAAGTGGTTAGTGTCAGATGAGTTCAACGTAGCGCTTAACTATAACTATGTTAGAGCAAAAATAGACGAAGAGGTTGAAAACGGCGAAGATTACTCAGGCAACGATTTACCCGGTGTCTCAGATCATAACATAAAAGCAACATTTAGCTACCTTCCAAACAAAAATACCACTTTGGCACTGACTCAAGTTTATCGCTCCGAAGCTTATGCCGCAAACGACTTTAACAACAACTTTGCCCAAAAGCAGGATGCTTACAAAAGTACGGACATATCCATAACCTATACAAAAGATAGTTTGGAACTTTTCGCTAAAATAAACAACTTGTTTAATCAAAAGAACGGTTTATGGATACAAGATGACGCCATCTACCCTGTAAACTTTTCAACTACTGCCATTGCAGGGTTTAAACTAAAAATCTAAGGGGCTAGAGTGAGCATAAAAACTATTTTTCTAATACTGTTTTTTACGCTCGCACTTCATGCGAATGAGAGGATTATTGCCCTCTCGCCCTCCATAAACGAGATAATCTTTGCTCTTGGCGCAGGAGATAAAATTGTCGGCAATACGACTTATTCGCTCTACCCAAAAGAGGCTATAAATATCCCAAAAGTAGGCGGATATTTTGAACCCTCTTTGGAAAAAATTGTAGCATTAAACCCCACTTTGGTAATTATGCAGGAGAACAACTACAAACTAGGAGAAAAACTGGAGCAGCTTGGGATTAAAATCAAAGTCGTTCGCATAGACACACTCTCAAACATAAGAGGCTCCATTTTGGAAATCGGCAAGACGTTAGAGAGAGAAAATGAGGCAAAAAAAATTGTAGAAAACATAGAGAGTGAACTAAAAAAACTAAAAAATATAACAAAAGAGAAGAAGATTTTAATAGTTATGGGGCACAACACCTCTCTTGCTTCAAGAATTTTTGTAGCAGGTCAGAACCTCTATTTTGACGATATCATAAACGAGAGCGGAAACAAAAATGCTCTGCAAAGCCAAAGAAAAGGGCAACCCGTGCTAAATATGGAAAATATTATCGCATGCAACCCAGACATTGTCATACTTCTATCGCACTCGATGAAAGAGATGGGACTCGGCCGAGATGATTTGACAAATCCGTGGCTCTCTCTGCCCATAAGTGCGGCTAAGAGCAAATCCATCTACATCATAGACAAAACATATTCAGGCATACCCAGCGACAGACTTGTCTATTTTTTACAAGATTTTAGAGAGATTTTAAATGACTATAAAATCAAAAGCGGTAACTAAATGTTAAAAATAACAGAGTTTGGCAATGACATACTTACTAACATAAATTTTCATCTAAACGATGGTGAAAACCTTGTCATCTTAGGCTCAAACGGTGCTGGAAAATCAACTTTGGCAAAAATTTTATGCGGCATTTCACCCTCACAAACAGTTGAACTTTTTGGCAAAAAACTCCATCACTTTAGTGCAAAAGAGCGCTCAGAGTTTATAAACTACGTACCGCCGAAACTGGAGATGTTTGATGAATATCTCTGTGTGCGGGAGTATCTTGAACTTAGCAAACTCTACTCAAAACTCACAATCAACGAAGCTTTGGAGCTTTTGGAGTTAAAAGCTCTGGAGCACAAAGCATGTATAACCCTAAGCAGCGGAGAACAGCAGCTTTTGCTTCTTGCCTCATCGCTTCTTCATAACGCAAAACTGACCATTTTTGATGAACCCACCGCAAATCTCGACCCAAAAAAGATGCTAAAAGTCGCAAAAATTCTCTCTAACGATAAGATTCAAAGTCGAATTATCATAACGCATGACCTAAATCTTGCTCACAAACCGGGGTATAAAATTCTCTACATGTCAGAGGGAAAAATAGAGTTTTTTGACACAAGCGAGAGATTTTTTGAAAAATCAAATCTTGATAAACTCTTTGGGACAAGCATTAAGCAGATTGAGGGCTACTTCGTGGTGAATCTATGAGATATATATTTATAATCCTCTCGCTACTTTTGCTCATCATTGCGCCGTTTTTCGGGCAGATTGAAATAGAGATGTCAAAAATAAACGAGCTTTTTTCAATGGAGCATAAACTCTTTTGGGATTTAAGGCTTCCGAGGGTGGTTGTCGCCTTTTTTACGGGCGCTCTTTTGGCTCTTAGCGGACTTATCTTTCAATCACTCTTTAGAAATCCTATGAGCACGCCATTTACTCTTGGAGTTGCAAGCGGAGCGACTTTGGGAACTGCATTTGCCATAGTATTTGGCATCGCCTCTTTTATGGCAGTTTTTGGTTTTTTAGGAGCGCTTTTTACAATAATCATACTCTTTGGCATCACCTCAAAGCTTCAAGCCTATGAAACATCTTCGCTTCTTCTCATCGGTATAGCCCTCTCCTTCTTTTACAGCGCCGCTTTGATGATTCTTTTTTACATCAGCGATGAGACTCAGAGCTATGAAATAGTCCGCTTTACCATGGGAAGCCTCGATATTGTAGGCATAACACAAGCCTTGCCTATCGTGGTTGCCGCCATCTCTCTTCTGTTGATTGCCATAAAATACAAAAGAGAGATAAAACTGCTCCTTACCTCCTATGACAACGCTTTTTTAAAAGGCATAGAGGTAAAGAGAGTAAACACTTTTCTGCTTCTTGGTGTCTCAATCGCCATAGGAGTTGCCGTCAGCATAACGGGACCCATAGGCTTTGTAGGGCTTATAGTGCCGCATATTTTAAAAGTTATCTACAAAAAAAGCGCGGACAAACTGCTACATGTGACATTTTTTTACGGCGGCATTTTTCTGGTGTTTTGCGATTTAATCTCAAGAAATATCGGCACAGCCTCGGATATACCTATAGGCGTTGTGACCTCGTTTTTGGGCGCTCCGTTTTTCATCTACTTGTTGCTTAGAAAAAGATATAGTTAATCCTGTCTGCTCTTTAGCTTTAGTTTGTTACATTTTAGGTAAAATAGATAAAAATAATTTTTCAGGTGGATTAGTTGGCAATATTTACTGCATCAATTTTAAAAAGCACAACTCAAGATGAATCTTTAGTCGCCAAACGCTGGGCAGCGTACCAAAACTTTCTTGCAAAAACAGAGTTTATAAAAACAGTAAAAGAGGAAAAATACCAAGACGGCTTCTTGCATGACATCTTTGAAGAGTGCTTAGGCTACACGCTTGACAACACAAACCCGCAAAACTTCAACCTTGAGCGTGAAAAAAAGAACGAAACAGACGGCAAAAAAGCGGACGGCGTTATCTATGTTAATGGCGAAGTCCTCGGCATAGTAGAGCTAAAAGACCAAAAAAGCAAAAACCTTGATGCGGTGGAAGCTCAAGCGTTCAACTACCACGCCTCGCACTCAAACTCAAAGTACATCATCATCTCAAACTTTGACGAGCTGAGATTTTACATAGACAAAAAAACCGCTTACGAGAAGTTCAATCTCTTTTACCTCACTTATGATGAGTTCAAAAAACTTCATCTTCTGCTAAGTTACGAGAGCATAAAAGATGCTTTGCCGCTTAAACTAAAAGAGAAGTCTGCAAACTTCGAGCTGCAAATCTCAAAAGAGCTTTATCGTGATTTTAGTATCTTTAGAAACCATCTCTTTGAAAATATTGTCAAAAATAATTATTCCGGAAGTGGGACTTTAGTCCCGCCAAATATGAGCGAGGCTAAAGCCTCACTTCCGATGGAAAAATCCCACCTCCTCAGACTTACCCAAAAGCTATGCGACCGCATCATATTTATACTATTTGCAGAAGACAGAGGACTGCTTCGCCACAACACCATCAAAGAGATACGAGAGGAGTTTAGAGCTCAAAAATTCACCTCTTACACGCTTTACGACATCTACAAATTTTACTTTAACGCCATAAACGAGGGAAATGAAAAACTAGGCATCCCAAAATACAACGGCGGACTTTTCGCAAATGATGAGCTTTTAGACAGCCTCATCATCGAAGATATACATCTTGATATGGAAGCGCAGAAACTAAGCGATTACGATTTTATGAGTGATGTGGGCGTAAACATACTCGGTCATATATTTGAGCAGAGCTTGACGGACTTAGAAGAGATGGAAAGAAGTTTCGGAACTGACACTTCAGTGTCTGATAAAAACGGGGTTAAAACCCCGTCTCCGATTAGCAAAAGAAAAAAAGACGGTGTGTTTTACACTCCAGAGTACATCACCCGCTACATAGTCGAAAACACTCTGGGCAGACTTTGCGAAGAGAAGAAAAAAGAAATCTTTGGAAGTGAGGCTTTAGCCTCGCCCACAAACACTAAAAAACTCACAAAAGCAGAACAAGCCCATAAACAAAACATCTTAGACTACCGCGAATGGCTCACAAACCTAAAGATTTTAGACCCCGCATGCGGAAGCGGAGCATTTCTAAACCAAGCGTTAGAGTTTCTCATAAAGGAACACACTTTAGTCAGGGATATGCTTCTGCCTTTTGAGGACTTGACTTTGGGATACGAGATAGAAAAAGAGATACTAGAACACAACCTCTACGGCGTGGACATCAACGAAGATGCGGTTGAGATAGCAAAACTCTCTTTGTGGCTTAGAACGGCTCATAAGGGAAGAGAGCTTACTAGTTTGGCGGAGAAGATAGTTTGTGCAAATTCGCTTTTAGCAATGCCCTTTGTCGTTGGAAGTGAGGCTTCAGCCTCGCCTCAAGAAAATGCGGGACTAAAGTCCCACTTCCGTATTGATGGCGGTTTCGATGTGGTTATAGGCAATCCGCCGTATGGAGCAAAGCTTGAAAGCAATGAGCAAAAAAACTATGAAATACAATCTAAAGAGAGTGCTATTTTATTCATGCAGCTTTCACATAAGCTTTTAAAACCAAACGGTATTCATAGTTTTATCATTCCAAAGCCTTTTATATTTTCTTCAACTTGGGAAAGCATGAGGATTAAATTTTTTGATGAAATATCCAATATTGTGGATTGTAGCAAAGTTTGGGACGAGGTAAAACTTGAACAAGTTATCTACACTCTGACAAAAAATAAAAAATTTGAGAGTTATGATAATTTAGTACTTCAAAAAGGCGAGTTTTTACATATTGCAAATATTGAAAAAGATATTTGTGATAAATTTGGATTTTTTGTAAACGGAGTCAGTCAAAATGAGATTGATTTGGCATTAAAAATACAAAAAGACAAGGTAAGTTTATTTGAAATAAGCGATTGTAATTGGGGTGATACTTTTTTTCAAGATATTAAAGACAGCGGCAATGTTAAAGTATTAGCAGGTGCAAATATTCAAAAATATGAGCTAAGAGATATAAAAGGGTTTATATCAAACAATGTTAAACTATCAAAAAATGCTTTTTTAAGAGAAAATAGTGTTTTGCTTCAAAGATTAATAGCGCATATTCAAAACCCAATCGACCATATCAAAATTACTGGAACTATATTAGATAACATTAATGAGTTTTTGATTGTTAATACAATTCAACAAATAACTCCAAAAAATGGCTTTTCAAATAGATATATTTTATCAATATTTCATTCAAATTTAATGAATTGGTATATTTATAGATTTGTTTTTGCAAAAGCAATTAGAACGTTTCAGTTCTCAAATGATGTAATTAAAAAAATCCCTATTCCAAAAATTTCAGAAACCGAGCAACAGCCATTTATAAAACTTGTAGATGAGATTTTGGAAGCAAAACAAAAAATTAAAGAGTATAAAGCCTTACTTGATGAAGCCGTCAAGACTGACAACTTTGATAGAGAAATCAAACTAAAAAAAGAGATAGAAACTTTAGAAAACAGAACCAAAGAGTGCGAAAAAACCATAGACGAAATGGTCTATAAACTCTACGACTTGAGCGAAGATGAGATTAGGATTGTGGAGGGGAAAGAGTGAATGAGTTTTTCTCGTTCCCATCGTCCT
>JBAZDX010000033.1:0-9862 GCA_041654255.1 Sulfurimonas sp.
GATCTCATTCAAATTAGTGCGAACGGGACATCTGTGTACAACTCAAACACAGCAGGTTCTATCGCATTTAATACAACGTTAAACGGCTCTGGGCAATTAACCTTAGTCATTATGCCAAATACTAATAACAGCAACGAGGATTTATACATTGACAATGTTGCTATTAGTGACACTCCATTAGTTGCAGGCGGCAATGTGCGTCCATTTTCAAAGCGTCTCATCAATGGCATTGTGGACACAAATATTTACGGCAACCTTCTAATGATCGGCAATCAACTCTTATGTAAAAATGACTTCAATGGTGACACTTGTGAAGAGCCATCGGCAACGGCAACAAACAATAGTATTACGCAACATTTTGCAGATGTTGACAGCGATGCTTCTACATCAAACTCATCATCAATGAGACTTGATTTGCTACCTGGTGATACAATCAAATGGGCTCGCCTATATTGGTCGGCTCGACTTATAAATCCAAGTCTTGCAACAAAAGCAGCAGCGCAAACAATTAAGTTTAGAACCCCTACATCTACAAATTATACAAATGTATCTGCTGAAGTTTTTGATAACTTTCCACTAGATGATCCTTTTGATTATGGTGCTTCTGCTGATGTCACGGCACTTGTTCAGGCTGGTGGTGCAGGTCAATACTTTGGAGCCGACATACAAGCAACAACGGGCGTCAATAAATTTGCTTCTTGGATGCTCTTTGTTGTTGTTGAAAATCCTGCAAGACCGTTTAATAATATATCTGTATATGACGGTTTTCAAGTGGTTTTTGATGCTGATGCTGCTTACCCAAGTTCCGTTACGACAACTGCAAGCGGTTTTATAACCCCAAAAAGCGGTAGTGTTGAATCAAATCTTTTTCTATACACCGGAGAGAGTGAATCCGGAATTTACGATGGAGCAACAATTACCAACTCAAGCGGAGTTCCAACATCGTTGCTTGATGCAAAAAATCAAGCAAATGATTTAATGAACGGCTCATTTAGTGTAAACAATGTCTATCGCTCAACATATAGCATTTCCGATCCTACACTTGCAAACCCTAACTTTCAAAATCTCATTGGAACAGATATCGACAAACTTACGGTTTCAAACCTAGACAATCAACAGACAAGCACTGAAATAACCATAAGTTCTACAGGTGGCAACGATTCTGATAGATACAGTTTAAATGCATTTGCACTAGAGACTGAACTCTATGTTCCTCAATTTTGCTACGATTATGCTTACAAACAACAAGGAATATTTTTTACGGAAGATAATGACGGATCACACAATCCTAGAATTGTTGGTGATGTTATACCAAACGAGCCTATTGAGGCTAAATTTTTCATAAGAAACTTGGTCGATTCAGATGTCGTCGTAAACAATATGTTTGTAGGTGTTTATGATATAAACACCTCACAAGCTACTTATATTGCCAACTCTACAAAACTTGCTAAAATTGGGCAAATATCACCAACCGCTTTAATAGATGGCACTGATGTAACAGTAGGAAGCAACTATATAAATGATATAGAAATTGGACCGATAGACTCACAGGAGCACTTTTATGTTTACTATAGTTTAAACCCAAGCACTTCAAATTTAGATATGCCAATGACAGTAAGGGTAAATTATGATATTACACTTGCTGGAGTCACTATTCCTTATGAATTAATTTTGGGTGCACAAATACCAATGTGTACAGATTCAGGCAATGCTTACAATCCAAATATGGAGACTATTTTCAATGTAGTCCACGGCGATTACTATAATTACGACATTGGTGGCGGGAATAGATACTACAATCTCCCAACTCAGGTAACAAAGAGAGAGGGAAATTTTAAAGTCATAGCTATGGATCCGGTAAATCCAGACAACCTAAAACCGCAATCTACCTCGGTTGCAGTCGAGCTTATTGATGCTTCTGCTTTTCATGATACTTATGCTTCATGTAATGAGATTAATAGCTCTATCAGCGAGAGAGTTCAGGTGTTTTTTGATAACAATGTAACATCTGTTCCTTTCAACAAGGATGCTATCCAAACGGCTATTAATAATGCGGTTACGAGCTTAACAAATAGTTCAGATTTTTACGCTACTGCAAGAGAGAATGTAGCCTTTAGAGTCTCTTACGGATTAACTAATGATGGAAATGATTCTTTGGTTCAACATGAATATGACTCAGCGACACAAGAGTATAAAATATTGAACTTTACAGAGCTTGTTCAAGATATCGGAACATGCGTACAACCTGTAGTTTATGCTTTAAATCCCACCACACAAACGGCTACACAAGTTGCTACAGCATGCGGAAATGCCGGTACTTTTATATCAAGAAAACATTACTATGCCTGTCTTGAATGCCTCTTTGGCATCAACACAAGATTTGAGTGCTCTAGAGACAACTTTGCATTAAGACCTGAAGCATTTATGATAAAAATAGATGACCAAAACCAAACAAATCCTGCATCTCAAGTTAGAATAGCGGATGACGTCTCCGGAGTAGTTACTCCATCTACTGCAACAAATCATCTTGCATCAGGGTATGATTATCAACTTGAAGTAGATGCCGTAAACCACAAAGACAACACACCTTCTTTTGGTTATACAAAAGGTTTTGGCGGATTGGCAAGTGATGCATTGGAGTATGTATGGTCACCACCAGTCGCTTTAAGCGGATGTAATGATGAGAACAATGTTTCGCACTCTTTTAGAGTTTTAAATGGAAGCGTAGATTTAAACAGCTCGCTTGATCAAGTCGGCGAATACGTATTACAAATGAAAGACACAACTTGGACAAGAGTAGATGGTGACTTTTCATATATGAGTCACCATGTAGGACCTTACTATACTGCAACGCTTGACTGTGTTTTAGATTCAAATATTACTCAAGCGGTAAACTACGCAACGGGGGTTGCCGCTCCATTTACAGGATGTAACATTACAAGTGATCATGATAGCAGCAATGCTTCCGCATTGAAATATAGAAACTACAATTTAGAGTTCCATCCGTACAAGTTTATAATGAGCGGCATCGGAGCATCGTTTGGCGAAAATAACAACTCTATCCCATTTATATATATGAATAATATGTCATTAAATGAAAATATGTCATTTCACTTAAACGGTCCTATAATTGCTGCGGGTGAGAACAATGTTAGTTTGAGTAATTTCGTCGATAACTGTTATGCGAAACCGGTTAATTTAACCATAAACAAGTCTGCAATTTCAGGCGCAGTTGATTATCTCTATAGATTTCACAATACGGATTTACCTGCAAATGACCAAAATGGAACTATTAATAATCTTGCAGGCACCATAACTCTTGGAACAAATGATTTTAATCAATCAAACAACGGAGGCGTAAACACTCTTTTAAATCTTAATTTTGATAGAGAAGTTAATGCTTCGGTTAATCCTGAAAGATTATTTTTCTCGACTTATGATTCAAACTGTTCAGTTATTGCTGATTGTACGATGAATGCAGATCTTATAGCTAATAAAGTTGCAGACGGTTCAAGAAACTTGGATTTAAACGTCACTCATCTTTACGGTCGCACGCACGCTTCAAGACAGAGATACAATACTCCTCTTAATAATCCGGCAAATATATACTTTGAATCTTTTTGTTTTGGGACCGTAGGAGGAAACACGTGCAACAAAAACTTTCTTCCAAACGGCATCAACTCTACAAGAACTGACGATGTAAGATGGTTTATAAATGAAGATCATAACACTACGAGTGACGGAGCTGCATGGAATGTAACAGAGAAGAGACCGACTCCGCTGGTAACTACTTCACCGCTCACAACGTTTGCTGCTCCTACATTACAAAGAACAAACTTGACATATGACGGAAGTAGAGGTTATCCATACAAAACGACAATGCAAAATGGAGCTTCTCCTTGGCTGATTTATAACGAAAGTGATGCAGGTGCTACAATGAATGAGTTCCAAGTAGAGTTTGACAATGCAGGCGGCTGGACCGGTGAGCATGAGACCAATACTACTACAAAAAGCGTAGGCGGAACAACTACTAACAGGAGAATAATGTGGTAAGTAGAAAAACCGCTCTTGGTAGAGCCGCTTTTACTATGATAGAGCTAATATTTGCTATTGTCGTTATCTCTATCGCCGTTATCACCCTTCCTATGATGGCTCAGGTTACCTCAAAAGGCATCGAAGACAACATAGCTCAAGAGGCTATCTTTGCCGCTTCTGCAGAGTTAATGGGAGCAACATCTTACTATTGGGATAAAATATCCATGGAAGACAGCAATGTCAGCCGCCTAGAGAGAGTTGTTGATGTTGACGGTGATTGTAATGCAAGCACTAGATTAAGAGATGGGCATATCAATCAGACTTATCATAGAAGATGTTTAGACAGCACTAATACGGGAGTCAACTATACAACTCAAGACACAACTTTTCCTAGCTTAAACAGTGCGGTCAATACCGCTGTAGGTGACTTGTTTGACGCTTCTGCTGCAGAAGCTTCAGGATACAAACAAGAGTACCAGAGCCAAGTCACCATAGCAGCAGGAGCAAACAACAACATAAAAGTACTTACTGCTTCTATATATGGATATGAAGATGATGGAACCACACCAAAACTGCTAACTAGGCTCAAAATTTACAGTGCCAACATCGGCGAAATAGATTTTTACAAGAGGAGATTTTAATGCGTAAATCTGCCTTTACACTTCTAGAACTTATCTTTGTTATAGTAGTTATCGGGATACTTAGTAAATACGGTATTGAGCTTCTCTCTCAGGCATATAAAAACTTTATATTTTCAAGTGTGAACAACGCTCTTCAAGCAAACAGTGCAGCGGCGGTAGAGTCAATAGCCTCAAGGCTTCAGTACCGCATAAAAGATTCTGTAATAGCAAGAGAAGCGGGTGATTTTTTTGGACTTGCCGGATACTCTGCTGATAGTGCACCGATTTTAGAGTGGGTAGGCGCCGATATAGACGGTTTTCGAGGCAATACTCTTACCGGAGGTGTTTTTTTACCTCATTGGAGTGGGATAATTGATTTGGATGCATCAACTGCTCCAGCAACATTAGTCTCTCCGGGAACAGATACAGGGGCACTTGATACGCTTATAAACACCCTCTCAAATGGAGGCAGCGACATTAACGATGCAGCACTCTACTTCATAGGCTCTGACAGCGATGTTAAAACCGGTTATGGATGGGATCATGCAACAGGTGCTTTAACCGATCAAAATGTCAGTGTTATGCATCCCATAAATAGCGTTGCTGGTAATCCTACTCAATTTGTATCGGGTATAGGTGGTGGGGATGATTTTAGCGGAGTTAACGTTTATGAATACTACCAGCTTGCATGGACGGCATACGCTGTTGGGATAAGCAACTATGATGCAACTACAAAAACAGGTACGCTTATGCTCTACTATGATTACCAGCCATGGAAAGGCGATACATACCTACAAAAAGCTGATGGAACTCAAACAAAAAGTGCCGTAATTATGGATGACGTAAGTACATTCCAGTTTAAAGCCGTCGGTTCAATTGTGAAAATTCAAGTGTGTGTAAATTCTGATTTGATGGAGGATTATTCGTTATGCAAAGAAAAAACTATATTCTAAAAACAGATCCTCGCCAAAAAAAAGGGTTTGCGATGATTACCGCGATAATAGTAGTTTTAATCATCTCTACAATCATGGCTCTCTCTCTTGCTCTAACAGCCCAGACAAGCAAAAGAACCATAGACTTGTATCTGTATGAGCAAGTTGCACTGCATGCAAAAAGTGCTGCTGAGTTAGCTATGCTTGAAATTGCAAAAAATGGCTGTCTAAATAGTTATAACACTACTCTTGACAACTTTTACGATGTAAATGTAACTATGCAGTATGTTTATACAGAAGCAAATACTAATGCAGCTGGTGTTTCCTGTAGTGAATACATTAGCTATATAACAACTCCTGAACAAAATGGCTCAGTACTTATGGATGTGACAGTAAGTGTAAGAGCAGACCAAAATCTTAGCACCGAACCTATCCGTTACTTTAGAAGAACTATCCAAAAACTCTAAATTGTAAATATTGTAAACCATTTAATGATATAATAATTCATATTTAGAGACTAAAGGATTTAACATGAATATATCATTAACAGGACGACATTTAGAGCTTACAGAACCTATCAAAGCTCATATGAACTCATCTATCGAAACACTTAGCAAATACAACATGGACATTATCTCTGTCAATGTTATCGCATCGACTCAAACAAAAAAAGGCAAAGAACAGTCGGTTATTGAATATGTGATCAACTTAGCTCACAAAAATTCTATCGTTATCAAACAAAATGACCAAGATTTATACGCCGCTATCGATTTGGCAACGGCAAGAGCTCAAAAAGCTATGCGCCGTATGCACGACAAAGATAATAATGGACATCACAAAGATGGAATGAATGAAGCAAAAAGTGAAGCTAGCACGAGTATAGACCTGCATCAAGCAAGCGAGGCTATGGAGGATGAGATTGTACCTGTTGAGCTCCCGCTTTACAAACCTCGTGAGGTTGAAGATGTCTTAAGCGACATAAAAGAGAACAAAAAACTCTTTGAAATCTTTATAGACAACGACGGTAAAACTCGTGTTCTTTACAAAAGAAATGACGGAAGATTCGGGTTGTACTAGTTAATCCGTAAAGGGAAGTAATTCCCTTTACTTAAATCAATTTTTACCTTTTTTATAATCTCTTCATCTTCTGCCAAATCAATCCACCTAAACTGGCTTCCGCTTTGATTGTGACCCTTTAGCAAATCGCCCCCTTTTCTAAACTTCAAATCAAGATTTGCAATATCAAATCCGCTTGTCGTTTCTACGAATCTATCTAATCGTTCTGATGAATTTTGGTTTGTATATAAAAAACAGTAGCCTTTGAGCCCAGTGCGACTAACTCGACCACGAAGCTGATGGAGAGTAGAGAGCCCCAACCTCTCAGCACCGACGATAACAACCGTGCTAAGTTTAGGCAGAGATATTCCGACCTCAACAACCGTAGTTGCTATGAGAATCGCACCTTTTTTGTCAAACTCTAGCAAAACTTCTTCTTTCTCCTTGTCCCTTCCGTGAGTTACATAAACACGCTCAAATCTATTTTCCCAAAATCCTCTCGCCTCGTCAATACTTTGATAACCTAAAAGCTCACTCTGCTCAACAAGCGGATAGACAAGCAAAATCTGATTGCCCAATGCTATCTCGTTTTTTATATGCGCTAACAAATCTTTAAAATCACTTTTATGAATAACTCTGCTTGTTATATCTTTTTTAAACGGTGTCGTTGTGATAAGTGAAACGTCTATGTGTGCCGTCTCTATCATAGCCTGCGTTCTAGGGATGGGCGTTGCCGAAAACTGCAAGAAATGCGGCTTTTGGCTGCCATCACCGCTTACAATTTTTTCAAGCATGTTTCTCTGCGCCGTTCCAAAGCGGTGCTGCTCGTCAACCATCACGACCCCTGCTTTTGGAAGTTCTCTGTAGAGCAGCGCATGAGTGCCGATGATAAAATCGTACTCCTCAAGATTAACGTTTTTGCTTTTGTTTGTGATTAGTGCAACTTTAACGTTAGGCAGATATTTTTTTGCTTCTTCAAAAATCTGATTTGCCAAAATAGTTGTCGGCACCATCAAAACAGAACGCTCTGGAAGCATCATAAGTGCAGATGCAAGAATTACCATTGTTTTACCGCTTCCGACATCCCCGACTACCATTCGTTTGGCTGAGATGTCCTTGCAAAAGTCTGCTTTTATCTCTTCAATCGCCTTTATCTGCTCAAGGGTCAAGCTAAATGGAAGTGTTTCTGCCCACTCTTCGTAACTGTTACATGTGGAAGTCAAAGCTTTAAAATATCTCCTTTTATTGGACAACTTTTTCATATAAACAAAGAGTTCTGTATATTTAAGTGCGTTTATGGTTTTTTGCTCTAAATCTCTTAAGTTTGGTATATTTTGGCTCGGAAAGTGAAGTTTTAAAAGCTCCTCTGCAATCTCTTCATTCAAGCCCTCTGAGATTAACTTCTCTTTTGTTAGAGAACTCTGCGTCAGACGAAGCATAACATCGCTTCTGAGAACTGATTTGTATCTTGGTGTTATCGCACCTATATTTGTCACTTTTTTTGGCATGCTTATGCTGCACTGACCCATTTTGCACTCTACCATTCCATAGTAGTAATCTCTCTCGCCGACTTTAAACTGATGCATCATATATGGTTTTGGACGAAACAGTACGCCAGTAATAGTGTGTCCGAAATTATGAGCAAAAAATGTGACTTGAAGGGAATTTGGAGCTCTATAAACAGACTCTACCGTAGCGTCGATAAGCCCCATAGCGTGAGGAAAGAGTCTGTCGGAGATTCTTAAATCTTCATAGGAGGATGGGATAAGAAGAGCGAGCTCACAGCAGCTGCCGATACCCAGCTTTTTAAACTTCTCTTCTTGCTCTTTTGTTATGTTCATCTTAAATCCTTAGTATCAAATACTACCTATTTTCATGAACTACATGTTAAAAGTATTGCATTTTGCAATATTTACTTGGTAACTATCGCAAAACTCATATCTAAAATCTCTTTATGAGCTTTTATAAAATCATTTAAATCTTTTAGGTTTAAACTTTTAATAAGCTCCAACTCTTTGAGCGAATGTCCAAGTTCTTGACCATTATAGTACTCCATAAAAGTTCTATTTAACCTCTGGCTCATAGTCTCAACTCTCAAAGGTTCGCTTCCAAGCATAAACTTTTTAGTCTGCTCAAGCTCATCTTTTGTGACACCGTTTTTTACAAACTCAGCCACAACCTCTTTGACCGTTTTTTTCGCCTCTTGTAAAGAATCGAGTTTTGTCTGCAGATAACCGTTCATATGTGAGCTTGATTTGGTAACATCTATCTTTGCATAAGCCGAATAAGCAAGACCTCTTTTAACTCTAATCTCTTCCATAAGTCTTGAACCAAAACCGCTGCTGCCTAAGATAAAAGTAGCCACTCTTGCTTTATAATAATCCTCTGAATCAACGCTAATGTTGTACGGAGAACCAAAATAGATATAAGCCTGCTCAGTCTCTTTTTTAACTATCTTCTCTTTAGGCTCTTTAGTTATGGAGTAGTTTTTAACTTCACCATTTTCACCGACATCCATTGCTTTTATAATTTTTGTTACTTTAGTTTTTACGTCCTCGGCTTCAATATCTCCGCCGACTACTACCATCAGTTTTGATATAACTAAATTATCTGCTAAAAACTTCTTGACATCTTCAAGAGTGATGCTCTTTACGCTCTCAACTGTTCCCAAAGATGGCTTTGCCAATACGCTGCCATCAAAAAGAAGAGCATTTAACTCGCTTGAAGCAATGTAGTCAAAATCATTCTCTTTTCTGGCAAGGGAGCCAAGGGTAGTAGTTTTTACCTTATCTACTACATCCTCAGTAAGATTTGGATCCTTTAAGAGCATCTCAAAATATTTCAGCCCCTCGTCAAGCTCCTCTTTTAAACACCCAACCTCTATAACGAAAGTCTCTTTTCCTGTTGAAGCAGATATGTGGATTGCTTTACTCTCCAGAGCCTCGGCAAATGCGCTTGAACCAAGTTTTTTAGTACCCTCATTCATCACTTTTGCACTAAATTTTGCCAAACCTGCTTTTGCAGTGTCTGCTATACTTCCGCTGTTTTTAAAAACAAACTGCATCGTTACCAGAGGCAATCTTTTGTCCTGCTCAAAAATCACTGGGATGTTCGTATCTTTAACTTTTATCTCTTCTATTGTTGCTGCCATTATTATATTTCCTAAAGCGAGTAATATTAAAACTATTTTCTTCATCTATGCAAATTTCTCTAAAATTT
>JBAZDX010000034.1:0-8918 GCA_041654255.1 Sulfurimonas sp.
AGAGATTATTGAATATATAAATAATGTCTAGTTTTAAGGGGACATTCCAACTATCTTTTCTAAATTACTACTTTCCCTTATTCATATATTTGCTTCCTAATCCAAGGAATACTTCGCTTATATTCTGCTGCTAAATTTTTGAGAATTTGTCGTTTATACACATACTTTCTTGTAGGTTTTTTGGTCTTCTTAGCGCCTATAGTATCGTAGTTTACTTGAGTTTTTACGCACCCAAATTTTTCATTAAGTCTCTTTTTTCATGGCGGCAGTTATAGCCAATTTACCTGTTTTTTTGCTAAAACCATAAGAAACTTTTAGATAGTTGTCTGTTTTTGTGAGCTTTTATAATTAAACTTATTGATGAGTAAAAAAACGATTAGCATTGAAATCATACCTGCTTGACTAAATATAACAACGGCGTCAACTCCGTATGCTTTCCATATAAAACCTATTGCCAAAGCACCCAAAGAGCCAAAGATTGCAACACCGCCATAGAACACTCCGTATATAAAACCTTTAGAGAGAGCTTCCAAAGAGATCATTGTTCTTATGGTGTTTAGACTAAGAACAGTAAAAAGACCAAGAAAGACAAATGAAGCCCACAAGTTTATCTCTATAAAAAAGATTGATATTATTGCAAATACAAATGAGATAGAGAGACTTTTTTGTGTTCCTATTTTGTCTATTAGCACTCCGCTGTAGTAACTTGTAGCTGCTTGGACGAAGGTCAATGTGACTATAAAAAGAGGAATCATACTTAAATCATATCCATCCTCTTTTGCTTTTACTATGAAAAACTGCTCACTCATAAGAAAAAATATAAACCCGAAATATATAAATAGAACATAGAGCAGTCTGAAATCTTTTCTGTTTACAACCAAAGTTTCTTGTGATGCTTTTGGAGTAAGCTGTTTATCATCAACGAGTGCAAAAATTATGTAAGTAGCAATGAGACCTGGAATAATGGTAAAAGCAAATATATTTCGTATTGCTACTTCATCTTTTGCGTAGAGAATAAAAATAACAAAGACGATCAAAGCACCAGCAAGCTCACCAGAGATATCCATCATCTTATGAAAACCGAATGTCCTGCCATGCTCTTTATTTTTCACAAAACTACTTATAAGAACATCTTTAGGTGAGCTTCTTATCGCCTTTCCCATCCGCTCAACACCTCTTAAAACCGCAACTGAGATATAGCTTGTTGAAAAATACAAAAGAGGCTTTGTGATAGCAGAAATAGAGTAGCCTATCGTTGCAAAAGGTTTAACAATCTGGTACTTGTCACTCAAATAACCAAATAAAATTCTAAAAATATAAGATACAAAAGTTGAAATGGCTATGATGATACCAAGCTTATCAACACCCTCATTTAGGATGTAGACAACAAATATAGGCAAAAGTAAATTGACCATGCTAGAACCCATGTCAGTAAAAAAACTAACCCACCCAAGGTAGATAATATTTTTGTCTATATTTTTCAACTTTTCCATCTCAACTATTTCCTTTATGATTTTTATTTTTCAAATTACTTTCCTCTTTTATTGTGTCACTATAACAGTTACAATTATTACAATAATAAAAATTATTCCAAAATTATTTTAAAATTGAAACGAATAAATTAAGCCACCAAAAGTGTTTATCTTGTTTTGCTCATATGTATATGGTGATTGCGATTGATAGAATAGAGTAAGTTTGTGAGCGTCATAATATATATCTGTTCCTAGATATATTGAAACATTTATAGGTTGTTTGTTAAGATTGTAACCATTACTTTTAGCTTCATCTAAAATATATGAGTAGGCTAACAACTCTCCATTTATTCCAATTGATAAAGACCATCCCAAATCGCTATGCTTCTTATCTAGCCTTAACATAGATGCCTCTTCTTTTAGATATGGATAGTGCAGGTTGAAGTTTTCATTATAGTTATAGCCGATTCTAAGCATCGTTCCGGCAAAAACATCTGATGTAAAATTACCAAGTTGAAAACCATAATGGTTAAACCAATCCATACTTAAACCATTTATGCTATCTTGTTTCCAACTAATCTCTCCATATCTAAAGAGCGTGTTTATTGTATATTGAGTTCCTAGTTGTGTATCCCATCCTTTTGGCTCATCAGCACCAATGAATTTATGAACTGTTTTTTGCGCAAATCCTGCTCCTGCCTCTTCTCCGACTACTCCAACTTCCATCCTGTATTCGGTAAAACTTTTTTCGTCCCATTCAAACATGTAAAAAGCCAGCATTAAATATCCTGCATATGGTATATCGTCATACTGCGGAGTCGATACGGATGTTTCATTAGGAGTAACCATGATTTGAGTAATACTCATACCTGCATTATGATTTTTTAATCTGTCCAACGTGTTCAAAGGAATACTCTCAATTATTTTATCCGTAAAATTTGTGTATATACTTGATGTATTGTTCTCACTGTTTGGAGCTCTATATGTCTCATCCAGCCAACTCAAGCTGATTCCGTTTGTAAAATGCCTGTCTGTTCCTGCAAAAAAATCATTATAAAACGAGAATGAGAACTGATCCGCATTAAGCGCCAGAGAGAGAAAAACTACAAGCCATTTGAATCTTTGTTGCATTTAGAATAATTTTCCTATTTTACGAAAACCATACCAGTAAAGTATTACTCCAAGTATTGTCACTCCTCCAAAATACGGTATCAGGTCAACAAATTCGGTTCCTCTAAAAAAAATACTCTCACTGCCCTCTATATAATAACGCAGAGGCGAAAATATGGATATTTTTTGCAAAATCGGATGCATAGAATATAGAGGCGTCCATGCACCGCTTAAAAATATGAGAGGCAGCATTATTATTATAGAATATTGCGCAACCTGCATGACATTTTTTGACACTGCCGCGATAAAGAGACCTAAACCTGAGATAGAAAACGCGTATAAAAAAGTAAGTAGCATAAAACTCCAAAAGGAACTGTTCATAGGCGTATCAAACACATAAAATGCCACAAAACCAAGACTTAAAACAACTCCCACAATGACTATTATAATTTGGGACATACTCTTTGCCAAGATAGTGATTTTTGGATTTACAGGCATCAAAAGCATAATATCCCAAGTCCCTTCCTCTTTCTCTTTAACAAATACAATAGCCGTTAATATCATAACAAGCATGGTTGTCAAAGAAAGCAACTCCGTAATTGCCATAAAAGAGCTATTGTCTGCATTTTCATTAAAAAGTTTATGAGATTTAATTTTGATAGGAATATTCAACTGTACAAAATCAAGCAAAATATTTTGCAAATAAGTCATTGTAGTAAAACTTTGAGAAGCCGCAGTTGCATCAAGCAAAACATTGAGTTCTGCGTTTTTACCCTGACGATAGGATGTTTCAAAATTAGAATCAAACAAAATACCGACCAATATCTCTTTATTATAAATCGCTTTACTTAATGCTTCTTGGGAATTAAATCGAATGGAGGGAGCAAATTCCGGTTCATGCAATCTCGAAAGTATTTTTTGACTCATCCCTCCTCCCGTATAATCCACATAGCCGACTGCCACATTTCTCGGTTCCAATTTCATTCCGCTGCCTGCTATGTAAATATCCACGGTAAACGCATACAAGACAATTACAACCAACATGGGTGAGCGTAAAAAAATGAGAATCTCTTTGCTGAATACAAGTATAAATATACGAATCATCGCATCTCCTTCTTGAGTAAAAGCGTACCGGCTGTAAAAAAGAGCACAAGATACCCGCCTAAAATACTCAAATAAAGAACTATTTTCGGAGAGTTAAATCCTTGTCCTATCAAAAAAGAATCATATAATATTTGATTATAATACATAACCGGGAATATATGCGCCTGAATATAAGAAATCCCCTGCATAGACGCAATAGGCAGCAATATTCCGGAATACAAAAATCCCGGTAAAATCGTTACAATTATTGTTAAGACAATAGCTACAATCTGCTTCTTGGTAATAATGGAAATGAGCATGCCTATTGAAAGACTTATGAGTATATATATTTCGCTTGAAAGCCAAAATAAAAAGAAGTTTCCTCTGAAAGGAACCTCAAAAAGATAAATAGCCAATAAAAATAAGATAATTATATTGAGTGAATAGAGTAAAAATAGAGGAAATAGTTTGGCAATTAAAAACTCTCCTTTACTTATCGGTGAAGCATAAAAGTTGAATATGGTGCCTCTTTCTTTTTCTTTGACAATCAGAAGAGCTGCAAAAACAGCAGGTGCTATAAGTAAAACAAGCCCTATCAATCCAGGGACTATGGCATCTTCATCCCTCATAGCTTGATTAAAGAGACTGCGGTAGTTGAGGCTGATTGTTCCTTTTTGTTGCATACCCATGTTGGCACTCGCTTCACTCGCAGCACTAAGTATCGCTCCTTGTGCATAACTTGCAATGGTACTGCCCCTCGTAGCAAAAGCGGAGTCTACAAAAACTCCTATCTCACTCTCAAGTCCATGAAGAAGGTTTTTTTCAAAAGAGCTTGGAATTATTATAAGCATATCAATTTTCGCTTGTTTTATAAGTCTGAGTGCTTCATTTTCGCTCATTTGAGAAAGCGTTCCGTTAAAATATCTGGAGTGCTGAAACTTTGAACTCAACTCCATCGAATACTTGCTATGGTCATTATCTATGATAAGCACTCTGGCATGCGTTACGTCCATCCGAATGCCATAGCCAAATAAAATAATTACCATTGTAGGCATCAAATAGATCATAATAATCATACGGGTACGAAATAATTCCATAAATTCTTTGAGCATATACGCTTTTAAAGTATTTATTCTCATTTTGCATCCTCATAATAACTGCGGAAAATATCTTCAAATGTCTCAGCCTCTGGATGTTGTTTATAAAAATTTTCCAAACTCTCATCGGCAACCTTTTTTCCTTGCTTGAGCAAAACTACTCTGTCGCAATATTCGGCTTCACTCATATAGTGCGTAGTAATTAAAATAGTGATGTTCCATTTTTCTTTTAAAAGATGTAAAATTTGCCAAAATTGCGCCCTTGCGATAGTATCGACTCCGCTTGTAGGCTCATCCAAAAAAAGTATGATCGGTTCATGTAAAAGTGCCGCTGCGATGGAAAATCTTTGATTCACTCCTAGCGGCAATTCAGTAGGCAGATAGTCCATATAGGATTCAAAACCAAGTTGTGAGGAATAGCGTTTAATACGTTTTAATGCCGTGTTTATAGGAATTTGGTGCATATTGGCAAAATAAAGAAGATTTTCTCTGACGGTCATGTCTTTATATAAAGCGAAATGTTGGCTTACGTAGCCGATTTTGGATTTTAGTTCTTTCCTGTCTTGCCCGCTTTTAATTGTTTTATCAAGCAGAACCAACTCTCCCTCATCAATTTTATAGAGTCCAAGCAACATTTTAATAAAAGTAGTTTTTCCGGCTCCATTGGCTCCTAGAAGTCCCAATATTTCCCCTTTTTTTAACTCCATATCAATCTTGTCATTCGCTATGAAGCCATTAAAATGCTTAGTAACGCTTTTAGCCTGCATAATGATTTGAGGAATATCTATTTTATTTGCTCTTTCATCAATCTCTATCTTTGCTATTGTTTTATCTTTTTTTAAAGCATTCACAAAAAAGAGAGCTTCCAAAGTCGGTTCTTTATGTGCCGCATCTAATTCCTCTAAAGAGTAAGTGAAACCATCAAAAGAGACACATTTTTCATTTTGACATACCGTATGGACATAGGTGTTTTGGCGAACTGAATCAAGAAGCTCTTGAGTCGTTCCGCTTGCTATAATCTCTCCCTCGTCAAAGAGTATTACTCTGTTCATCTTGGCAGCTTCTTGCATATAGGCCGTACTGACGAGAATGATTGTTCCTTCTTCTTTTCTGATACTGTCAAGTATTTCCCAAAGTTCCAAACGGCTTAGCGGATCAACACCGGTTGTAGGCTCATCTAAGATTAAAAGTTTTGGACGGTGCAAAAGTGTGCAAATCAAGGAGAGTTTCTGCATCATGCCGCCACTGAGATTTCCGGCTACCCTATCGACAAAGTCATAAAGCCCGGCCATATGCAGAAGTTTTTCTCTGTAAGCTAGAAAACGGTCATCTCTTTTAAGGTTACGTACATCCGTAAAAAAGTCCAAATGTTCCATAACGGTTAGCGTCTCATACAAAACAAGACCTATCCCTTGAGGCATCAAGCCTATTTGGGCTTTAATTTTTTCTATCTCTTTTGGGGAATGGTAAAGAATACCCTGATAGTTTATTGTTCCCTCAAATCGAATGACTCCTGAAATTGCGTGCATTAAAGAAGTTTTTCCGGCACCGTCAGCACCTATAAAACCTATAATCTCACCAATATCGGCTTCCATAGACACATCTCGGATAGCTGTAAATTTTTTATAGCGCACCGTAACATTTTTTACTTCTAAATCAGCCATATTCAAACTCCGCTTTAGCGTTTCATATTGACGGTATTTCTTTAAGAGAGCTAGGCAAACCTTCGCCGTCTGTGGAAATCACGCCTATTGCAGGAATACCGAGTTTCAATAGAGGGTTGATTTGCAAAGGCTTGAGATGCACTGCATACACTCTTTGGATACGGTCACTTGAAACGCTGACATCTTTTGGAGTAAACTCCGCTTTTTGGGCAACATTGGCAACTTGCGCTTCTATCACTTTATCCGGACTACTGTCTAAAAATATCACTGCTTTATCACCTACTTTAATCTTGCCGTTTTCAAGCGTATCGACAAACATTTTGAGATAAAGACTATGCGGGTCAATGAGAGTGGCTATAATCATTCCCGAGCCTATAACTTCTCCTGCTTGCGTTACTTTCTCAATCACCATTCCATTGACTGGAGACTTGATTGTAAGCTGATCGATAGTGATTTGCAACTCCTCTCTGTTTGCTTTTAATGCTTCTATTTTTTTCTCCGTTGCATTGATATTCGCGCGAATAGCAAGCAGCTTTTTCTTTTGACTCTGCGCAAGACTTACCGTATCTTCTGCAATGACGATAGCACTCTCCATTTGAGCTTTTTTCTGTAACAAACCTGAGAGTGTATTTGTGTTATTCACCAATTTTAGCTTTGCAAGTTCTATTTTTTGCCTGCCGATTAACTCTTTGGAATAGAGCACCTGCGTTCTATCATAATCTCTTTGATCTTGCGCCAAAGCTTCTTTAATGCTTGCAATAGAATCCTCAAGTTCATTTTTTTGAGCCTTGCTGATTTCAAGCGCTTCCATTGCCTTTTTTATCTCAAGAGGAATACTCTCTTTAGCAATATCGTATTCATGTTCCATCGCAAGCAATCCGTCTTTTGCTGATTGAATAGTCTCATCTATAGCCCTGAGTTTTGCCTGATATTCATCGCTCTGAAGTTTGGCGACAACTTCGCCTTTGATTATGTTCTGTCCGTCTTCTACTAAAATCTCTTCTACTCTTCCGGAATATTTTGTATTTAAGGAGATAATATCCCCATCTATTCTTCCCGTACCGCTGATGAGATTATCTGCCAATTTTTTTGGATTTACCTTATTGTAAATCAACAGAGCTGCAATAGCCAACAAAACTGCTATAACTATCATTAATCCGTATTTTCTCAACATGCTATTCCTTTGTATTTTGGATTGTATTTAAAAAAGTTTCGTTATCAACTTCCAACAAAGCTTTAGCGAAAGATGCGTAAAGTCTTGCGTTTATCGTGATTAACGAAGCACGTGCCATCGCCAAAGACGAAATGGCACGGCTTAGGGTATCCGCGTCGGCTAATTGATTTTCAAACTGCCCTTGAACTAATTTTTCATACGATTCCTGTGCTTTGACTTGTGCTTTTGCGGCCTCTAATGCACCAAAAAGTGATTTGTATGTCAAATAGCTCTCATAAATTTCTGTTTTCACTTTATCTTTATAAGCCTCTAAACCGAGTTCTACGCTCAGTTTTGCTTCTCGGGCAGCTTCGATCTGGCTTTGCGTTTTAAATCCGGAAAAGATATTGTAATTGATCATAAATCCCGCAGCACTAAGGTCTTTGTTTGTATAACCGTCCCCATTTAACTCAGGAGTGTCGCCTATATGTGAGACTTGGGCAAAAAGTGCGACACTTGGGTATTGCGTGCTTTTTGCCAAATCTATCTGGCTCTGCTGTTCTTGGACCATTAAGGCCAATGCTTTTAAATCCGGACGATTTTTAAGTGCCTGTTCCTTCAATCTTTCAAGTGAAAGTTCTTCTATAAGAGGCAAAGGTTCTACATCCGTTATCTCTTCTTTCGTCATCAAGGAGAGTTGACTCAGAGCGATTTTATAAGAATTATTCGTTTGTATCTGTTGTGCTTTAATTGCGTTCAAATCTGCTTCAATACGGTACAGTTCGGAAGACGAACTCATTCCCAAATCAAAAAAAGCTTTTGCTTTTTCATAACTTTTTTGTGTTGCCTCATAGGCTTCTTGCTCCGATTCCATAAGATGTTTCAAACTTACGGCAGAAGTATATGCCTGCACGATTCCCATATATAAATTTCTTTTTGCATCATCAGCCTCAAGAGAAGCTCTGTGCATACGAAATTTTGATTTGTCTATTTGGGCACTGACGGCAAAGCCCGTAAAGAGAGGATAAGTAAGTTTAGCAGTGCCTGTATAAAGATTTTTAGCCTGAACTTGTAGGCTGCTGCCTGCAAAATACATGACCGGGTCTTCATAAAGATATGTTGCGCCATAAGAAACATCCAGTGAAGGATAGTTCTCTGCCTTGGCTGCATTATGCAATTTTTCGTAAACTTTAGCTTGCTGCATAGCAGCTTGTATTGATGGATTCTTTTCACTTAAAATTATCATCTCATCAAGAGTAGTGCCATAGCTCACGGCAGTGTAAAAAATAAGGATATAGCTAAAATATTTCATTAAATTTTTCCTTTTTTATAAATGGAT
>JBAZDX010000035.1:0-8504 GCA_041654255.1 Sulfurimonas sp.
GTTGATCATTTCTTAACAATCCTCACTTTTACAAATCTTACAATCAAAACTTATAACATAATCATAAAAAACTAACATCTAATTACAAATAATACAAATTTAGCATTAGCTATTACTATATTTTAATTTTCAACGGATATAATTTTTTAAAAAAACAATCAAAGGTATTTTATGAAATATATATTTGCTCTGCTTGCATCGCTGCTTTTTTTTAGCGGATGTTCTACGACAACATATACAAAACAGGTTTCAAGTGGTCTAATAGACAACAACGACACAATAATCAGCGCAAGAGACGGAAGCTTCAGGCTTCAAGGCAAGTTTATCGCACCATTTCAGAGCACTGCGCATTATCACTCTCTAAACATTAGCGGGGAGAAGCTTATAAAAGGGTATCAAAAAGCGCTTGATTTTGGAGCAAAACATGTTCTTATTAAAGTGCCAAATATAGAAAAAGAGCTTTACGGTGTGCTTGTTTTAGATGATGTCGATGAGCGAGGATTTGGTCCTGGAACTATGTCATATAAGATAATTATTCCGGAACCATATGTAAAGGCTGCAAAAGATGGAAAAATCTCCGTTGTTTATGAGTATTACAACATTAAAGACGATGCTCTCTTTGATAATAGAAATATTAAGAAGTATTCGTGGATGTTGTGGATAAGTGATAAGGACATATTTAAGTGAAGATAATTTTTTCTTTAACAGTATTAATAGCTTCGCTTAGCGCTTTTGAACTTTTACATGTATCAAATTCTACAGACATTGATAGCCTAAAAGAACTCAGAGAAAGATATAAGAAAGATATAGTCATAAGCGACAACCGTGCTTATCTTGTTCCAAGCGAGTGTCTTCTTGTCAGGCACTTTGGAGGTCTCAGCCAAAACAGAGTAAAAATTGCAGAGCAAGAGCTTCAAAACGGATATCTTGCTACAACACAGGAAGTTTTTGAAGCAAAAGATGTAGAGACCATAAAAGAAGAGATAAAAAAGCAAAAAATCAGCGACACAATAGAAGCAAAAGTTGCAAAAGCATTTTTGGATGACGCAGAGGGACACTTATTCGGTGGACTTAGCCAAGGCAGTGTTGATTTGGGTGCGCAAAAAGAGATAGTGAAAAAGAGTGTGCAAGAGCAAAAGCAGCAGAGTCAACAAGATAGCGTAAAACAGAGTAAAAAAAATCCTACATGTAAACTTTTAGACGATGGTTCGGGATATATGCTTTTTAACACTAAAGATGTAAAACTATATACAAATGATGAAATAAAACTTCTACAAACTTCTACAATACTCTTTAACTGATTTTTTCCCAAAATTTCCGTCTGCAATAAAAGCCGTTTTTCGGGCTTTTATCTAAAAGCTTGTAACAATTATGTTACATAACTACACGATATTATATTTTTATCACAAAGTTGATTTTATAGTAAAAAGATAATATATATAACAATCGCAGTAGTAAAGTATAGATAAAAGTTATAAAAATAGCTAAATAGCGCTTTTTTATAGAACATATTGATTTTATTTATATACACAGCTTATATTTATGACTATTTAAATATTTAAATTAAGGTTCGTTTATGTTTATTTACCATTCGTTTAAGATTCGGTTAAAAATTACTCGCCTATAATACTTACATTCTAAAAAAACACTCGTAGGAGAGAAAATGAAAAGAACAATTAAACTTGCAGTAGTAGCTGCATTGGCTTTAGGTGCAACTTCTGCATTCGCAACAAATGGTGCAGTAATGATTGGCGTAGGTGCTAAGTCGTTTGGTATGGGTGGAACAGGTATTGGTGTTGGTCACGGTGCCGAATCAACATTAGCTAACCCTGCTTTAATCACTACTATTAAAGGTAATAATGAAGTGTCATTTGGCGGTACTGTATTTATGCCAAGTATTGAAGTTCAGGCTAGCACAACTGCAATTGGTGATCCGGCTGCATCTGAACAAGAAAGTGATTCAGACTTTTTTGTTATACCTAGCGTTTCTTTGGCTAGTAAGGTAAACGATAACTTCTACTGGGGTATTGGTATGTGGGGTACTGGTGGTTTGGGTGTTGATTATAGAGATGTAACACAAAGTACATTTAGCATGGTAACTGCACTTCAAACTATGCAGTTTGGTGTTCCTTTAGCATATACTAATAGTGGTTTTAGTGTTGGTGTTACACCGATAGTACAATACTCTGCATTAGATATTCAATATACTCAACCAACTGCTTTTATTGTGTCTGGTGATGATGGGAAGATTGGTGCTGGTGTTGCTCAAGATGTAACTATGGGTGTTAATTTTGGTTTGGCGTATGAAACTGATGGCATTACTGTAGGTGCAGTTTACAAATCTAAAATCAAATTTGATACTAAAGATGTAATGAATGCTGCATTGGATGGTTTTGGTGTTGGTCCTTCTAACCCGATAGGTACTACAATTAACGAAATGGCTACTCCTGCGGAGTATGGTATAGGTGTGAGTTATACAACAGCTGGTCATACATTGGCACTTGATTACAAAAATATCAACTGGGAAGATGCTGAAGGTTATAAAGAGTTTGGTTGGGAAGACCAAGATGTGATCGCAATCGGTTATGAGTACGCAACTAGCGGTTGGGCATTACGCGCAGGTTACCAATATGCTGAATCTGCTGTTCAAGACAATGTTGGTAAAAATTTAGCTATTGATAATGCGCATGCTGCAAATATGTTTGGAATGATGGGTTATGCAGGTCCTAGTTCTTTAACAAATACATTTAACTTACTAGGTTTTCCAGGAACTCAAGAAAGTCATATTACTTTAGGTGGTACTTATGCATTTAATGAGACTCTATCTATAGATTTGGCTGCTGTATATGGTTTAGAAAATAAAGAAACGTTTACGGGCTTTACTGGTGAAGACATTACTAGTACTCACTCAGAGCAAAGTTACACAGTTCAACTTAACTACGCGTTCTAATAAATTCTCTTCACACGTATAACACCGCCATTTTGGCGGTGCTTCGCTTCATAAAAAAATCAGATAAATATTTTCAGAAAAATTACAGAATTGTATGATATAATATTTTTAGATTTTTTGTGATACTATTATCACATAAATGCTACATTAAAAGGAAAGAAGATATGATGAAAAGATTATCACTTGGAGTTTCAGCTGCTTTGATGGCTGTGTTGTTTAGCGGTTGTTCATATATGAACATGGGTAAAGTGTTTGTATGGGATTTTTCGGGAGAAACAAGAACAGCTTATGCTAATATGATGGGTACAATCGGTAAGACGGGAGATCCTGCGCAGGCTATGATGCTTGAGTTTAAAGTGGCTGATAATTTATCTGAAGAGGATGTATTTGATGCGATGAAAGAGTACGCTGATACGTACAACATGAGATTTGTCGGCGAAAAAAATATGTTTAGAATTGAAAATGGAAAACCTGATCAGGTTGTACATGCTAGAATTGCCGAGTTTTGTTCTCTAAGCATTGCTAAAAAGATGCTTGACCACTCTCGCTACTATGGTGGTTTTATGCCGTGTCGCGTTCTTTACGTGGAGTATGGTGATGGCAGAAGATACCTTATTACTATGGATATGACTTTGGCTCTTTACGGCGGAACTGATAAAAAACCTATCAATCCGGATCTTTTTGCAGAAATGTTAAATGTTAAAAAAGCTATGGAAGAGATTCCTAGAATGGCTGCTACTGGCGAGTAATCGTCAATGTTAAATACGCTTGTTAAAATAGCACTCATGTTATCATTGAGTGCTAGTATGGCATTTGGCTATCAGGCTGTTAGATTTAATCTCTCCGATGGTGACGCCAAAGAGAGAAACAAGGTATTTAACGAAATTGTAGAGGTTGATCTTGAAGATGCAGGATTCACACCAAAAGATACTCACCCCAATATAGAATTTTGGTACAATAAATTTTATGGCACAAAACTGCTTGACAACGGTCGCATAAACCCTCAATTTAAGACAGACTATGTTGCAAATCTCGATAATCTTGGATTTATAACGATTTCAAACGAGGAGCGGATGCTGCCTCTTCTTATAAAAGAGCCCTCTCTTGGAGGGTTTGCCCCGCTTAACCTCTTCATCTATAAAAAAATCAGCGAAACTAAGACTTATGTTGGTACTTTAACCGCTCGGGCTATGCTTGACATTACAAAAGTAAAAGATTCCGAAGTTAGAAAAACTTTCACAAAGTATATCGACGCGCTCTTTGAGGCAACCGACGCCGGAATGGGCGGCGAAGTCGAGTATATAGAGATAGAGAAGCTTAACGAAAAAACTATGGTTGAGTTTGAGATGCCCTTTGAGAGAGGCGATGATGTTTTGGAGGCTAAGTTCAACTTATTGGACAGGTTTGAAAAAGCCTTTGAAGCAGAGGAGTTTATTATCGCAGGCAAGAGAGATTTTGAAGAGTACTGGAGCGACTACGGTTTAGAAAACAGCAGATTTGACGCTTACTGGGTTTACTCTCTTTGCCACTTTACATTTTCATATACCGTGTTTAACGTATGGCAGCACCCTGAGCTGGGAGTATCTGCTCCGTGTTCAATGTATATGTACTTAGACAAGGGCTCAAACACGTTAAAAATCGGTATGCCAAGTGTTGAAAACTGGATAATACTGGGGAAGATTACAGACCCTGAGCAAATCAAGCATATCAGAGAGATGGATGAGAAAATCAAAGAGATTATGATTAGTCTAGGAGCAAAAGAGATATGAAAAAATTATTGGCATTACTATTTAGCGCGGTGCTTTTATCTACTTCGGGCTATGCAGCAAAAAGCACGGCGGAAGAGCCCAAGGGAGAAGTGAGCACATATCTTGTGGGTGCATACATGAGTGTTGCGGATGCAGAGGCTAAACTTAAAGCAGGCGGTTTTGAGGTTCTTGCTACGTATGAGAGCGTAAAAGACGGACATACAATTATTTTTACGTGCTCTTCACTTAAAAAGCAGGCGGCTTTGCCAAATCGCGCAAATATCGCGGTTATGAAGCTGTTTGTGGATGATGAGACAAAGAGCATCTCTTTGACAAATCCCCTCTATTTCGGCAAGGCTTATATGCAGCAAGATTATAACCATGATGTTTTTTTGGCTTTATCGGCTAAGCTAGAGGCGCTGTTTCCGGATTTAACGCCGTCTGCACAGATGATACAGTTTTCTAAATTGGCAAGCTATCACTTTGCGCTTGGCATGCCTTTTTATGAAGATACAGAGCTACTTGGAGACGGAGCAAATGAAGAGCTTCTGGCTAAGCTAAAAGAGTACAAAAAAGGCAAAGACTTTATATATGAAGTGAAAATTTCTGATGATACAACTCTTGTGGGGTATGGCCTTAGCGCGGGAACAAAAAGATTTGTTACAAAAATAGGCCGTCAGAATGCGGGTTTGCTGCCTTGGCCTATCATTGTAAGCGGCGGGGAGGCAGCTACGCTTAGAACAGAGTATTATATCACTCTTAACTACCCATTATTAGATATAGCGCAATTTAGAGAAATAGCACCTAGCGCACGCGAGGTTATCAAAGAGTTAAGAAAGCCGCTTAAGTAAGGAGAAGCTATATAAGCTTAGCTTCTCTTTTTCCCTCTTTTATTTCGCCGATAAGATAAGAACCTTCAGCTTTAGTCAAAACAGTATCTACATCTTTCTCTTTCACAACTAAAATCATACCGACACCCATATTGAACGCTCTGTACATCTCTTCTTTTTCTACATATTGAGAGATAAGCTCAAAGATTGGCAGAACTCTTATAGCGTCTTGTTTTATTTCAGCTCTTAGATTTTCAGGAAGAACGCGAGGAAGATTCTCAACTATTCCGCCTCCTGTTATGTGAGCAAGAGCTACTATTTGGTTTTTTAACTCTTTGAATGTTTTTACATAAATTTTTGTAGGAGTAAGAAGGGTTTCAATAAGAGGTTTGCCGTTAAAATCATCGCTAAATTTCATATCCATTTTTTCAAATAGCACTTTTCTAGCAAGAGAGAAGCCGTTTGAGTGAAGTCCAGAGCTTGGAAGCGCTATCAGCTTATGACCGGCTCTAACCATTGAGACTCTATCCATTTCACTCTTCTCAGCAACGCCTACGGCAAAGCCCGCAAGGTCGTAATCATCATGCGAGTACATTCCCGGCATCTCAGCTGTTTCTCCGCCGATAAGAGCACATTCTGCCTGTATGCACCCCTCAGCAATGCCTGCGACTACATTTGTAGCAGCTTTAACATCAAGTTTGCCCGTAGCGTAGTAATCCAAGAAAAAAGATGGGGTACCGAAGTTGCATAGAAGGTCGTTTACGCACATAGCAACAAGGTCAATTCCGACCGTGTTGTGTATGCCGGAGTCGATTGCAAGTTTTAGTTTTGTTCCAACACCGTCCGTTGCCGCAAGCATGACAGGCTCTTTAAACCCTTTTGGCAGTTCAAATGCTCCGGCAAAAGAGCCAATGCCGCCAATAACGCCTAGGATTTTTGTTGATTTTACTAAAGGTTTGATGTTCTCAACGAAACTGTTGCCGGCATCTATGTCGACACCGGCGTCTTTGTAGCTTATTTGGCTCATTTAGGGCTCCGATATTAAAAAGTATCGAATTATATCTAATGAGAGTTAAAGCCAGAGTTAAGAGGGATTTTTATTTTACAGAGCACTTTTTCGAGATGATGCACAGTGGGCAGAAGTTTGCAAGCCCCGCAACTAGAGGAAGAACACCTAAATAAAACCAAGCATTGCCCGTGATAAAGCCTACTGCTATAAGGGCTAGGCCTAGAACTATTCTGATAACTCTACAGTTTTTTCTAATTTTGTCGTAATTCATTTTTTTCTCCGTTTTTTATTTAATTTTATACGCTTTACGAGCAAAGCCCATAAAGCTGTAGGGACAAATGTCCCTACAACCCCCTAAAGCTACAAGTATCTTCCGGATACGTGAGAAGAACTAAAGTTAGTTCTTAGTTAAACATATCTGCATAGAGGGCATCTGCCCAGTTATATATTGACTCAGCGTTTTGCACGCCATCTTTTTTCCAATCTTCGCTGCTAAAAGTGTTTGCAAAGCTAAATACTATATCTTTATCATACGAGTACTCCGTATAGATGTAGATAGCTTTTTCAGGCTCTATGGAGACTGCAGAAAAACAGGTTGTTACAGGTGATTGCCATTTGATTTTTGCTGTTTTATTTATCTTTTGCGCTATGTGAGAAGCAACATATTTTCCTTCCGTGTTAGAGGTGTTCCCTGATTTTGAAAAGCCCATCGGGCGAGAATCTCCAGTAATATAGACATTTTTTGCGCCTATCGCTTCGTATGTCAGCTCGTTTATATGCGCTTCTAGTTTGTTTTTGGCATCTTTTGCCAATCCAACTTTTTCTAATATCTTTGCACCTCTTACCTGAGGATAGAATGCCGCATCTTCAAACTCATACTCATCAAACTCCGTGTAAACAACCTTGTTGTCCAAATCAATCTTTGTTATTATGCCGTTTGGAATATATTTGATATAGTCGGCGTAGAGCTCTTCAAATGCACTCTGAAACCCTTTTTCTTTAATTGTAATAGCATTGTTCGCGTCTAAAAGAATAACTTTAGCGTTTAGCTTTTTTTGTTTGAAGTAATCGGCAATGATACATGCTCTCTCGTACGGAGCCGGAAGACATCTGTAGTTTCCGGCAGGTACGGTAAGTATAAAATTGCCGCCTTTGAAGTTTTGTATCTTATTTTTTAGGGTCATATGCTCCGAGCCCGGAATAAATCCTGCAGGATACTCTTGGCGGAGTCTGTTTTCAAAAGCTATGTCATTTGTCCAGCGTGAGTAATCATAGTCAATCCCCGGAGCAAAAACAAGATAATCATACGCGATATCGCCGTTGCTTGTCTTTAATATCTGATTTTCTTTATCAAGACCGATTGCCGTTGCATGAAAATAGGTATAGTTGTTTTTTCTAGCAGCTTTAAGGTAGTCATGCGTTAAATACTCAAGTTTTACCTTATCCACAAGCCATAAATTGCTCACGGGGCATGATATAAACTCATATCTCTGCTCAACCAATATTACATCGGCACTCGGAGCAAACACTTTTGTATATTTTGCGACTGAAAGCCCAGACCACCCGCCGCCAACAACAACAACACGCGGATTTTTGGTATCTGGCAGAGGAGCTTTATGGTCAGCAAGTGACGTTGTGTCCGCTCTTTTTTTTGAGTTTGCGGAGTTGCTCTCTGCGCTCAGAGCAGAAGAAGCGATAGCAAGTCCTGAGAGCGCCAAAGCCTCCCTTCTTGAAATTGACATGTAGAATCCTCATAAAAAATTATTGTGATAATATTATCTTTTTTTGACTTACCGATAACTTATTTTTAACATAAGAAACAAAAGAGCTCGGAGTTAATTGTATAAGTTCAGAAACATATGGCACTCTTTAGAGGAGAACTAAAGAGTGAAGAATGCAAACAGATTATCTATTCAATGGGATAAGAGGATATTCCAGATTTAAAAGATTTAGCTATCTTTTCGAGA
>JBAZDX010000036.1:0-7939 GCA_041654255.1 Sulfurimonas sp.
TTAAACTCTGCGCTGTAATGTGTTATTTTTCTGCTCATCATCCACCCTTTTCATCTGTCTCATTATTTTAACTATTTGGGAATTAAAAATTTTAAAAAACTGTTTATTTTTCTTGGGGTATTATATTATTTTGATGGCTATATTCCTTTTTTATATCTTTTTGAGATATAGAAAAACAGATACAAAGCCGATTAAAAAGGGTGATATCTCTCTAAAAATTTCGACTAAAGAGGCGGTTTCGCCGCCTCAAGAACACCATGTTATAGTCGGTTACAAAAGTCCCATGAAATACTATTTTTACCATATTTATATATTTCACTCAAAAGAGTCCCTTGAGTTATATAAAAATATTATTGTTGCATATGCCATGATTGAAGAGCCGTTTCACACGACTTTTGTCAATATTTTGCTTTTTTTAGATAAAAATGATGACTTTATCAAAAGTAATCGTACGCAAGAGTTTAAGCTCAAGATTAGAAACAGCGGTGAGAAAGGGAGTGCTTATTTGGTATACTCCATAAAAGAGCTCATTTTTGGGACATTGTTGAGTCTTTTTCAAGACACTCAAAGCAAATATGGTAAACATACAATGCAAGCGCTTCTTTTAGCAACGGCTTTTGTCCATATGCAAAAGATGAGACAGTGGCAGTATTTGACTAACGAAACTCAAGATGAAGTTGAACAATGTAGCTTGGTAGCACAATCTTTTATGAAAAACGAAACATGGCAGAGAGAATATGTGTTTCAAATGATTAAAAAAATCAAAGAGTTTGATGAAGAATTCTCTTATATTAACTTCTATTTTGAGAGTGCGAAACGCTTTGCAAAAGAGTATCCGCATGTCGAGCATCACTATGGTGCGCACAAGTTACTACCTCGTTTGAGTGCGATAACACACGCTCAAAAATCTCTCTATGCGGTAAAGGATTTTGATATTCAAAAAAAATAGTAGAGGCTTTTAAACCTCTACAAACTGAGCATAAATCTCATCGCTATATTTTTGCATCAATTGCACATCAGACGCATAATTTTTAAAGTTTGACACAACACTATAAATCTCATCTATGATGCGTTTATACTCTTTGATGCCATGTTTTTTAGCTAACTCTTCAAGATGTTTTTTGCCTGGACTCTTGCCTTCTCCAAGATAAGTTGTGCTATGTTCACCGCCTGGACCAAAAGAGAATGTCAAATCATATGCAGGAGCAAATCTCCAGTTATTGCTTTCATCTAAAAAGTAGGAGAAGTTTTTGGCATGATCATCACGGTTATGTGTGAGTAGGTTAAATACTGCTAATTTATACACCTTTAACACTTCACTCATATCTTTTGTGAGATGAAGCGTGAGTTTTAAAATATCATCATAGTCAATGCTAGGCAATCTGAAATCGCTATGAACTAACGCTGCGAGTGAGTGGATATGAACTCTTTCATTACCTTTTCTATCAAATCTTTTAACGGCAAAATAGCTATTTTTCTCACCTTGAAGCAACTTTGTTTCGCTTATATCTACACCCACATCTTTTGCCATAAGGGAGTAGATGTATTCTAACTTCCCAATATGTGGGCTATCGGTACTTCCTGCAAATTTGACCATATAGTGTTCATACCCATCCACAAGAGTTTGATTTGAGGGGAGTAAGTGAGCATTTTTATTGATCTGCACCATGATTTTTGGTCTAGCACCTGCACTTGAGCAGTTGTTTAATAGAAGGGTTTCGATATTTTTGGCACTTACACCTTTTAAAATCTCTTGTGATGAGATAGCTAGTTCATCCAAATTGATCGTCTCTTTAGCACTCATGCTTTCGATAAGCGGCTCATAGCTTAATGCTCCTGTACCAAACTCACCTATCATCATAAGTCTATCAAGCGGTGAAATCTGAGCAAAATTGACCCCTTGACTCATAAGATGTCTGTCGATGAGCAGTTTTCCCCATCCATCAGGCAGAGAATCCGCAAAAACTCCAAACAACCCATCAAACACTCTGTCATCACACACTTTTACACCTGTGCTAAGAGGCAATTTATATGGCGATAGTTCAATCCCTGTTTTTAAAAAATCACCATCATATTCAAAATATATCTGCCTCTCTTTTAAAGCTAATCGTCCGACTTTGAGTTTTTGAGATTGTGAGCGCAAATAAACGATGACAACTTTGATGCTCATTTTAACTTTCCTCTCTTTTTTAAAGGCTTATCTTTGGTTTGCAGCAACTCATCTAAAGTGCTAAAAGAGTTCTCTTTGTTTTTTGCAATGCCCATAAAATCATTAAGACAACCTAAAATAACAGAGAGTTTTAAGAGTGACTCTAAAGAGATCTGTGAGCTGTTTTCAAATCTCTTGAGACTTCCAAGACTCACTCCGCTTTTACTTGCCAAACCCTCTTGCGTTAGGTTTAACTCAAGTCTTTTTTGCTTGAAGTTCTCTGCTAGTTGTTGCATTACCGATTGAGGTGTATTTATATTTATAGATAACATATTAACCTTAAATAATTTATATTGATATTATAGCTAATATTTTATATATTCAAAATAACTATTATCAATATAACTATTTGAGTAAAAATCATCGTGTAAACTATGAAAAAAGTGTTTTTTAGTATGTTTCAAAAGTGTATTTTTGAGTGTTTTTTATACTTTTTACAAAAAACAGCACAAATTCCCATCTCTTTGGAGTTTTTTAAACCGCTATCACTGAAAAAAGGAAACGGTAAAAAACATCTGCACACCTTAGAAAAATTCAATACCTTAATCGAACAAATTTTTATGTTAGAGTTTGCTATTAAATTTATGACACATGAAATTAATCGTTGGAGCTCAATATGCCTACGGGTATATGTACCATCGTAACTAAAAGAGCGTCAGAAGATTTTCATTTGCTTTGATTTAGAAATTTTTTGGACTATCAAACAATCAAAGAAGCATGGCAAGCTTTGATTTGCAAGTACAGTTAAAAATATTTTATAAACTTTTTACTCCTAACAGGTGTTGCGCGAGATGTTGGCGATTTAGATGCAAAAATCGAAAATAAAATGCAGATTGACTAAACAAACTTTGCCTCAGATAGCGGCTAAATCTATCAAAAGTTAAAAATAAAAAGGATAAAAAATTAGAGGAAGCGTATATTACCAAAGTTCTCAACTAGCCAAACAGATATTTGAAGCAGGAGCTAAAAAAGAGGATAGAATCAATCCAAATCATCTCAATTTTCAAAAAGTCGCCTCATTTAAAACTATGGAGAGTTATAGAGCTATTTGGAACAATTTCTTTAACTATTTGCAAGAGCATTGGAATATAAAAGATTTTGAAAAGGTATCTGCTAAACATATAGCCGCCTATATGGATTATAAGATAGAGTACTACCCCTCAAAACAGTACTTAGAAAAGATAAGTGCCGCACTAGGCAAACTTGAAATTGCTTTGAAACTTTTTTCATACGATATTCATGGAGCCCAAAAAGAGTATGACTTCTCTATCAGACAAACCATTTTAGATGAAGCAAGAGATCTAAAATTTGTAGCCAACAACTATCACAACCGTGCGTATAAAAATCCTGAACTTTTAATTAATAATCTAAAAAACCCACTCCATCGACTTGCTGCAAAAATTCAGCATGAGGGCGGAGCTAGAATAGAAGGCGTTGCTCTTATAAAACCTGAACAACTTTTAGGAACTAGGCAAGACGGCATTACCAACACTCAAAAAGGAACCATCTTCACAAAAGAAAAAGGCGGCAAAGAGGGAGAAGTTTTAGTGACACTTAACATATACAACGAACTTCAAAACTATCTCTCTCAAAATCCAAAGTTTAAAATCAATCGTCAAGCTTACTATGAAGATATCAAACAAGCGGCACTTCTTTCAAACGAAACCCCTGAAGCTTCTCATGGTCTTAGATGGAACTTTGCAAAAAGACGGATGTTTGAGTATGCGCAAGCAGGGTATAGTTATGAAGAGTCACTGCAGCAAGTGAGTTGTGAGATGAAGCATAATAGAGCGAGTATCACTCTGCACTACTTAGCATAAGAGTTGATTTTTATTTTTTGATAGAGATTTAAAGCTCTAAAATGTACAATTCTTGTAAAAAAGACTCCAAAATGCGCCAATCCCAAAAGATTACCGCTCATACGCTTAAGCGGATTGAAAAAACACTAGCTAAGATGAACGCTCCGATGGGTGCGTTTGAACTCTTCTTTACATTTTTAGGTTTGATTGCCACAGAAGAGAGGTTTCAGCCTGCTGATATCGTAAAAGCTCTCCTTAAAAACGCCAAATTTTACTCCAATGATGAAGCACAGCAGAGTATTGATGAGATATTTTCCTTTAGTAATGGTGTTGTTTTTACACTTACGCAGTTAGAAGAGGGTATTTTTACCAACAAAGATGTCAAAGCACTAAGTAAAAACCTCTGTAAAACTCTTTTGGATAAACTAACTCTTAAGACACTGCGAGAAAAGTATGCTCCCTCTGTTATGGGTTCTCTTTATGAATCGTTTGAGAGTAAAGGGTATGACCTTGATAACTTTCATAGTCTCATAAATTCCATCAAACAAGAGTATGGCGAATATGAAAGATTAGTCGATGGCATAGCAGATATGGTCTCGATGTTCTATTTGTGCAATGTCAAAGAGTTTGCAAAAATACTCTCTGAAGATGGAGAGACGCTCGATGGATTTTTAGAGTATTTTACAGAAAATGCCATAAGAACCTATGCCATCTTAGATATGATAAGAAGAGCAGAGTTCGCACAAGAGCAGAGCTTTGAAGAGGCAAAAAGAAACGACCCTTGTCCATGTGGAAGTGGCAAGAAGTATAAAAAGTGCTGTATGGGTAAAAATAAAAACCCTCTAAGTGCTCTTGCTCCCTATAAACTTCTTTATAAGCCAAGACTCTCCTTAGAGGAAGTAAAAAACTACTACAACTGTTACAACAAACTTCTTACTTTCGCATATGCCAAATATGCAAAAATCAACAAGCGTCCGAAAAAAGATTACATTTTTAATATCATGGAAAACGGAACATACTTTTGCGATTTAGATCTTATGCGGAGTGGTGAGATATCGGATATTAGAGACTACTTTGCCACGCATCCAAAAATCATCGATGAGTACTTAGGAAAAGAGCAAAACTCTTTAAATCCTCTTGAACTAAAAACGATAAAAAACTTTAAAAATATGCTCTATGACCAGTTTATCATCATGGAGCGCATTAACAACTCCGAAGTGCTTGCGTGGAATGTTCAAAACAAAAAGATATATCTGGTTTATGGGCTATATGACCCCATAGCCGAGGTTGTTCAAGAGTTGCCTTGCATCGCTTCTTTGATACTTTTGGAGTATGAAGAGAGGATAGTATTTGACGGGTTGATGGGTGTGAATCGTGTTGAGATTGGGAACAATATGTTGCTTGGTATGATTGAGGAGTATAGGGAACTTAGGGATGCAAATGGGGTTATTATGAGGTTTGGGGAGTAAAAAAACCACATCCAACTTCCATAAAATCAGGAGAGTTGGAAGTTTGACTAAAAGGTTACTCTTTAGAATATACCGTAGCTGTCAATGTTGTTTTATAAACAGTGCCTACAAATGCATATGTCCATGACTCTTCAACTTTTACATCCGTGATGTACCCACCGCCTGCTTGCGCTTTGAGCTGTTGGTAAGCTCTCTCATGGCGGTCATTGATATCGATTGGTATAAATAGCAAAAGCTGAAATCCGCTTGCAGATGCACTCATTACAACACCTTTGGAGCCTTCAATATTTTTCATCTCTGGTGTTTGAATGGTTATGGGTTTACCTGAGCACCCAACACTTAAAAATCCTACAACGGTTAGTGATGCAATAGTAATTATTTTTTTTGCAAGTCTCATTCTTTTATCTCCTTTATAGCATCACCTTTAATGGTTACATCTCTGCTTGTACCTATAATCCACCAGAGCCAATCTTCTTGGTAGGTGACATTGATAAGTCCTGTAGCTCCAGGAACGCTCGCAACTGCATTGTTGTAAGCTCTTTCGGTTCTTGAATTTAAACCCATCGGAATAAAATAATACGCTGTGCCAAGCGCTCCCAAAGAGCCGCTAGCACTTCCCTCCGCTTTTCCTAAAACCTCATATTTTTTTGGTTGTTGTGGTGCAATAGTTACATTGTGCGATGAACAACCAGACAGTACTAAGAGTGTTGCTGCTGCCACTAGGGGCAAACTTACTTTTATCATTTTACATCTTCCTTTTATTGTGATTTTATTTTTATATCCAGAGAATGTTTTTACATATCCACCTCCTTAGTATTCAAATATAAAAAGAGTATAGAAAAAATTATAGACGCATTTTGTCTATAAGCCTATTTGTCTTTAGCAATAACCTTGAACTCTACTCTTTTGGAGCGTTGGGTATCCTCTGTTTTAGACCCATCAACATAAAGCGGTTTTGAAAAAGCCATTCCGTTTGCTCTTAGATTTGTTTCAAGCCATTTAATGTTGTTTCTGATAAAAGAGTTATCTAAACCATAGCAAATAGAGACTACATTACTAGCCCTTTCTTGAGAGAGGTGCATGTTTTTTAGATAAACTTCTTTGTAATCTGTGATACCTCCCCATCCATTAGAGGTGTGCCCTTCAACGCGTATTTCCTCTATTTCGCTCTTAAACTTGGCGTCGCTTAACACTTTGATATAGCGAGGGAAAAAATCTTGGAGTATTTCATAAAAAGCTTGCGGCACATCAGCACCGCCTGTTTCAAATGGCGAATTGAAGCGCATAATATTATCATCTGTAATGAGTGCTTGCCATTTCGCCATATCCTTGTCAAACTCTTCATGAAGTGCTTTATTTAACTCTATTTTATAGTTCTCTTTTTCACTAAGGAGCTGGTATAAAAAAGAGATAGAGATAAACATAAATATCATCATTAGTGCAGACATAACATCTGCTATACTGATCCAATTGCTCTCACTCTCTTGCATCTTAGAGTTTCCCATTTGCTTCACGCAACAGCAGCTGCATATTTTCTTTGACGATATCAGTTGTCTCTTCAAGTGAGATTTTTACTTTATCGCTTGAAGAGGTAAGATTGTCTATGAGTTTTTGGATATTTGCTTGCTCATTTTCTTTTGATAGTGATATCTGTTTTAGCTCTTTGATGATATAGCTAATGCTTTGTTCGCTCTCTTTTATATAGCTTTTGTAGTTATCCTGCCAAATAATCATATTTTTTACTGCTTCATTTAACTGTTTGAAGTTGTCTCCAAACTGCTCTGTTAGGTTTTTGTTAAAATCTTTGACAACTTCCTCGAGTGCGTAGATAACCTCCTCTTTTTTTGTGGCTTGCGGCTTGAAGATGGAGAGGAGTACGGAGAAAAATATTCCTACCCCAGAGGTCACAAACGCAGTCTTTAAGCCTCCAAGTATAATAGGCATGCTCTCTTTTATATTTGTTACATCAAAGTGATAAAGACCGATAGTTATACCGACAAAAGTTCCTAATATTCCAAAGCTTACTATCTCGTTTTTGAAATTTCTTCTGCTATTTCCCATGCTTATGATAAAAAGCACTACTATCGTGCCGCTGATTATTACTGTTATTGCGTTGGTTGTCATTTGCTGATTCCTTTTTTATTTGCGTAGATTTTATGAAATATATCCACTTCATTTTGATACTTTTTAACCAGATATGCGTGTTTGTATCTATACTTGAGTGCCAAATTTGAAGCGTCGTATGTCAAAAGTCTGTTAATCATCTCTTCAAACTCTCTTTTTAGTAACGGGTAGTTTGTAAAAAAGACAGGCATCTCAGCTAGATGATTTCGTATGGGAGTGTTCAGCATTCCGTGTCAGCATCGGATAATTCCTAAAATTGTATCATAAATCTAAAGCGTCATCAAGTCGTCCCTCAAAGTGGATGGCTAATTGAGAAATTGTTAAACTCCAGTTTCTAA
>JBAZDX010000037.1:0-7493 GCA_041654255.1 Sulfurimonas sp.
ATTAGAAACTGGAGTTTAACAATTTCTCAATTAGCCATCCACTTTGAGGGACGACTTGATGACGCTTTAGATTTATGATACAATTTTAGGAATTATCCGATGCTGACACGGAATGCTGAACACTCCCTATAGAGAAGCTTAATAGCATCATCACCACTTTTTGCTGCTTTACCTCCATCCTCAAAATCCTTTGGACTATAGAGCATTTCATTAACTTGATCGATTACTTTTGGCATGTAAATCATCTTTTTGAAATTGCCCAAATCTTTTGAAATAATTGCTTTGATAATTTTTTCTTGATCTGCTTCGCTGAGATCTTTCAATTTAGTGTTTATTTGTTCTCTTATATATCTGCTTTTTACAAAGCTTTCCCATTCCATATTAAGTTTGAGGTCGTTTTTGCCTATCTTTTCTTCTAGTTTTTTATAAAAATCAGATTCGGCTTGATTGTGTTTTTTTATAAAAGGTACAACATAGTATCTCTTAAAAGATGTAAGAGAGTAGTCAAACTCATAAGGAATAATAATGCCATTTTTTTTAAGTTCGTTTGAGATTTGAATTTTAACATCGACATGGTTCAAAAACTCTTTTGGGCTTAAACCTCTTTCGATATTGATTGAACTAGATGCTTTTTTGACTATTTCCTCTGTGACAACCTTTTTTATCTGTGCTTCTGTAACATCTCCACTAGAGTCAAGCCATCTTTTAGGCTCTATATAGTGCCCAAACTGATCATTCATCGATTTTTTATATTTTTGCTTCGCTTCGTCATAATCTTGGTATCTAAAGTACTTTTGCAACCGCTCTTTTGAATCACTCAACTCAGGGGGAGTTGTAGCTTCTGCTATTTTATTTTCAACGCTTTGCCATCCTTTTTGGTACTCTTTGTATTTTGACTGCAGGTTGTCTATAAAATCGGCATGTGCTTTTTTAACTCCATTTTCAGATGTTAATTCATTAAGTTTTGCGATGCCGTTTCTTAATTCTTTTCGTTTATCGTTAAACTCATTCCACGCATCTGCCACCTCTTTACTTGCTTTTTCAAATTCTCTAAACTTGCTCTCATAATCCTCTTTTTTATACATTTCAACATAAAGTTCAGAGACCTTCTCCTTGCCTCTTTCTTTGAGTTTTGTTATGAGCGCTTCATCTGCATGCAGAAGTAAGAAAGTGTTTGTAAAGAGTATTCGATCATTTACATCAAGAGTGTTGTTAAGGACTTTTGCGCTATCGACAAAAGAGTCATACGCAAAGATATTATTTAAAACCCCATATTTAAATACGTTGACATAGTAAGCGTCATGTCTTTTTTCCTTATTTAACTCAACAATTTTTTCTATTGCATACTCAAGTGAGCTATATGCTGCAGCATAGATAATTACCGAAGAGAGAAGTATGGATACGTAGAGATATTTGTTTAAAAATCTCCTGATAAAGAAGAAAACAACGGGGATGAGAAGCAGAGTGATACCAAAAGCAGAGATGATATGTCCATTTTGATTGAGTTGTTCAACGCTCTCTTGTGTTAGATTTGCACTAGTAGTAGTGATAAAAACATAATAATTGTAAAAACTCTCTACTATTACATAGCCTATTTTGGCAATAAGAACTGCCACAAAAAGAAAAAGCGGAAGCTTTAAGCCTATTTTGTTACTCGATGCTGATTGGTCTTGCATTATCATCCTTTAAGGTGTTGAAAAAATCAACTCCTTTTTCATCCACTTTGACACTTGTCTCTTTTTTAGCGACTTCTTGAATCTCGCTCTTTTTTGCAAAATTTTTCTCTATTTTTGCCTGTTTTTTGCTCTCTTGTCCTTGCTTGATTTTCTCTTGCTCTTTAAGTTTTGCTTCAATAGCCAAAGCTTCTTGTTTCTCTTTTTTAATCAATTCTATAGATTTTAAAATGGTTGGCTTATCTCTTGTTTTTGTTAAAGTTTCCATTGTTTTATTTTTATTTGCTATGACTTCTGATGTGTTGGCTAAATTTTCTTGTGGAGTAAAAATAGCTTTTTTATCGCCATTTTTAACTTTATAAAAACCATTTTGTATCATCTCATATCCACTATTGGCCATAAAGACTAAATCTGCATCAAAAGGTAAATCTAATAAAGAGTATTTAGGTAGTTTATATAATTTTCTATTTTGTTTTAGAGTTGTAAACATCTCTAAGTCTGGAAGTTGCGAAATTTCTCCCACAAGTTTTTCATTGAGTGTTACATCTTGTCTATTTTTTAGGTTATATTCAATGATGTTAAAAATAGCTTGGGTGTCTAAATAGGAAACATCGTAGTGGTTGCCGACGCTTCTGTGGTCAAGTGTATCTTCGTCAACATAAATTGATCTAGCAACAGCTTCAAAATTTACCTTTAGATGGTCTGTAAAACCGCTGTATTTAAACTCAAAATCACATCCAAGTATGCTGTCATTATCTGATTCTAGAGATTCATTTAGGGCATAATCTTGAACTTTTAGTGTTTTGTATGGAAATTCTATGGTTTTGGTTGTAGCACCAAGGAGCATAAACGGGCTTGTAGCTATAAAAGCAAGGGCATTGCTTGCGCTATTTACAACATTTTTATTTTGACACTCATCGTATATAAAAGTGATATTTTTTACATATATATACTCGTTAAAATTAAGCATCTCATAATCATTGGTTTTTAATATTCGATTTTTTTTATCTACACTATATGTATAGTCTTTACGCTCATAATTAGCTTTAAACAATTTTTTTTTGAGTATATTTGCATCACTCTGCTCTTTTGGAAGCAGAAGTTTTTGGTTAAATATATCTAGAGTTGCATAGTTCGTTTTTGTCGCGACTTGAGGAGTAGAACCTCCACAGCCGCTCAAAAGTGCAACCAGTGAAACTACTGCAGCGTAACTTATATAAGATTTTTTCAAAATTTCCCTTTTTCTTTTTTGCTACTCTATGCTTACCGGTTTTGCGCTATTATCTTTTAGTGTGTTAAAAAAGTCAGCTCCCTTTTCATCCACTTTGACATTCGTCTCTTTTTTAGCAACTTCTTGAATTTCACTTTTTTTTGCAAAATTTTTCTCTATTTTTGCCTGTTTTTCTCTCTCTTTTTCTTGTTTGATTTTCTCTTGCTCTTTAAGTTTTGCTTCAATAGCCAAAGCTTCTTGTTTCTCTTTTTTTATCAACTCAATTGACTTTAGAACTTTTTGAGATTTAGGTGTATCTTGAAAAACTTTTAGCTCCTGTGCTTGGCTCTGTATGCACAAGAAAACAAAAATAATTAAAATTTTCATTTCAGTCCTTAAATACGAAAAAATTTGTAATTGTTTGCCTACAAAAAAATATTTTAATATATTGAATCCTATCTAAATTAGCAAGTTTTTCACTGTCGTTTATTTCCACAAGTTTATTATCGATGTAAAAAGATAGTCTTTTCCCCTCTTCTTTGGCAATTTTTAATTGCACTTTTTTTTCTTGGTCGTTGCCAACTATAACAAATCCATCGATGTCGCCTAAGCTATTTTTCATTTTATAATATACTGAATTACCAAAATCATCTGAAGCTTGCAAATAAAACCAATTACAGCATGAGCCAAGATATACATCTTCAAGGATAGTAAAAGAATCATCTTGTAATAATTCAAATGTTAGTGTTGTTTTATCATCTCTGCGATATGAAAAACTTCCATCTTTTGCGACAGTTTTTGGCATATCTGTTCCAAATATAATATTGTCATTGAGTTGGTATTTTTGAAAGGAGTTCTCTTTTGGCGGCGGAACAAGCTCAAACGAGTTCATATCTAGAAGTTTTTCTTTTGCGCTAAGAGGCGCGATGCTTAGTAGTAAAAGTAGCAGTAGCTTAGCTATTTTTTTCATTTTTTTTCCTTATATGTTTTTTATTGCCGGCTTTTTAGCCGGTGTTATGTCAATCAATAGAACAACAATTCCACCTCTTGACAGACTCTTTCTCGGCGCGTATTTTTAGTGCTTGTATGCATTCCCATCGAAAGACGACGGGAACGAGAAAGCACGATACACGTTTAGGAAGTTACCACAATCTTATAGATGATAAATAAAAACAATAAAGCCCATACTGCATTAATAATCTTTGTTAAAATAGGTCTTTTAACAAATGTTGATTCTACAATATTCACTTTTTCTTTTAAAATCAATTTAGACAAATACCTCTCTTTGTTTATCAGGACTGACAAAAATGGGTAACAAGCTACTGCGAGAGCTGTACCTCTTATTAGTATTTCATCTATAATCCATCCAAATCCAAATTCAAATTGACCATAAAAAAACATATCAGCAAAAATTGCAAGGAAAACCATGTACATAAAAGCTAAATATGTTTTAGCTTTTAACACAAAACGAAATTTTTCAATAGTTTCATAACCATTTTGCTTTAACAGACCAGACGCTTCTTCTAACTCTATATTCTTTAGTTTTTTGAGTGGATATCTTACGTAAAAAAATAACGGCAATAAAAACAGTGCTGGAATTATTTCAGATGAGTAGCCTGCTAAAAACATTAACAATATTGGAGATAAAATCGATACAGTACTAACATTCTTTGTCAAAACAGGTCTATTGAAAAATGTTGATTCTACAATATTTACTTTTTCTTTTAAAATCAATTTAGACAAATACCTCTCTTTGTTTATCAGGAGTACCAAATATGGATAACAAGCTACTGCGAGAAGTGACAATATAATCATAATCTTTCCAACGCCACTACTTAGTAACACAAAAATACAAAAAATTGCATAGAAAGCCATGTACACATAAGCAAAATATGTTTTATATTTTAGCATAGAACGGAATTCTTCAACAGCTTCATAACCATTTTGCTTTAACAGATCAGATGCTTCTTCTAAATCTATATTTTTTAAGTTTTTCAGTGGATATCTTATGTAAAAAAACAATGGCAATAAAAACAGTACCGGAGCTGCTAGAAGAGCTAATCCGGCTAACATTAGGTACCCGATTGTAGCTCCAGGATCAAGCTCTCCTCTAACCTGTTCTCTTCTTCCATCATTAAATACTTTGTCGTAATCTCTCGTAAACTTCACTTTTGCCCTTTATTTTGTGTTTTTTAGTAACTTGCATTTTTTTGCAATAATTTGCTCGTGACTCATCAAGAGCAAGCCTTAAAAAAATTTAAAAATGATACTACACCCCCCCCCTTAAGGTTTTATTAAAATTTGTTAAATGATACAATAATATGAAGAAAATCATCGGTAATAAACAAATAGTAACTATTTAGTACGTGCACTTAGATTATATATTCTTATGTTCCATCCCCGAGTGCGGCGGCTAAATCTTTTTACTTGAGATTTTCCTGCTCCATTTTAAATAAAGATGAATTTGACTTATTTAGATAAGGTTAAGTATAATGACTTAAAAAATTATGAGGAATTTTATATGCATACTTTAAAAGTAGAGGTCAATGATACCATTCTTGACAAAGTTATGTTTTTTCTAAACAACCTTCCAAAATCTGAAATTAAACTAAGCATCGAAGAAACAGCACAAAACCACAAGCCTAAAAAACTAAATTCTATCTCTTTGAAGACTAAAGGCTTTAAATTTGATAGAGATGAAGCTAATGCAAGATAAAATTTTCTTAGATACAAACATCATCATTTATGCCTTTTCAGAGGATGAAGTGGAAAAACAATCTGTTGCTTTGAAACTTTTAGATAAACAAGATGATAATGTGCTGATATCGAAACAGGTCATAAATGAACTTACCAATATTTTTCTAAAAAAGTTCAAACTCTCTTCCAATCAAGTAGAAGCTGCCATTCTTGAGCTTGACACAATAGTAAATATTGCAGATTTTGATTTATCAACACAGATTAAAGCTCTTCATATAAAAGATAAATATAATTTACAATTTTACGATTCACTCATTATTGCTACTGCGTTAGAAAACAGATGCACGATTCTTTATACTGAAGATATGCACCATGACCTTCTTATTGAAAATAGACTCAAAATTGTAAATCCTTTTAAGTGATTTGCTTCACTTAGTTTTACTCTGTTCTTGAAAATACATCAAGTATTTTTAGATTCTCTTTTTTTTGCAATTTGCCATATTTTTAACCTCTACTCTCAAATCTATTTATAATTAACTTATGAAAATACATATAGATATAGACTGCTTTTTTGTAAGTGCCACACGGATTAAAGAACCGTCGCTTCATGGCAAACCGGTCGCGATAGGCGGGAGAAGTGATACAAAAATATTTAACAAAGAGGCAAAAAATCAGAGTGTAAACCTTGAGAACTCAGGCTCTTTTGTTCCTACTTTTTACAAAACTTATGAAAAGAGCGATGATGATTTAAACGCTTTTAAAGATGAAGACGGGCGTGTGCGAGGCATACTTACCACTTCAAGCTACGAGGCAAGAGCTTACGGCGTAAAAACGGCGATGAGCATAAGGGAGGCTCTGGGTTTGTGTCCGCATCTCATCATTAAAGCGCCCGACATGTCGCTCTACCAAAAACTATCTCACAAACTTCACGACTTTTTGCAAACAAAGATACCGCTAGTTGAGCAGGCAAGCATAGATGAATTTTACGGGGATTTAAGCGGCTGGATTGAGGATGATGATGTGCCTAGCTTTATAGATAATTTGCGCTTAGAGATACAAAGTTATAAAACTTCCCGTCTCAATCGGTGCGGCACCGACCCGCTACATCGCCAAACTAGCCACAACAAACGCCAAGCCTTTTGGCTGCAAAATCGTATATCCGCATGAGCTGGATAATTTTATAGAAAAGATTCCCGTCGGTGCATTTGCCGGCATCGGAAAAAGTATGAAGGCAAAACTGCAAAGCGCTCAAATCCACACACTTGGAGAGCTTCAGAGAAGGAGAGGAACATTAGAGTCATGGGGACCTTATGCAAAAGAGTTGTATGCCAGAGTTTGCGGGCTAAGTGACGATGAGATTCAGACAAAGCATGTGCGAAAATCTATCGGCATTTCAAGAACATTCGACCCCCTTTATGAGAGAGACGAGTTAAGAAGAAGAGTTCATGTTCTTGCCCGTCATCTAAGCTTTGCCATCTTAAAACTTGATGTTATCCCTACGGTTTTTCATCTAAACATTGCTTATGAGATGAATCAAAAATCCCATAAAAATATAAGTCTGTGCGAAGTCTTTACTGAAAAAAAGTTTGACTCTTTATGTTTGACACTATTTAGAGAAGCCGATATTTATAAAAGATTGCAAGTGAGGGGCATCAACATAAACTGTTCAAGTTTTACTAGAGAGAGCAGAAAAGAGTTATCGCTTATAAATTTTGAAGATGAGCAAAAAATGAGAAAACTGACAGAACACTCTCAAGAGATAAGGGAGAAGTATGGGATTGATATGTGTATAAGTTCAGAAACATATGGCACTCTTTAGAGGAGAACTAAAGAGTGAAGAATGCAAACAGATTATCTATTCAATGGGATAAGAGGATATTCCAGATTTAAAAGATTTAGCTATCTTTTCGAGA
>JBAZDX010000038.1:0-7438 GCA_041654255.1 Sulfurimonas sp.
TGTTGTTATTTTAGTTATTTCTAAGTAAACTTATTAATGACCAATCTAACTATTTCTAGTTATTAAAGTCTATTTACTTGCTTAGTTTTCAATGATCTCAAACTTCGATTTTTAAACCTAAACTTTAGGTCTCTCTGTTTGTGGAGGGGAATTATAGGCAACTTACGCTTATTTATTTCTTAATTATCGAGGGAGTTTTGAAAGAATTTTGAATATGTCATAAAAGTATGCAGCTTCTTGATTTTATTTGATTAAACGAGAATAATAAATTAGTTGTTGAGGAAAGAAAAAAAGTGGGGACTTAGAAGATTATTTTCTTCTAAGTTCTTTAATACGAGCTTTTTTACCAGCAAGATCACGTAGATAAAATAGTTTAGCGCGACGAACACGACCACGACGAATAACTGCTATTTCGCTAATTGAGTCACTGTAAAGTGGGAATATTCTCTCAATTCCTATGCTGTTAGCGCCAATTTTACGAACTGTAATAGTTTGACCAGTGCCTTGACCTCTTTTTGCAATACAAACACCCTCGTAATTTTGTACACGAGTTTTGTCACCTTCTGTAATTGTTACTGCCAAACGAACAGTATCACCAGCACGAAAGTCTGGAATATTTTTCTCAGCTACTTGTGCTTTTTCAAAGTTTTCTATGTACTTATTTCTCATAAGATTTCCTTGTTCTGTGCTTTAAAAGCTGCTCTGGCCTGAAGAATTTGGTTTTACATTCAGACAGAGCTAATTTTAGTGAGCGAATTTTACTATGATTTCCCTTTAAGTATTCTGATGGAACACAATTGTTTTCATAATTTTCCGGTTTGGAGAAAGATGGAGCTTCTAGCAAATTGGTTTCGAAACTCTCTACGGTTAAAGAGTCGCTATTCCCAAGAACACCGTCCACATTTCTGGAGATGGCATCGCAAATAACTAAAGAAGCCAGCTCTCCGCCGGTTAAAATATAATCACCAATGCTAAAAACCTCATCAGCATACTTTTCAATAACTCTCTCGTCAATCCCCTCATATCTTCCACTCACAAAAGCTATATGGGATTTGTTTGCCAATCTTTTAGCATCGTTTTGCCTAAAAGGTTTTGCAACAGGAGTTAAAAAAACTACATGTACGTCTTTATCTTTTGCTTTCAATTCATTTAAAGTATCATACAGCGGTTGCGGATTCATAACCATTCCGGCACCACCGCCAACTGCACTGTCATCAACTTTATTATGTTTTGAGCTACTAAAATCTCTAGGATTTATATATTCTATATGTAGAATATTTTTGTCAATTGCTCTTTTTAAAATAGAGTCTTGGAAGTATCCCTCTACAATATTTTGAAAAAGAGTAACAAAAGTAAATTTCATTATGAAGCTTCTAGAATATCCATGGCACCGCTAACGGTTATGATTTTCTCTTTAATGTCGGTTTTTATTGCAAAAGGTTTATTAAAAGGTATCAAAAAACTTTTTGCAAAACCCTCTTTTACCAAAGCTTCATCAGTACTTACACAAAGATAATTAGTAACAGAGATTCTATCAACTTCTTCAACAATGCCTAAAATTTTTCCATCTTCAACTACACTGCAACCCTCGATATCAAACCAAAAATATTCGCCATCTTCTAAATGGCACTCATTTCTTGTTCTCTCTATTGTTGTGTATAGATGCTTATTTGTAAGTTTTTTGGCATCTTCTGGTGAATTATATCCGCTGAATTTCACAAGGGCTCTTTCATGATTTACACTCTCAAGAGTTATGCTCTCATTCTCATTTATGAGAAAAGAGACGCCTTTTTTAAACTGCTCTGGAAAATCACTCTTTATATGAATCTTCATTTCGCCTTTTAAACCGACACTCTTGCCGATTGTAGCGATATGAAGCAGATTACTTGATTGCTTCAACATTAATACGGTAACTTACACCATCTTTAGCTTTGCAGCCAGAGATGACGGTTTTAATCGCACCAATCATCTTGCCCTCTTTACCAATCAATTTACCGATGTCGGCTTGATTGGCATAGAGAAGAATTTCGGTAACTTCATCGCCCTCTTTTACTTCAACTCTTACATCATCAGGGTTGGATGCTATAAGTCTTGCAAATTGTGCGACAAAATCAGCTATCATCTTAGCGACCTGTTATCTTTTTAACACGATCACTCATTTTAGCGCCAACGCTTAACCAGTAATCTAATCTCTCATTATCGACAACTGTTGTTTTCTCTGCTACCATCGGATTGTGATGTCCAATTAACTCAATCCAACCACCGTCTCTTCTTTTACGTGAGTCTGTTACCGCAATACGGTAAAAAGGTTGCTTTTTTCTTCCCATTCTAGTTAGGCGAATTACTGTTGCCATGTTTTGTCCTTCTCTGCGCAAGTCATATTTCAACTTGCTGTATATGTTTAATTTTGCATTTTGAATGCAAATCTATAAGCTTCTAAAAGATTATAGATTTACTCTCTACATGTAGAAAAAAGCTATCTTCGAAGAGCTCCGGCACCGCTCACCTGGCCCATCATAGCCTGAAGGTCTTTCATGCCGCTTTTGCCTGAGAATCTCTTAGCCATTTTACCGGCATTTTTAAACTGCTTAATCATACGATTAATCTCAACTTGGCTAAGCCCACAGCCGCTGGCAATTCTCTGCTTACGTGAGTTGTTTAAAAGATCAGGATTTTCTCTCTCTTTCATTGTCATTGAAGAGACCATTGCCTTAATATTTTTAAGTTCACCGGAATTTTCAAGGTCAAAATCTTTGAGTGCTTTTGACATATTTCCCATACCCGGAATCATACCCATTAAAGACTTCATACTGCCCATCTTCTTCATACTTTCCATCTGTTCTAAAAAGTCATTGAAGTTAAACTCACCTTTTTTAATCTTTGAAGTAAGTTTTTTAGCCTGTTTTTCGTCAATTGCCGACGCTGTTTTCTCAGCTAATCCTTCAATATCTCCAAATCCCATAAGACGGTTTACTACGCGATCAGGCAAGAATATTTCTAAATCTTCCATCTTCTCGCCGCTACCGATAAAACGAAGCGGAACTTGAACTTGTGATGACAACCCAAGAGCTACACCGCCCTTTGAATCGCCGTCGTATTTACTTAGAATTACACCGTCTATTCCGATTTTTTCTTTAAAAGTTGTAGCAGTTTTAATCGCGTCTTGACCGGTTAAAGAGTCTGCAACATAAAATATCTCACTTGGATTTGCCGCTTTTTTAACAGCTTCAAGCTCATTCATAAGTTCGTTATCTATCGCTAAACGACCGGCAGTATCTATAAGTACAACATCGTAAATGCCGCTGTTTGCTTTTTTTAGTGCTGCTATTACAACTTCAACTGGATTTTTTGTACTCTCATTCTCGTAAAGTTCAACTCCTATTTGAGTTGTTATTTGACGAAGCTGCTCAACTGCCGCCAAACGCTGTAAGTCGGCTGCAACTACCATAACTTTTTTCTGTTTGTTTTTCAGATATAGCGCAAGCTTGCCTGTTGTAGTTGTTTTTCCAGAACCCTGAAGTCCTGTCATAAGAATAACGGTCGGAGGTTTTGAAGCAAAGATAAAGCCTCTGTTTCCGCCTATCTCTAAAAGTTCATACAGTGCGCCTCTAAGAGCGGCCAAGAATTGGTCTTTTCCGATTCCGTTTTTTCTGGTCTCTATCTGAACTTTAGATATTAAATCTCTAACAACCTTATGGTTTACATCCGCTTTTAAAAGAGACTTCTTTAACTCATCAAGAGCCTTAGTGAGGGCTTTATCATCATCATGAAAACGAATTTTTCTAATAGCATTTGTAAACGAATCTGTTAATATATCAAACATAAAGCCCTCCTATTCTAATCTCGTATTGTCTGAACAAGTCCAGACTTCACTCAGTCACTGAAGCTACGCCTTTGGCGAGAGTAAGTCTTAAAAAACTGGTATTTACACTTTCATTTAAGTGTAAAAAGTTGCGAATTTTATCTGAAAGTTACTTTAAGTTTGCTTTAAATTTTGCAATACTTAGTCAAAAACTTATGAAGCTGATTTGCAAACTGATGGGCATCTTTTTGGTCAAACGGTTTTGGACCTCTTGTCATCTCTCCACCCTCTCTTATCTTTTCCATCAAATTTCTCATAGCAAGATATTGCTTAATATTATCGATGCTGTAGAGCTCGCCCCTATGATCAATTGCATGTGCATCTTTGGTAATAACTCTATCGGCAAGCGGAATGTCAGCCGTTATAACCAAATCGCCCTCTTTTACCAGCTCAACTATATGGTTGTCTGCCTCGTCTGCACCCTGCTCTACTATGATATAAGAGATAAGTCTAGATTTGCCGATGGTTATATGTTTGTTTGAGACGACAAACGTTTCTATATTTAATCTCTCTATTGAGCGAAATATAATCGGTTTAAGCAGGTTTGGAAAGGCATCTCCGTCAACAAAAATACGCATTATTTTATAAGTGAGAGTTTTTGGATTTTTGAGAGCTGTTTTATCACGTACTCGCGTTTTGAAGCACTGCTTTTGTCTTCATAAGACTCAGAGTAGATCAGCTCTACCGGTCTTCTTACACGTGTATATTTTGCACCTTTTGGCGAGCTGTTGTGTTCATCAAGCCTTCTGTTTAAATCTGTAGTAATTCCCGTATATATACTTCCATCACTGCATTTTAACATGTAGGTATGCCACAAACTTTTTTGACTATTCAAAGGTAATAAATGTCTTTGGTTCAGCTGCTACAAACTCCATATCAAGAAGTCTTACTTTATATGCATGAAGCATTACGCGTTTTGCACGTCTGCCGCCGTACTGCTCATCGCCGACTATCGGATGCTCTATATATCTTAAGTGCGTTCTAATTTGGTGAGTTCTTCCATGGTGAATAATACATTTTATCTTTGTCTTATTTGCGCTCACCAAATCCGGAAATACCTCTGTTCTTGCAGGCTTTCCCTTTGCCGATACGTTTGATGCTGCACGATTATTTTTTTTAGTTGTCAAAATTGGTTTATCAATATCTACCGGCTCGCTAATAATCCCCTCAACCCATGCGATATACTCTTTGTAAACCCTATCTTTTTTAAACTCCATTATCGCTTTTTGGCGAAACTCTTCATTTTTCACAAGCATCAAAACCCCGCTTGTTTCTTTGTCAAGCCTATGCAGAAGCACTGCGGGCTTAAACTGTCTCTCTATCTCGTCTGAATTGACATGTGCAGGTTTATCTACAACAATCAAATCATCATTTTCAAAAATAGGCTTTATTTTTTCTACTTTTTCAACTTTAAATAGAGTTTTTGCATCAATATCTCCGCGTGCTATCATTACTTTTTTATTAGCAACATACACCAAACCGCGGTCTATCATTGATTTTGCTTCCGAGTTTGAAATTCCCTCTTGTGCCGCTAAAAGTTTATACGCTTTTTCTAATGCCATATTAAATTGGCTCCTTTATTTTATTTATTACCGGCTTTAAGTCTATCTTCTCTTCAACCATACTAGGCGGCAATTCTCTACATTTCATAAGTGCTTTATGTATCTCATCAGGCTCAGCGTACTGAACATGATGAACATATCTGAAAAGCTCCCTTTGATGAAAAAAGTGTTTTCCGGTAATGATTTTACATCCAAAATGAGCAGGTTCAAGCGGATTGTGTCCACCCACATCATCTCTAAATGCGCCGCCAAGTATTGCAATATCGCTGATTGCATAGATATTGTTAAGCTCGCCCATAGCATCGACTAAAATCATATCTGCCTTAAACTCTCTGTCTTGAGAAAATCTACTTAGTGTAAGAGAATTTTCATCTGCATACTTTTTCATAAGTTCAAAAACTGCTTCAAATCTCTCTGGATGTCTTGGAACAACGGCGAGCTTTGCGTCGCTCTGTTTTCTATACTCTACAAATGATTTTAAAACGCTCTCTTCTTCGCCATCATGTGTGCTTCCCGCAACTATTAGCTGGGCTTCAGGCTTCTTATACTCTTTTGTTTTGACTATTTTACCGGCTAACTTAATGTTTCCGATAACCTCAATATTTTTCGCGCCAAGTGCTAAAAAACGATTTTTATCGACTTCGCTCTGCGCATAGATTATCTCCACATTTGAGAGCAGTTTTTTGTAAAACCATGCAAATTGAAGATACTTTTTAGCGCTCTTCTCAGATATACGGGCATTTAAAAGGACAATTCTTGTTCCTTTAGCTTTTAAAACGCTAAAAAGCATAAACCAAAACTCTGCTTCTAGGACTATCAATGTCTTCTGCTTCTTAGCCCAAAACGGCAGAAACATCTCATACGGCAGATACCTAACCTCTGCATCATACCTTCTGGCTTCTGAGTACCCGGTGTGTGTTATGGTGGTTATCTTTATATCTTGATCTTTTAAAAGTTCTAAAAGAGGTTTTAGTGCCCTTGCTTCGCCGAGCGAGCATACATGAAACCAAACTCCGTTACCGTTTTTAAATCTTGGATTGTTGAAGAGAAAAAAACGGGATGGAATGGACTCTCTATATTTTTGTTTAAACGAGAGATACACCAAAAGCGGCAGCGCTAAAAGATATAGCGCCACGCTTAGGATGAAGTATAGAAGGGTAAATGGCTTCAAGCCTATTCTTCGTGAGCTTCCATATAGAGAATACGTCCGCAGTGTGGACAAGTTGTAATCTCCTCAGCTTTTATAACATCCGCATAGATTTTATCATTGATAAGCATATGGCAACCCATACAAGCTTGTTCTTCAACAGGAACTACGGTAGAGTTTTTAGCCCATCTGCGAATTTTTTGATAAAATGCAAGCCCTTTTTGATTCATTTCAGAGATTAGCTTCTCTTTTTTTACAAAAACTTCTTGGCGAGATTTATTGATAACTTCAAGCTTCTCATCTACTTCAGCTTTTATAGATGCCAGATTAGCATCCAGTTCCACTAATGTTTTTTTTGCAGCTTCAACTTGCTCTGTTTTTAACTCAACAATTCTCTCAAGTCTCTCTATCTCTTCATTTGCAAAAGTCACTTGCTCTTTAGCAATTTCCTCTTCAAGTTGAAGTGATTTCATTTCACGCTCAGTCTTAACTTCATTGCTTTTTCTAGAGTTATCCACAAGCTTTTGAGAAAGCTCGTGCAAATGAAGTTCATTTTTCTTCTTTTTAATCTCTTCCTCTCTGATTTCATTAGTTAAATTTTCAATATCAGAGTCAATACTCTTTTTTTTAGCCAAAGCCGCTTCAAATTTATAGTTAGCTTCTTCTATTTGTGGTTCAAAAGCATCTATAGCTTTATCAATGTGTGACAGGTCAATTAGCTGTTTTAGGTGAAGGTTCATTAATCTCCTTTTGGATTAAATAGTTGTGCCGATTTTCTTATATATAAGTAAAAGGGTTTTTTGATGATGAAATTATAGCTTCTAAACCTAAATTTTTCAAATGTTTAAGCAAAATCTCTGCAAAAAA
>JBAZDX010000039.1:0-7286 GCA_041654255.1 Sulfurimonas sp.
CACAAGGTGTCTCTTTATTGTTCTCAAACGTATAAAGAGCCTCATCAAGATACAGAGCAGTATCGTCTTGGAGTAAATTTAAAATTGTTTTCATAAAAATTCCTAAATTGTTATACTATTTTCACTCTTTGTCAAACGAGGATGTATCCTCGTTTTTATTGATGTTAATTATATTTACACAGTGTTGCAAATATGTTGCGGTTTTTAACATTGGGGGCAAGGTTAAAACCTTGCTTCCGTGTCCCTCTTTCTCTTCGGAAACGAGGATTCATCCTCGTCTGTTTTAGCAATTCATTTGACATTTAGGCAAGGTTAAAACCTTGCTTCCGTGTCCCTCTTTCTTTTCGGAAACGAGGATTTATCCTCGTCTGTTTTAACCTTGCTTGTGTATTTATTAAAAACTTTCCCAAACATCGCTTTCATGTTTAGAACTGTTTTTAGTAATGGCGTTTGAGGCATATTTTTGTTTAGCTACAACAGGCTTAGCAGCTTGAACAGGTTTACTTGTTCTAGTTGCATTTATCCCCGTAGTGGAGCTCTGAGTTGCTCTTATATTGCTTTTTCCAACAAACTCTTTTGATAATGCATCTTGAACCATAGCTTCAGCTTTAGAGATAGTGGCATTTGCAATAGCATCTGCTTGAGCTGCTACTTTTGCATTCTCTTGTGTCATTTGGTCTAGTTGAGTAACAGCTGTATTGATTTGACCGATACCTTGCATCTGTTCACGGTTTGCATTACTTACATCTTGAACCATTGAAGCTGTTTGAGCTATCTTGTCTGCTATTACTTCAAATCCACGTGTAAGCTCTGTTGCTATATTCATTCCCTCATTAGACTTATGTGCTGCTTGAGATGCCATTGCTTTTATCTCTTTGGCTGCATCAGCTGAACGGTTGGCAAGGTTTCTTACTTCTTGAGCTACGACTGCAAATCCTTTTCCTGCATCTCCTGCAGTTGCAGCTTCAACTGCTGCGTTAAGACTTAGTATGTTTGTCTGGAATGCAATGTTCTCTATAATAGCTACTGCATCATTGATAGAGTTGGTAGCACTTTGAATCTCTGTCATAGCAGAAGCTGTTCTACTTGCAAGAACTGCACCGTCTTTAGCAGCAGAATCTGTTTGAGTTGCCATAAGAGCCATATCGTTTGACTTAGCAACATTGTTTTGGACATTAGATGTCATCTCTTCCATTGCGGCGGCTGTTTCTTCTAAAGATGCTGCTTGTTGGTTAGAAGCTGTTGATAGGGATTCTACGGCTTGTTTTAGGGTTGAGGCGTCGGCTTGGAGATCTATGCCGTTTTGCAGAGAATTGCTTAGCATTGTTGAGATTTCATCACCAAGGTTGTTTGTAATGATATCAACTTGCCCTTTTGGATTTTTAATTCTTGCCGTAAAATCAGATGCGATATATGCTTTAAAGACAAGTTCGAGTTCATTTAAATCGTAACTTACTTTATTTGATAATGTTTGTAACATCTCATTAAGTACATTGCGAAGTTCTACAAGTTGAGGATTGTTCGGTATAACGGTTATTTGCTCATTTAAGTAACCTGCTTTTATCTTGTTTGCAACTTCAACAGAATTTGCAACTGCATTTGCATCGGCAATAAGTCCTTTTTCGATTGCTGAGATGTTTGTGTCAATAGCTTTTGCCATTTGTCCGAATTCATCCTTAGTATTTAGGTTAATAAGTTCGGCTTTGTTTGTTTCTCGGTTTAGGAAAGAGAAGAAGCTGTTTAAGCCTTGTTGGATACTGCTTAGTGAACTAGTAATAGAGCGAGTAATAAGTGTTGAGAAAAAAATACTTACTAAAATAGCAATAAGTGCTGCCGCAATCATTGTATTTTTAGAAAAAGAGATTGTTACTTTTCCTTCTTTTTGTGCAATTTCGGCAATATTAATATTCAAATCGATAATTTTGCTCAATGTAGTTTCAGCTGGAGTAAAATATTTACCAACAATTGTGTGTTGAGTATAAAACTCTTTAAATAGTGTTTTTTGTTCTTCTACTGAACGGTTATTTGCAAGTTTTTGAATAATTGCCATTCGTTTATTGCTTTCATTTTTCCATGCTGCCCACTCTTTTTCAAACTGTTTCCATAATAAAGCTTCTTCAGGAGTTTGAGGAAGCGGTTCGTATAGTTTCCATCCTTTTTCTATTCTATCCCAAACCTCTTTATCGTCTTGTACAATTTTTGCAAATTTATCCTGAGCATTGTAGTCAAGCTCATAAATAGGTGCTCCTAAACCATTAGCTTTTATAGCTGTTTGCCCTTCATTGATAATCTCAAGTCCTAATATTGAAGGAAGTCTTACTTCACTAACTTCTATCAAAGCACTGCCGCATGAGGTAATTCCATGATTTCCGCTTAAACTAACAACAAGTAAGCTCACTAGTGTAATAATCGTTAAAAGCATAAGCTTGGCTTTTACGGTCATGTTGTCTAAAAAATTCATTTTTCATTTCTCCATTTTTATTTTTTGTGTTATAATTTTTTCGTTAGTAACAAATCTGTTCTATGAAATCGATGGAGCGACAAATTAAGGTTAGAGGAAGTCATGAGCCTCTAACCTTTTTTTTTGTCCTCCAAAGATTTCATAAACAGGGGGACTTTATGGAAAAGATGTTACTAACATTCATTCTTTTGTGTATTTTTACACCGTTACTGCGTTAAATGCTTTAACGCCAAGGGGATTTTTCCCCTTGCCCCCTCTAATTGTGCAGGTTTTAAAAACTAGCACTTACCATAGCTACTACATTTTCTTCATTGATACCGTCTGCATCTTTATTGATTCCCGTATAAGAGACGGCTACCTTAAATTTATCATTTATAGGTTTTGCAAATCCTACAGAGTAGTAGTTTCCAACATCAGCATAGTCTCCATAAAGAGCATCAAAAGAGATACTCATCGGTAGTGGAACCGACAAGCTTGTTTCCCATGTATTTGAGACCACTAAATCATTAGTTTTAACGCCTCTATAAAATTTTGCACCGACTTTGAGTACTTCAAAATCTTTACTCAAACCAAAATAAACATCAGCAAAATTAGCTTCTTTGGATGATTTTGGATATGCATAGTAGATCACACCTATATCGTAGCCTACCCCGTAAGCTTCACTTGTATAACCGCTTAATGCATCAAGTTCTATGGAAGCATCAACACCTTCAAACTTCACATTTGAAGCGGCAGCACCTAAGTAAAAACCTTTGTAGCCAAAGTTTACAGTACCGCCAATAGCTGGAGCATTATCAGTTTGAGTCATACCTCTCCAGATGTAGTTGTTTGTAAGTGTTGCACTACCGCTAACACTTAATTCCGATATGTCTTCAGCACTAAATGCTAAAGTTGATACTAATGCTGCTGCTAAACTTAAGTTGATTATTTTCATTTATTTCCTTTGATTTTTATTATTTAAAGATGAGTTAGGAAATATTGTGATGAATAAACATAGAGTTAGAGAAGATTTTATAACATAAAAAGAGTCTAAGCATTTTTTGAGAGTGGTTGTTTTTAGTATTTTTAGTTAAAGAAAAAATAAGAGATTTAAAAATAGAGATAAATTTTTTAGTAAAAAGAAGCAGACAAATAGAGTATTTAGAGTAAACTAGAGTGTGATAACCGTTATCATTATTTTGTCGTCTCTCTCTCTATCATACATACCATTAAACCAAGCTTAATCGTAATAAAAAATTTCTTTTTTTAGCAAAGAAATCAGTAGATTCAAAAGAAGAATTTGTTTGCGGCTGTGACATAAAATTATCCTTTGATTTTAATTTTGGCTTTTAGAGTGAAAGTTTAAACTAGAAGTGTTGCAAGTATGTTGCAAAAAAATATCTTCAACTTGATTGAAATTAAAGTTTTATATAAAGGAAAAAATATGATATAATCTTCTTTATGAAAAAGAAAGAACAATTAAAACAGATTATAAGGGACTTTCATCTGCAAGAAAGTTTTGATGTAATCCCAAGAGAATTAAAACCGCCGTTTGATACCAAAAAAATTATTACGCTTATCGGTGTTAGACGATGCGGTAAAACGTCGATTTTGTATGAGATGATAAACTCTCTTACTCAAACTATCGAAAAAACAAAAATATTTTTTATCAATTTTGAGGACGAGAGGTTAAATCTCTCAACCGATGAACTGGATTTGTTGTTGCAGGCGTTTATGGAACTGTATCCTGAACAAAGTTTGAGTGAATGCTATTTTTTCTTTGATGAGATTCAAAATATCTCAGGCTGGGAAAAATTCATAAGAAGAGTATATGACACTATCTCTAAAAACATCTATATTACAGGTTCAAATTCTAAACTTTTAAGTAGTGAGATTGCTACAAGCTTAAGGGGGAGAACACTATCGTTTGAAGTATTTCCGCTTTCATTTAAAGAGTATTTGACTTTTAAAAATATTGATATAGATTTGTACTCTACAAAGAGTTTGGCACATATAAAGAATGCGTTTGCTCTGTTTTTAAAAAATGGAGGTTTCCCCGAGACTTTGTTTTTAGATGAGATGTATGCAACTAAAATACTGCAAGAGTATTTTAATGTTTTGCTCTATAAAGACTTAAGCGAGAGATATAATATTACAAATACTATAGCTTTGAAATTTTTTCTCAAACGAATTTTATCATCGACTACAAAGCAAATTTCAATAAATAAAATCTATAATGATTTGAAGTCGGGCAATATAAAAATAGGTAAAAACAGTCTTTATGAATTTTTAGATTATGTTCAAAGTGTTTATTTGGCTCTTACGCTTCACAGGTATGATACTTCTCTTATAAATCAAGAATTAGGTGAGAAAAAGATTTACACTATTGATGTAGGTCTTAATAATGCAATTGAATTCAAATTTTCGGATAATATCGGAAAATCACTAGAAAATGCTATGTTTTTAGAACTTAAGCGAGCAGGTAAAGAGATATACTATTTTAGAGAAAATCAGAGTGAATGTGATTTTTTAATAGCACAAAACGGTACTGTTAAGGAGGCTATTCAAGTAACTTATGATATCAGCGAAGATGAGACCAGACAAAGAGAGATAAAAGGGTTGATAGTCGCTTGTAAAAAATTCAACCTATCGTTAGGCACTATTGTTTCATACGATACAAAAGAGTCGATTACTCAAGACGGCATTGTTATAGAAATAGTGCCATTTTATGAAATTTTTCTACAAAAAGATTTATAAAAAAGTTACCACCAACTATAACTTGACACCTTCGATAAGCAAATAGAATGCCTACTTAGTCAGTGCCTAAAATCATTTTATTGTACAACAAATTCCGTAAAGTATATACTATTAATTGATTTTATATCGAGTATTGAGTTCAAAGCCCCTGTAATTTGATCTACCACTGTTTGTTTACCTTTGGTAGAAGCAATTTCTTCTACTGATTTTGATGATAGAATTCTGATAATTTTATCTCTAATCACTGCGTTTTTTAATGTTAATTCTACACTTAGTTTAGGATCTGTTATTTCTAACGACATTAATGTTTTTAAGTATCTGCGTCCGTTATCACTTTTTAAATTCACAACGAACACTTCAAGAGGATGCATTGTTCCTATTTCACTTAATTTCCTTGTTGCCTCGGATGGACTTTTAGGTTTTTGTTCCTGATGTGCATCATGTTGATCGACATTAGCAGGACTGCCATGTATTGTCGGTGCAGGACTTTCATGTGTATTATGGTCATCTTTACCAATTAATACGGCTACAAGTATACCAATCAGTATAACAATAAATACCAATGCGCCAATAGCAACAATCATCAATGTATTTGATTTTGGCTGTACCTTAAGAGCTTCTTTATCTTCTGTTTTTTTGTTTTCTGGTTTTTTATCTTCTGTTTCTTCAGCCATAATTAATCCTTTTTTGTTTTTATAAATTTTTATTTAGCATCGCTTGAGCGACTTGCGAATTCCCACAAATAACCCATAACTTAGCGTTTAAGCATTATCGATTGCGGCATATAGTTTCTTACTGAGAGATTCAATTTTTTCAAATAATGAGAGAATATTATCTTGTTTGGTTCCGTAAGTCCCTCCCTCAAGCAGATGAATGATTTCATAAACATATGAGACGGCTTCTTTTTGTAAAGATTCAACGGTAGTAAAATTATACTTTTTATCTAAAGAGGCTTTTGCAATACTTTCATACCATAGTTTAAAGTCATTTGCTTTTGGTAAATACGCATCAAGTGTAGGAGAAGCGCTAAAAATAGACTCATAAACATTTGCTTTATAAGTTAAGTGATCTATCTTTATAAAGCTTGCAAATGTATAACCTAGCAGGTCTTGGCTTGAGAGGGAAATGTCACCGGAAGTATTGGCAAATTTATCCAGTGTCTGTTTGAATTTATTAACGGCATCTTTGGTTTGGGCGGCGATATCGACCATGTTGTCGCTTAGGGACTCTATTTCATCCGATTCTTGTCTAACAATTTGTATATTTACGTCCACTTGCTTAGTAGCCGTTTGCGTACGCTCAGCTAGTTTGCGGACTTCATCGGCTACGACTGCAAAGCCTCGTCCGTGTTCTCCTGCACGTGCCGCTTCGATAGCGGCATTAAGAGCAAGCAGATTAGTCTGATCTGCGATATCGTTAATAAGGGTAACTATCTGTCTAACTCCGTTTACTCCGCTGATGAGCGCATCCATTTTTGTATTGGAATTATTTAGTATAGATATAAGCATCTCTAATGAATTTGCGACATCTATAATATCGGTTTTAGAATTGGCGAGTTCGTCCGATTCTATCAATATTAGTTCCCTTATATCTCCAATACCCTGTAGTATCGCCTCAAAAGTTTTATAAACTATCGATAAACCATCGATAGTCGATGACGTGAATTTAGAAGCGACCGAGTGTTCTAAACGATATTTTTGGCTCTCATCGGACATAGATAGTGATTCATATAGTTGCTCATCTTCTTTATATTTAAAAAGAGCGATCTGCTTCTTAAGCATTTCATTCTCTTTAGATATGTCTTCATATTGTCTCTCGAGCTTTTTAAATCGTTTTTTGGACACGAACATCTGAATCCTAGCCTTTTTAATAAAATTAAACTTTAATTTATATCATTTTAAAGTTGCATATTTGTTGCAAATATAAATACAAAAAAGCAATTTTCTAAGCGACCATCTCCACCGAATGACGAGAAAGACGTTGCATCTCTTCCTTGTCTAAGATTTTGTCAATATCAAGAATAACAATCATCTTATCCTCTTTTTTAAATAGACCTCTTAGATACTTAGGGGCTATAGAAGTTCCCATA
>JBAZDX010000040.1:0-4753 GCA_041654255.1 Sulfurimonas sp.
TAAACGTAGGTCCCAACTCTTCTATAGTTTTTTTGATTCTTTGACTTTTAGAGAGATTGTCTTTATCGCTATCCATAAAGAGAGGAAGCCTGAAGCTCCCCTCAAAGTTTATCCTCTTGACAATATCGTCAAAGCCATTTTTGTACAAAATACTCACGATCTGGCTTACTCTTTTTGTATTTGAAATGGTTTGAGATATTTTAATCATGTTTTTACTTTTTCTTCTCGTTAAGTACTTCTTTTGCACCCTTAATGGCACCATCTACCGCATGATGAAACACATCCAATGACAATTCTCCAAACGCTTTAACGTGATGCAGTGATTGCTTTGCGTCATCCAATACTATTTTCATATCTTTTACTGATTCTTCTGCCAGGATATGATGAAGTTCTTCAAATTTTTTAGAATGAAAATCCATCTCATCTTTTAATGCTTTTTGTACGCCATTCTTTCCGGCTTTAATATTTTGAGCCGTATGTTCACCCAACTCACTTAATAAACTTCCTGTAGTATCTAAGACATCTTTGATAGCATCAGCCGTCATATCTCTATCAAACTCCAGCTCTTTGATTATTTTCGTAACTGCATCATGTACAATTGTGTTGATATTTTCAGCAGTGAGCGTATTGGCTTCTTTTGCTAACTTTAACTCTTCTTTTAATGCATCTAATTTTTCTTTTGACATAATATTTCCTTTTGATTTTACGAGATATACTCTTACGAGATATACTTCAATTTTAAACTTAAAATATAAGTTCACCTAGTATGCGAATTTATCACTATTGTAACTTATTTCTCTTCATCTGTCTCCTTTTTTATTTAGTATTGCTTCCTTAACGGTATTTGGATGATGATTGGGACGATAAATAAAGAAACTGCATAAGCTGCTAAAGTTCCACCGATTAAAGCAACACCAAGTCCACCAAAGACCGGATCAGTTGCTAATAATGCACTTGCAAATATAATAGCAAGAACGGTTAAAAGGATAGGCTTTGCTCTTGTAGCTACTGATATTGCAATCGCTCTATCTACATCAATACATTTCTCTTCAATTAACTGCTTTGCAAAGTCTATAATTAAAAGAGAGTTTCTTGAATTTATCCCTATAAGAGCGATGAAACCTATAAGCGAAGTTCCCGTCATGTAAAATGTAGCTGTGGTAAAAATATCAAAGACAAGATGGGCATATATAACGCCAACGACAGATACAAAGCTTGCTAGGACAATAGCGGTTGCAAGAGAGAAGTTATTGTAATATATAACCATCATAAAGAATATTAAGACTATTGCGACCCCAAGAGCCATACTTAAATCTGTTATGGTATCCATAGATACTTTTTGCTCTCCATCCCAATGAAGAGTAAAACTCTCTTTTGTTTTTTTATCAATAAGTGTAAAATCCAACATACCGGTTTTTTGTACCTCATACTCATCTGATAGTCTCTCTTGAATTGCTTCTCGTATAGCAAGAAGTGCATAAATCTGACTTATCATATCAGTCTCTGCAACTACATTTATAAGAGGAGAAAGATTTTTTGAACTGAGTTGATGTCCTTTAGCCTTTGTTTCAATAGTTATTAACTCACTCAATGGCACTAGCATACCAAGAGAATTCATAAGTTTTATCTCTGAAAATTTATTGAGTAGTTCCTCTTTACTATCGAGATTAAAAAGTTTTGTTTTTTTGTCTAAGACTAGGTGAATCGGAATTTGATTCTGTACATCTTCACTATTTGTATAAGCTATGTCCATCCCTTCAAAAGAGAGATAGAGTATGTTTTTTACTTGGTCAAGTTTGAGATCTGATTTAAGTATTTTTTCTCTATTTAGTTTTACTACATGTCGTGGAGTATTTGAGTCTGTTAATACATCTATATCTACAAGCCCATCTATAGACTTAAAAATAGTTTCGAGTTTAAATCCAAGTTTTTCCATAGATGATAATTTTTCATCGCTTGTTATCTCTAACACAATAGCAGCTAAATAGGGAGGTCCAGCGGGAGCTTGAACAAATTTTATGTTTGAGTTATGCATAGAACAGTTTTTTTGTATAACAGGTCTTAGTCTATGAACTGCATCAACCGAACTCTCTTCTCGCTCATGCTCTTTTTTAAGATTTACAAGAATATTAGCAATATTCTCACCATTTGCAAAAAGTCGTCCTTTTATCATTGCGGAGAAATCAACAGGAGCGCTCTCTCCTAAAAATATGGACATATTTGTAATAATATCTTCATTTTTAAGTGTTTGAACTATACAAGATGTTATCTCTTTAGTCTCATAAACCGACTTGCCCTCCGGTAAGTCAATATATATAGTAAAGTTATCCGCATACTGATTGGGGAGTAGTTTTACTTTTACAGCTTCAGATGTTACTAGCATTACAGAAGAGACTAAAGCTAAAAGCATAAAAAGCATAGCGAAGATTTTCTTTGCTCTACTCTGTAAGAGATTATATACGGAAGTCTCTATGAAATTATGTTTCATCATCTTTTTAGTCCTCCTTTGTCATAAGTTTATTTACTAGGTAAGGGGTAAAAATATAAGCAACTATGAGTGAAGCGAACATCGCAATCGGGGCAAAGACAGCAATTGGTCGAATATATTGTCCAACAGTTCCTCCAACTAAGAACATAGTAAGAAAGGTCATAATAATGGCTATTGTCGCCAGGTTTGTAGGATTTCCAACCTCATTAGTAGCGGCAACTGCTATCTCTTTTACTGTTTTATTTCCTGCATCATGGTCATGAAAATGTCTATGAATATTCTCAATAACTATAATCGCTGAATCTACCAAGAGACCAAGACTAAGTAGAAGTGCAAATAGCGAGATTTTATTTATACTCTGTCCCAGCATGTAACCGGCAAAAAGAGTTAGAGATATAATCATAGGAACAGTTAAAGTTACTATAAATGCTTCTTTATATCCTAAGGTTACAATGAGTAAAATACCTATAATAATAACAGAAATGACAATATGTGTAACAAGTTCATTTACTGAATGGTTCGCCGTATATCCATCATCTCTTGTAATGACAAAGCCGATATTTTCACTTTCGAGTTCCTCCTTAAGCGAGTCCATAAGTGCGAAAATATCTTTATTTACCTCTACAACATTTGCTCCCTGTTTTTTAGTAATACTTATCGTAGTTTGTGGTATCTCATTAGCAAGTCCATTTTCAGCAAAGACAAGAGTAGCTGATTTCATATTTTGAATATCATCGCTTTTTGTAACGGTTGCTATATCTTCCATATATATTGCTGAGCCACCATAAATGGCAACTATGAGTTTGTTAATATCATTAATATTTTGGATAGCTTTATCAACACCAAATATTACTATTTTTTCCTCAGCTGTTCTTCCTTTTATATCTGGAATTTTTGCTGTTAATCCTTCTATAGATTTTAATAGTTGTCCAAGTGAGAGATGATAACCCGTAAGCTTTTGAAGATTTACTTCTATATTGTATTGCTCTTTTCTCTCACCAATTAAATCTGTAATTGCTACATTTTCTATACGATTTATTTTAGTCTGAATTTTTGATACTTTGTTGTGAAGTTCAGTCATTGAGAGTGAAGAATTTTTCGGATAAAACGCTATAGAAGCTATGGCAATATCTGTATCTATGTCCATTGTTTTTACTATTGGTTGCATTATACCTTTTGGAAGAACATCTACATTTCTAAGAACACTATTATAGAGCCTAAAATTTGCCTCATCTCTCTCTTGTCCTAGAAAAAATTTAACATTTAAAATTGCTACATTGTCCTGTGCATATCCATAAATATCTTCCACTCCTTGAACTTCTCTGAGTCGTCTAGCAAGCGGCTCAACTATGACTTTTTGAATCTCACTTGCTTTAACACCGGGATATGCAACGATAACAGCACCACCGGCGACTACAATTTGTGGATTTGCTTCTCTTGGCGAGATTTGCAGTGTTACATAGCCCATCACAAGAATAAAGATACTCAGCATTAATGTAAGAGGATGCTCTATAAAAGTTTGAGCTAATTGACCTGCTATATTTTTTTTGTAGTTTTTTGTATTCACTTACAGCCCTCTATCATACCTGTAAACAGATCGGTCACTTCATCTACTTTGTCTAAAAGATTATTATTTGTCTCCAGCCATTGACTTATATATCCATCACTAAAACCATTGAGTGCAAAAGCCATTGTGATAGCTGACTCATCATTTAGTGTTGGGCTTAGTTCCATAAAACACTCTGAGAGATAATGATATATTTTTTGAAATTGCTTAGAGTGCTCACTATAAGTAGTGTTAAAAAAAAGCGGATTATTAGTTGCACTCTGCTCAATAGCTTTTCGTTTTTGGATATAGTACGAAAACTTTAATTCTATATAGTTATGTATCTTTTGTTTAGGTGTAGTATCTGTTGAGATTCTTAGCTGAAGTTCTGCAAAGAAATTGCTTATCTGATGTTCTATATAAGCGAGATATAAACCCTCTTTTGAAGCGAATATTGCATAAATTGTACCAACTGACACTTTTGCAGTTTTTGCTAAGTCAGCAACTTTCATATGCTCATAGCCAATCTCTTCAAACATTCTCGAAGCTTCTTCTAATAACAACTCTTCTTTCAGCTCTTCTATCTTTTTTTTAATAGACACAGACAACACCTCTTGCTAATTTCATCCATCAGTCTAACCATTAGCCACTTAATTAATAATTAATTTACTAAGAATGAATTAAGTTATCCAATAAAATATTTTTGTCCTACAACCTGT
>JBAZDX010000041.1:0-4356 GCA_041654255.1 Sulfurimonas sp.
CGAATGACGAGAAAGACGTTGCATCTCTTCCTTGTCTAAGATTTTGTCAATATCAAGAATAACAATCATCTTATCCTCTTTTTTAAATAGACCTCTTAGATACTTAGGGGCTATAGAAGTTCCCATATCAGGGGCAGGGTAGAGTTTGTCAAGCTCAACGTTTTCCATATCTGAGACTTCATCCACGACTAAGCCTATCATTCTGGAATCTTCTGTTTTAACCGCAATGACAATAGTTCTTTCATTATAAACAGGCTCAGAGTTTATATTGAATCTTACTCTTAAGTCAATAATAGGAGCGACTTCTCCTCTTAGGTTGATAACCCCTTTAACCCAACGACTGGCATCGGGTATCGGTGTTACGATGGGATAAGTAAGAATCTCTCTTACTTTACTTATCTGAATGCCGTATGTTTCACTTCCAAGTTTGAAAGTGAGTAATTGATTACTTTCTATAATAGCCATGTTGTTCTCCTAATTCTTATCCATAATATTCATAGTATCGATAATAAGCCCTATCGTTCCATCACCTCGAACAGTTGCCCCACCGATACCCTGTGCATTTCTAAAGTTTCTATCAAGCGGTTTGATGACAAACTGCTGCTGATTCATAAACTCATCCACAAACAAAGCTATTTTTTTAGTACCCGATCTGACGACTATTAAAATCCCATCGAAAAGTTTATGATTTTGAGGGGCGATATTAAATATTGCATGTAGCCTCACAACAGGAATAAACTCTTCCCTTAGCATAAGCACTTCAGACTCTTCGTCCCCTATCTGTTTAATCATTCCCTCTTCGGGTTTAAGTGATTCTATAATTGCAGATAGCGGTAAAATATAGTGTTCTTTACCCACACGAATATTAAGCCCGTCTAATATAGCCAAAGTTAAAGGTAAAACTATAGTAAACGTTGAACCGAATCCTTCTTCAGTCTCTACCTTAACCGCACCCCCGAGCTTTTTGATATTAGACATAACTACATCCATACCCACGCCACGACCTGATATATCCGTAACAGCTTCAGCTGTACTAAGCCCCGGTGCAAATATAAGCATTGCTTTGTCTTCATTACTCATCCCGACGGCAACAGACTCTTCTAAGATACCATTTTGGATAGCTTTAGCGGTTACTTTTGCAAGATTGATACCGCCTCCGTCATCTTGAATCTTGATTATCATCTGTCCGTTAGCCTGCTCCGCACTCATGAGAAGAGTTCCTGTCTCATTTTTGCCTGCGGCTCTTCTTCTGTCGGTTGATTCTATACCGTGATCCATAGCATTTCTTACGATATGCGTAAGCGGATCCGTAAGACCTTCAATCATAGCTTTGTCTATCTCTACACTGTCTCCGTAATGACGGAAATCTATCTTCTTGTTTAACTTCTTGGCAGTGTCTCTTATAACTTTAGGAAACTTTGAAAATACAGTCTCCATAGGAATCATACGAACACTCATAACAGACTCTTGAAGCTCTCTTATGTAACGGTCAAGCAGATCTAGTCTTTCACTCAGCTCTGATTTTATCTTCTGGTCTTGCATTATATAAGTATATTGCATAAGCATAGAGTGGGCAATAACAAGCTCCCCGATATTATTCATAAGAGCGTCTATTTTAGATAAATCTACCCTGATAGAACTAGAAGCACTCTCAGGTTTAAACTTTGAGCTCTCTTTAACTTCAAGCTCTTTATTTGGAACTTCTTTTTCTTCTTTAGCCGTTTGAGCCGCTTGAACTTTTTTCTCAGGCAGAGTCTCTATCGTATCGAAAAAACCGAATCCATCGTCACTCTCTAAGACATCATCTGAAGTTTCTATATCATCGAAAAAACCAAATCCTTTATCCTCCTTGGTTGAGGGCTCATCAAAGAATCCAAACCATTCGCCGTCGTCTTCAATAAGTTCAAGTTCATCGAAAAATCCAAATCCATCATCTTCATCCTCCTTGGTTGAGGGTTCATCATTTTGTTCTTTTTTTATTGCATTAGAGTTTACTGCTCCATAAGCTCCCTCATCGTCTTTAGGCATCAATAGCCCAAATGCAGGCTCTTCTTCGGCTTCCACGTCTTGGAGATTTAGCGTTTTTTCATTTTTGCAATGTTCTTCTTCATCTAAAAGCAGAGATTCTTTGATATCTTGTGAAAAGTTATCCAGTTTATAAAGAAGATCTTCTTTAGTGGAAGTGAAATAATCATGTTCTAACTCATCATTCAACTCTAACTCTAAAATGTGCTTTAGAGTATCTACCCCGTCAATGAGCAAACTTGCCATGCTATCTTGAAATGAAAGTTCTCCGTTGCGGAGTCTGTCCATGAAAAACTCCAGTTCATGGGCTAAGGCTGCAAACATTGACAACTCAACCGATGCCGAATTGCCCTTTAGCGTATGAACAGAGCGAAACAGAGAGTTAATAGTTTCATTGTCCATATCACCCGCATCTTCGGCTTCAAGCAAAATGTTATCTATAGTTTCAAATAGATCTTCGGCTTCTTCCAAAAACATCTGACGATATTTATTGATATCAAATACTGCCATAACCTATCCCTATCTACTCAGGACGATTCCAACCGCCTTGAGAAGCTGCTCGGGAACAAACGGTTTTACTATCCAGCCTGTTGCTCCGACCTCTTTTCCCTTTGCTTTCATATCATCGGTCTTTTCCGTTGTAAGTGTTAAAATAGGCGTCTTTGCATACACAGGCAGTTTTCTCAGCTCCGTAATCAACTCAAACCCGTTCATATTTGGCATATTGATATCTGAAACTATCAAGTCAAACTGAGTGGCTTTTGCTTTAGAGAGACCATCCACTCCGTCAACTGCTTCTACGACATCAGGATATCCACCCTCGTTTAGCGCATACTTAACCATATCACGCAACATATTTGAATCATCTACTATTAGTATTTTTGGCATTATCTTTTATCTCCTTGATTTTATTTCATAAAATAAAGGAGAACCTTTACTTTATTTATAACGAAAAAGGAACACGTCCCTTTTTCTACGCTAACCGCTAAGGCACTGAAGCTTGCCTCTTTCGAGGCAGATAGATTTTACTTCATAAAATAAAGGAGAACCTTTACTTTATTTATAACGATATCCCATCGTCTGGATATCTACATGTCTAAAACAGTAAAAGCTCTTCAATATTAGGCTGTTCTATGTTACAACCCTGCATAGCGTCTTCTATCCCTGAAGCATAATCTCTTTGGTCTTGAATGGTGTAAAAAGCAATCAATCTTTTTTTAAGCTCTGTTTTTAGCTCATCTTTCACACTAAACCCATTAAGCTCTGCAAACGCTACGTCGTCTTGCATAATCTTCTCTATGCCCTCAATCATCTGAGAGATGCGGTCTTCACACTGAAGAACCATGATAAACCCAAACATGGCTTTTATGACTTCGTCGGTGCGAGAGAGAATAGACTCTGTCATGCTCCAAGAGTCTTCAAGTTCCGCAAATGCTGCAGGAGCAGTCTGCTCCTTTAGAACAGTTAGCTTCTCATGTGCGCCTTTGGCATCACGATGAATCTTTCTCATCTCTTCCACACGCTCTTCAAAGATATTCTCTATCTCTTTAGTGCTCTCTTGCATATTTAGTTTGATTCCGTCTAAGTTTGCATTATGAACAGAAGTGTCTACGCTAAAGCGTTCTATGATTTCTCTTTGAACTCTTAATGTTATCTTCTGCTCTATATATGAATCGTATGCTTCAAGCATAGAAGGGAGTTTAAGAAGTGAAGAACGAAGTATCCATGCGTCAAATATATCAGGAACTAAGCTTTGCTCATCTTTGTCATTTAATGCCGCTATAAAGAAGCACTCTTTAGGATTTACCAAAAGGGAAGCTGTTTCTAAATGCTCGGTAGGGCAAATCATTATGTCACAAGGTATCTCTTTATTGCTCTCAAACGTATAAAGAGCCTCATCAAGATACAGAGCAGTATCGTCTTGGAGTAAATTTAAAATTGTTTTCATAAAAATTCCTAAATTGTTATACTATTTTCACTCTTTGTCAAACGAGGATTCATCCCCGTTTTTATTGATGTTAATTATATTTACACAGTGTTGCAAATATGTTGCGGTCTTTAACATTTCGGCAAGGTTAAAACCTTGCTTCCGTACTTTTTCTTTTTCGGAAACGAGGATTTATCCTCGTCTGTTTTAACCTTGCTTGTGTGTTTATTAAAAACTTTCCCAAACATCACTTTCATGTTTAGAGCTGTTTTTAGCAATGGCGTTTGAGGCATATTTTTGTTTAACTACAACGGGTTTAGCAGCTTGAACAGGTTTAGCGTTTGTTCTAGTTGCAGTCGCTCGTATATTGTTCTTACCCACAAACTCCTTAGATAATGCATCTT
>JBAZDX010000042.1:0-2720 GCA_041654255.1 Sulfurimonas sp.
CCAAAATAACTTGATGAACTACAACGCGAATATTTCGCGCCTTTTCATGTGTTTTACGGTTAACTAAGTATTCCCAATCATCATCTTCTACCCAAATGCAGCGCATACTTTATAATATTCTAAACTTTTAAATTTAAAGTTATCGATAACTATTAAAAACCCAAACAACATAAAGATATTATGGCACAATCTGATGAACGTCATATTTTACAAGCAACATACCAATCAAACCTAATACATGCTATCTCAGACGTAATTTTCAGAATGAACAATAACGACGTATTTGGAACTTTTAATGCATTAGAAACCCTATACATCATACTACCAATAGAATGCTACAAAATGGTGGAACCAATACATGATCAAGAATTTAAAAAAATATTCGATCTTGAAAACAAAATACAATCCATCGACTATGCAGTACGCCAAATGAACCTAACAAACAAAAAACTCCAATTACTACAATCCATAAATAAAATATTATTCAAAACCTACAAAGACATACTAGAAAGCAAAAACTATCTAGATATAACAAAATACCGCCCAACAACTAGAGAAAGCACCGTACAAAATATAGGAGCAAAAATAAATCAATGAGCACAACACCAAAAGATTTCAAAGACTTCGCCACATACCTAAACGACGCAATAAACCATAACTTCCTCCTTGTTGTACTTATCACAAGCCAAACACAAGGAAAACTGAAAACAGAAAATCTGCCCTTCGGAGTAGGAAAAACCACGCTCATGTTATGGCTAATGTACTACATGAACGGAGGAATCGCAGAAAACGCATATGAACCAAATAATCCAGCATGGGAAACCGTTTTCACAAAACTATGCGGCAACCCCTACGATATAGTTTTACTATTAGAACCAGGCACACAAAGAACCAAATGTGCAGGATGGGATGCAGTACAAATGACCGCCCCCGCAGAACAAGGAGTACCAAAAGTAATAAGGAAACTAAGCAGTTATGTATCAGATACACGCCCCGAATTAGCCTGCTTGATAATGACGGCCTCCAACATGAATGCAATAAGTGCACCACTCCGCAAGCTAGTAGTTTTTGAAATCATAATAGCAGAACGCGGGAAATATGAAATCCAAAAAATAAAATATCATAAAAACTTTGAACAGCCACTACAGGACCTCTGTAAAATAGATTATCTCGAAGAAGGCACTTATCCAAAGCTACCTGATAAAATCTCAGATCGTTATGAAATTTGGCGAAAAAACTCTAAAGCAAAAATATATCCAAATCTGCTAGCAGATTGCGAATCATATATGAAATTACAGAACCAACAAACAGTAATCAATGAACAGGGCATAACTGGTTCAGTTATAAAAATTGGTAATAGTGGCTACGCTGTAAGGCTGCCTAAAGGAGTGGGCGAAAAATATCATCACCAATTAGTAAAGATGAATGTTACCTCGCCAGAAGATGAACAACCTCCCCCAAATCTGACAGAAGAGTCGTAGATGACTAACCATCTATAGACACTGTCTATTTTTAATATATAGATATACCTATGGATAAAAAGTCTCTGTCTGTCTATAGGGCATGGCTCACTTAGTCTTTTAACCAAAAGACTAAATAGCAGTAGGGCTTAACATATTAAGCGATAAGAAGGCAGAAACTTTGAGCAAAAACTTTACCCTAAACAACACAAAAAGCGGCTGGCTCAAAAACAAGCAACGATTAAAACGCAGAGACCGCGCCTTCACACTAACAGATAAAGAAGCACTCGAATTAATTCTGCAAATTGAAGCTATTCAAAACTACACAAAATGTGGAGAGGAAGCAAACCAAATAATCAAGCTCAGAGATCAGGCCATAATAGCCTTAGAGCAAACTTGGTTCAAAAGAGGCGGTGAAGGATTAAGTCTTAATTTTTCCGATATAGGGTATGATGAGAAGCAAGTTATAGTAACCTTTACAATAGAGAAAAAAAGTAAAGCCTATAAAGTCTGCTTAAGCTGCAATACAAAAAACGCCAAGGCCGCCAACTTCTGCAAAAAATGTGGCATAGATTTAAAACAAGTTGAGCCTACAAGAATCAGTCAAAAACCTGTAAGACGCACTAAGAGTAAAAACCGAAAATATATTTTCATGCCCTACCTAGTAACTTGGATTCAAAAAATAGAAGAGTTAAAAATACCTCGTGATAGTTGGCTTTTTCCGCGCTACCATTATTTTAGCAGATCCTTTCTTTGGAGCGCACAAAAACATAAACATATGACTGTAGAACGGTTAAATCAAATTCTGCAAAACTTAGACCCCACATTAACTAGTTGTTTGTTTAGATACGCCGGAGCAGAAAACAATTTACGCAAAGGTTACACCCCAAGTGAACTTAAAGAAATTGGAGATTGGGCAAGCAGCCGACAACCAGAAAGTTACGCAGAAAGAAAAGGCTTGACACCAACACAAAAACGATTTAGTGAAGATATTGAGGTTAGCTAAAGTTTAAGCTCAAACGCCTAAACCTTTTTTAGCATAAAAACTCCCAACTCCCAAACACCACATGTTTAAATATTTTTGTGGTCTGATAACATAACTAAAAAACTATAATCAAGGTCTATATTTGCGTTGAATTTTTTTCAAACGCTGTTCATGCCCAGATATCCCGGTCTCAAATTCATCATAATTATGGGTTTGTCTAAACTTCTCAAATCTTCGATTTTCAGCAGTTACTTTTTTATCCCATATTTCAAAGG